>CAXUDP010000004.1:58228-70227 GCA_964249735.1 uncultured Acetobacteraceae bacterium | reverse complement strand
GGCAAGCCGTTCAAGCGCGACGAGCTGCTGCGCAAGGTGGCGGCGACGCTGGGACCGGTCGCGGTGGCGGCACCGGGCAACCTCGTCGACCTGAAGTCGCGACGCGGCGAATGACACCCATCGTGCTGGCGCTCACCGCAACAAGGCGGTGAAGGCCGGGACACTCAGGGCCGCGACGTAGAAGCCCATGAACTGCACCCCGGTGTTGAAGCCGAAGATGCGGTTGAGAAGCCCGCCAAGCAGGCCCACCGAGACGATCACCAGCATGCCCAGCAGGCCGCCCTCCCAGATCCCGATCACCAGAACGAGCCCGACAAAGGTGGCGATGATCGCCTCGTGGCTGATCCGCCGCGACACGAACACCGCGGCCACCCGGGCGTAGTTCATCGCCAGCGGATAGGCGACCAGGGCCGCCAACAGCACGGCGAGCAGGCCGTAGAACAGGAACTGTGCCGGCGTCATCAGCGTGTGCAGGTTGAGGACGTGGTGATGCGCCGCGTCGACGAAGAAGCGGGGCGGCGCGTTGAACAGCGGCGCCGCGGGACCCGCGGCGACCGGGCTCAGCGGCAGGCCGAACGCCACCAGCGGGATGATGGCCTCGGCGATGTAGGTGGACTCCGTGACGCCGTTGCGCACCGCCAGCACCGTCGTCAGCCGGTGGTACGGATGGCGGATGCGCGACGCGACCGCTTCTCCCAGCACCACGGTCATCGCCACCGGGCTGAACACAAAGGTGGCGCTGGATACCACCGCTGCGGCCGCCACCCAGCGCGCCTGCACCGCGTCCAGGACCTTGAACGGGTTGGGATAGAACCCCTTCCATCCCCTGATCTCGGGGGCGATGGCGAACCGGCGCGGCCCGTCGCGCCGCAGTCGCGGCCGCTCGACCGGCGACAGCGTCGACAGGAGGTCGGCGACCAGCGGCCCGATGGCGATACCCAGGAAATAGCTGACGGCCAGCTTGAGCCCGTGCGCCGCGGTCAGGGTCTGCAGCGCCACGATCACCAGCACGAACGGGAGCAGCAGCAGCACGGACGCCCAGCGACCGGCGGAGAAGTACGCGATCAGGATGGCGGCGAGCAGGAACAGCCAGGGTGCCGCGCCGGTGACGGCGCGTCCGAACGGCGCCAGCACCAGGGCGAACAGCACCGACAACGGCACCGCGATCACCGCCGAGATCAGGGCGGCCGCGACCATCTTGCGCAGGGCGATGTGCGGCACGCCGAGCGCGCGCAGGGCGGTCGCCTGCGGCATCAGCGGCACCGCCATGGTATCGCCGGGGATGCCGAGCAGCGCCGTCGGGATGGCGTGCGTCATGTGCTTGGATACCGCGGCGGCCAGCCAGAAGGTGAAGATGCCGACCGGCGGCACGCCGAGCAGCACCACGAGCAGGGTCACCGGGGCGATGGTCGTGGTCTCGTCGGTGCCCGACACCAGGCCGACCGCCGAGAAGACCAGCGCTCCGGCCAGCCCCATGCCGAGCGCGACGGGGAGGTCGCTGACCATGCCGTGCATCTCAGGCGCTTCCCACGCGACGGGCGGAGGCCGTCATCAGGTCCAGCAGGCCAAGCGCCTGCAGCTCGTCATGGGCGACGGCGGGAAGCGGGATGGTTTCTCCCTCACCCGCCCGGCCCTCGAACAGGGCGGCGACGGCGGCGGCCCGCTCGTCCTCGCTCCCGCCGGTCTCGACCAGGATCCGCTTGGGCGGCAGCAGGCGCGCACAGATCGCGCCGCCGAGCACGCAGCCGCAGAGGCCGGCGAGCATCGCATAGGCGCGCGCCGACGCGGCAACCGTGCCAAGCGCGTGGAAGCCGGCCAGCGCCGCCAGGAAGACGCCCAGGCTGACTGCCGCCCCGATCGCCACCGCCAGCGCCAGATGCCTGAGATCGACCACGTCGCCCCACACTTCCGCCAGACGCTCCACTTCCGCCAGATGCTCCGGAACCATGCGGTGCCTCCCGTTCAAGGACCGGATCTCCTTGCCGAAGGACCGGGATCAAGGGTTCCGCCCTTGGCGGGGAGCCTGGAGCTCATGGCCTGGTACACCCTGGAGCGCGGCACGATGCCCAGCCTGGTCGCGACCAGGGTCGTCGCCTGCAGCAGCCGTTCCAGATCCACGCCGGTCGCGACGCCCAGGCCGTCCAGCATGTAGACCAGGTCCTCGGTGGCGAGGTTGCCGCTGGCGCCATCGGCATAAGGGCAGCCGCCAAGCCCGCCGGCCGCGCTGTCGACCACGCCGATGCCCAGCTCGAGGCAGGCCAGGACGTTGGCGAGCGCCTGGCCATAGGTATCGTGGAAGTGCACCGCCAGGCGATCGACCGGCACGCTTCCGGCGACCGCCTCGACCAGGCGCCCGGCCCGGCCCGGCGTGCCGACCCCGATCGTGTCTCCCAGGGACACCTCGTAGCAGCCCTGCTCGACCAGGCGCGCGGCCAGGTCGGCAACGGTGGCGACCGGGACCGGGCCCTCGTATGGGCAGCCGAGCACGCAGGACACGTAGCCGCGCACGGCGATGCCGTGCTCGCGTGCCAGCGCGAACACCGGCTCGGCGCGGTCGAAGGACCCCGCGATCGAGCAGTTGATGTTGGCGCGGCTGAAGGTTTCGGACGCCGACACGAACAGCGCCACCTCGCGAGCCCCGGCCTCGACCGCCCGCTCCATGCCGACGCGGTTCGGCACCAGGACCGGAAGCCGCAGCCCCGCACGCGGCGCGATCGCGCGCAGCACCGCATCCGAGGCCGCCATCTGCGGCACCCGGCGGGGCGACACGAAGCTGCCGACCTCGATGGTCGCCAGGCCGGCTGCCGCAAGCGCCTCGACGAAGTCGACGCGGTCGACGGCATCGAGGGCACGCGGCTCGTTCTGCAGCCCGTCGCGCGGACCGACCTCGACGATGCGCAGGCCGGGCGTTCCGCTCACCGCACGCGCAGCTCGGCGAGCACCGCCTCGGCGGCCTCGTGGGTCACCGACCGCCGCTCCACCAGCAGCCGGGCAACCCTCTCGACCTCGTCGCCCTCTGCCCCGGCGCCGATCGCGACGTTCTGCGCGTGCAGCGCCATGTGGCCCTTCTGGATGCCGTCGGTGGCCAGCGCCTTCATCGCCCCGAAATTCTGCGCCAGCCCGACGGCCGCGATGATCCGGGCCAGCCGCTCGGCGCTGTCCACCCGCATGATCGCCAGCAGGGTGCGGGCGGTCGGATGGATGCGCGTGGCGCCGCCGACCAGCCCGACCGCGAGCGGCATCTCGATCGACCCGGCGAGGTCGCCCCCGGCGGTGACCTCCCAGTGCGACAGGCTGCGGTAGCGGCCGTCGCGCGCGGCATAGGCGTGCGCGCCGGCCTCGACCGCCCGCGTGTCGTTGCCGGTCGCCAGCACCACCGCCGACACGCCGTTCATGATCCCCTTGTTGTGGGTGGCGGCACGGTACGGATCGGCGTCGGCGAACTGGAAGGCGTCCACCATCGCGTCGCGGACCGACGCGCCGCCGATGTCGTCCGCCCGCCAGGTGGCGCGGGCACGGGCGACCCGCCGGTCCGCCAGGTTGGACAGGATGCGCAGCAGCGTGCGGCCGCCGGTCCAGGCTTGCAGCCGGGGCGCCAGCCGCTCCGCCATGGTGTTGACCGCGTTGGCGCCCATCGCGTCGCGGGTGTCGACGACGATGTGGGTGATGACCATGACCCCGCCGGCGGTCCGGATCAACCGCACCTCCAGGTCGCGGAAGCCGCCGCCGAGCCGGACCAGGGTGGGGTCGCAGCCGTCGCACAGCGCCGCGATCTCGTCGCGATGCTCCAGGATCACCAGCCGGGTGCGCTCGGGATCGGGCACGTCCAGCAGCTGGATCTGCGCGATCATCTGGGTGCCGGACATCGAGGTGGTGAAGCCGCCGTTGTCGTAGCACTGGCGCGCGGAGTTGCCGACCGCGGCGACCACGGAGGATTCCTCGGTCGCCATCGGCACCAGCACGTCCGCGCCGTCGACACGCATGTTGGTGGCGATGCCGACCGGGATCGCCAGCGTGGTCACCATGTTCTCGATCATGTGGTCGGCGAGCCGGCGATCGATGTTGGCGGGTGCCGCGAGGTGCCGGCGCTGCTCGTCGTCCAGCGCGGCGAACGCCGCCACCGCGTCGATGCGCGCCTCGATCCCCAGCTTGTGGAACCCGGGGATGCGCGAAACCCTGGTGCCGTCCGCCATGTCGTCCGCCTTTTCCGGCCTGTCCGGGACGGCAGGCGCCGACCCAACCGATAGGGCGGGAGCGGGCACGCGGATAGGTACGGTTGGGGACGATTATGCCGATACCGTACCAGCGGTGGCACTGGTATGGCTCCGGAACCATGACGCATGCACCGTCCAAGGTCGAGCTGGTGATGGACGGCGTCCTGGCGCGGCTGCGCGCCGGCACCCTGCGCGCCGGCGAGCGGGTGGCCTCGATCAGCGAGCAGGCGATCCGCGCCGGGGTGGCCAGGAACACGGTGGCGGAAGCGTATCTGCGCCTGGTGGCGCAGGGCGTGCTGCAGGCCAGGCCCGGTTCCGGCTACTACGTGGTCCGATCGTCGCAGCACCTCCTTCCGGCCACGCCGCAGGCCGGGATCGCGAGCGGACGGACGGTGCTGCTGTTCGAGCAGCTGGAGCGCCGCCTGCCGATCAGGCCGGGTGACGGCCGGCCGCCGCCTGACTGGCTTGAGCAGTCCGAGCTGCGTCGCCACCTGTCGGTGCCGCGCTTCCGCGACGCGGACGCCTACAACCGTGCCTGGGGCTTCCTGCCGCTGCGCGAACGGCTGTGCGGGGCGCTGGCGGAACGCGGCATCGGCTGCCGGCCCGAACAGATGTTCATGACCTTCGGCGCCAACCATGCGATGGACCTGGTCATCCGCACCTATGTGCGGCCGGGCGACGCGGTGCTGGTCGACGATCCCGGCTACTATCCGCTGTTCGCCAAGCTGCACCTCGCCGGCGCCCGGATCGTGGGGGTGCGCCGGCTACGGGACGGCCCGGACCTTCCCGAGCTGGAGCGGAAGGCGGAAGAAAGCGGCGCCAGGCTGTTCTTCACCCAGTCGCTCGCGCACAACCCGACCGGCGGCTCGATCACGCCCGGGATCGCGTACGGGATCCTGCGCATCGCCGGCGCTCGCGGCCTCGTCGTGGTCGAAGACGACCCGTTCGCCGACATCCTGCCCTATTCCGCCACCCGGCTGGCAGCGCTCGACCAGCTGGACCGGGTGATCTATGTCGGCACCTTCTCCAAGACGCTCGCGGCCAGCTTCCGGGTCGGCTACGTCGCCGCGTCGCCCGCCCGCGCGGCGGCGCTCAACGACGTGAAGCTCATGACCACCGTCGCCACCTCGGCGCACGACGAGCGGCTCATCTTCGGCCTGATCGACCAGGGCCACTACCTGAAGCACCTGCGACGCCTGCGCGGCCGGGTGAGCAGGGCGACGGCGGCCACGGTGGGCGAGCTCGAGGCCGCGGGCTGCCCGGTGCAGCGCCCGGTCGGCGGCGGCTTCTACCTCTGGATCCGCTTGCCCGGTGCCGCCCTGCTGGCCGGCGACGTCGAAGAGGCGGCCTCGCAAGGCATCTTCATCGCCCCGTCATCGGCCTTTTCCACCACCGCCGAACCCGGGCCGGCGATGCGGATCAACGTCGCCTACGGCACCCATCCCGTCTTCCTGGAATGGCTGAAGACACGCCTGGAACCTGGCAGACGATCCTGAAGTCGGGTGAATGCGCACCGGGGACGTCCGGGCTGGAACGGGTCGCCGTTCTCACGCCGGACGCGGCCGCACCAGCGAGGCGAGCTGGAGCGCCAGCAGCTCGGCCTGCTGCCGTATGTCCGGCACCGCGGTCATCTCCCAGAACATCCCCCTGGTGACCGGGCCGACCGCGAACAGCCGGCGCGAGATCGCCCCGTCCCGCCCCAGCAGCGCGCAGTGCGCGGTGACGTCGAGCCCGAGGGAGAGCGGGTCCGGGCGCACCAGCCCGTTGTCCAGCAGGGAGCGCACCAGCGGGTCGCGGATCCGGCTGTAGTCGGCGTCGGGTCCGGCGCAGTTGACCACGCGGGCCACCGTCACGCTGTCGAGCGTGCCTGCGAAGCGCGGCCGGAACGTCACCGTCGCCAGCCCGTCCGGCCGGTCCTGCCGGTAGCCGCATATCCGACCGGCGCGTATGCGCAGCTGGCCGCTCGCACGCGCTGCGGCGATCCGGTCCGCGACCGGGCCGCAGATGCGGTGCCGGTGGGTGTCCCACCACGGGCGCAGGTGGCGCAGGAAGCGCTGCCGGTCGCGCAGGCTCATCGCCTGCCACAGCTCGGTGGTGATGGGCCGTATCTCGTCGATCACCGCGTGCCAGCTGCCGCCGCACGCCGCCTGCCTGGCCGCGTTCGCGCGCAGGGTGCGGGCAAGGGCGTTCAGCCGGGTCGGGAAGGCGTCGGTTTCCGGCATCGTGGCGGCGGCCGGGTCCGCGCCGGGCGGGGCGGCGGCGGCATGGCGGTGCGGCAGCAGCCCGCGACGCGACAAGGCGGTGATCGGGCCGCGATGGCCCTGGTCGAGCAGCGAGACGACGCTGTCGATGGTGGTCAACCCGGTGCCGACCAGCAGCACCGGCGCGTCGGGATCGAGCCCGTCCAGGGTGTCGGGCGCCCACGGGTCGGCCTTGTAGGCCGGGCTGTCGTAGAAGGAGGGGTCGGCCACCGGCGGCGGGGCGGGCGGGAAGTTGCCGATCGCCAGCACGGCGCGCTCGGCCAGCACGGTGCGGTCGCGGTCGAGGGCAAGAGTCAGCCCGGCGCCGTCGGGGGTAATCGCGACGACGTCGCCGCGTACCAGCTCCAGCTGGTCGCGCCGCCCGGGCACCTTCATCTCGCCGTTCAACAGGTGGCGCATGTAGCGGCCGAACATGCGGCGCGGCACGAAGGAGGCGGCCGAACACTCCACCCCGCACACCTCGGCCGGCGACAAGCCTTGCAGCCAATGGAGGAAGTCGAGCGGGCGCTGCGGGAACGCGCTCATCCTGGCGGCCGGCACGTTCAGCAGGTGGCTGGCGTTGCCATCGGCGTAGGCGGTGCCGCGGCCGAACCGGACCCGCTCGATCAGCACCACCCTGGTCTGCGGCGGCGAGCGCTGCAGCAGGTGCAGCGCCAGCAGGGTGCCGCTGAAGCCGGCGCCGACGATGGCGATGCTGGCCCGTCCGGTCGGAGGGGGTTGGTCCAAAAAAAGCTCCATCGCGGTGACCGCCCGACCCAAGCAGCTATCGCGCCCGCCGGCAAAGGGGAAATGGCGTCCGCCGGCGTCCGCCGGTCACGGTGCCTAGATGGGATCGGCCTCGGGCGCCGGATGAGCGAGGTAGGCCAGCCGCTTGAACTCCAGCCGGCCGCGGGTGACGCTGTCCAGGATCAGCCCGCAGACCAGGGCGAGGCAGGCGAGCAGCACGAAGCCCAGCGCCAGCACCGCACTCGGCAGGCGCGGCACGTGCCGGGTGCGGAAGAACTCAGCCACCACCGGCAGGCCCAGGGCCAGGCCCACCAGGAGCATCCCGCCTGCGATGGCGGAGAAGAAGGCGAGCGGCCGCTCCTGCTTCATCAGCACCACGATGGTGCGCAGGATGCGCATGCCGTCGCGATAGGTGTGCAGCTTCGACACCGAGCCTTCCGCACGCTCGATGTAGCGCGTCGGCAGCTCGCCGATCGGCATGCGCAGCTCCAGAGCGTGCACGGTGAGCTCGGTCTCGGTCTCGAACCCTGCCGACAACGCCGGGAACGACTTCACGAACCGGCGCGAGAACACCCGGTAACCGGACAGCATGTCGGACAGCCGCTTGCCGAAGATCGCGGCGACCAGCCCGGTCAGCATCCGGTTGCCGAGCACGTGGCCGCGCCGGTAGGCGGAAGCGCGGTCGGTGACGCGGGCGGCGTTGACCATGTCCAGCCCGTTCTCGCGGAGCGCCCGGATCAGGCCGGGGGCGGCGTGGGCGTCGTAGGTGCCGTCGCCGTCGACCAGCACGTAGAGTTCGGCGTCGACGTCGGCGAACATGCGGCGCACCACGTGGCCTTTGCCTTGCAGCGTTTCCAGCCGCACCACCGCCCCGGCGCCGCGGGCGACCGCGCGCGTGTCGTCGCTGGAGTTGTTGTCGTAGACGTAGACGGTGGCATCCGGCAGGGCGGCACGGAAGTCGCGTACCACGCCGGCGATCGCCACCGCCTCGTTGTAGCAGGGGATCAGCACCGCCACCCGCCCGGCGGGGCCGGGCGTCACGAGAAGAATTGCTGCGTGGAATGGGTGAGGATGGCGATCTCGACCGAGCGCAGCAGCGGCACGACCAGATATTGCAGCGCCAGCAGCACTACCAGCGGGCTCAGGTCCATGCTGCCGAACTGCGGCAGGATCCGGCGCACCGGCGCCAGCACCGGCTCGGTCGCGCGATACAGGAACTCGCCGACGCTGCGCACCAGCCGGTTGCGGCTGTCGACGATGTTGAACGCGTACAGCAGGCTGAACAGGCAGGAGATCAGGAGCACGTAGATGTAGAGCTGGATCAGGAGGTAGAGCAGCTGGAAGATGGCCGTGATCACGGCGGCGGTCCTTATGCGTAGAATGCGCCGGAAGCTACCCACCCCGCCCGGCCCGCGCAACAACGGGCCGGGGAATGCCCTGCGCTGCGGGCGGCGCTTGACTGGGCCAGGGCCTTGGCTATCTTCCGCCGCCTGCACGGCGGGGCTGTAGCTCAGTTGGGAGAGCGCCTCGTTCGCAATGAGGAGGTCAGGGGTTCGATTCCCCTCAGCTCCACCACCGCCGCTGCAGTCCGTCGATGAAAGGTTCTAGGCCCTGCCGGAACCGGCATCCGGTCCAGGCGACGCGCTCGTCCCTGCCTTGGCCGCGTACATCGCCCGATCGGCGTGGCGCATCAGGTCGAGCAGGTTGCTGCTGTCCTGCGGATAGAGCGCGCTGCCGATGCTGGCGCTGACGTGGATGGTATGGCTCTCGACGTGGAACGGCTCGCGGAACGCGGCGAGAAGCCGGCTGGCGAGCGCCACGCAGTCTTCCGGCGTCAACGCGCCGTGCTGGACAATGGCAATCTCGTCGCCGCCGAGCCGAACCACGAGGTCGAGGCGCCGCGAGATCCCGGACACGCGCTGGCTCACCTGGCGCAGCAGCAGGTCGCCGACATGGTGGCCGTAGCGGTCGTTGACCTGCTTGAAACCGTTCAGGTCGAGCATCTGGAAGCCGAAGGTGCCTGCGTCGCCGGCCGCGTCCTCTGCCCACTTGTCCAGGTAGCGCCGGTTCGGCAGCCCGGTCAGGTGGTCGGTGTAGGCCAGGGTGCGCAGGCGTTGCGCTTCCTGCGCCACGTCCTGGGCGGTGTGCGACAGGCGGTCGATCTCCCGGCGCTGCGCCAGTGCGCTGCGCAGGCTCGCCATGCGCAGGTGCAGGTCGAGCAGGGTAAAGGGGTTGACGAGGACGTCGTCCAGCCCGGCCTTGACCGCCCAGGCCTTGGCAGATTCGAGGTTGTCGATGACGGCCATGAGGAACGGCGCCGGCGACAGGCCCCGGAGCCGGGGCAGGTCCTGCTCCTCGAACGGGTGGTCGCTGCGACAATCCAGCACCACCGCGTCCGCCCCGGACAGCGACGCCAGGTCCCCGACAATCCGGTCGCGCACCGACACAGTGCCGGCCGGCTGCACCACCCTCAGCTGCTGCGCGAACTCGTCCCGTGCCAGGGCGGACTGGCTGATGAAGACTATGTGCAAGCGGGGATCCACCGTTGGAAACGATCCCGCCCGGGATACGGCCCGGCACCCTGCAACGGCCGGATCGGCAGCCGCAGGCCGGGGGAGGCATCGCAGGCGTGCCGACTCCCGTGGGACGCACCGCCGGCCGGGGCGGTGCGGCCGGATGCCGTGCCGAAGCGACAGCACGAAGAGCCGGCGGGTGTTGGCATCATCGGTCCGATGATCTTATGCCCGTTCCGGACAGTCAAACCGGTGACGGGCCCGGTCATGCGGCACGGCCGGCGTCCGGCTCAGCCCGCCGCCAGCAGCGCCACCGCCGACAGGGCGGCGTCGCACACCGCCTGGTCCTCGTCCGGCTGCGCGCCGGACGATCCGACCGCGCCGACCACCTCCCCGTCATGAAGCAGGGGCATGCCGCCGGCCAGTGGCATGCGGCCCGGGAACGACAGCGTGGCCGGGTTGTCGTGGACCTGCTGCTCCAGGAGGGCGGTGGACGACCGGGCGATGGCGGCGGTCCTGGCCTTGAGCGTGGCGGCCTCGGGGGTGTGCAGGCGGGCGCCGTCCAGCCGCTCCAGCAGCAGGAGCACGCCGGCCTGGTCCACCACGGCGATGCTGACCGCGAGCTGCCGGCGCTCGGCTTCCGCCACCGCCGCCGCCATCAGGCGGCGCGCATCGGCCAGGGTCAGGACGTGTCTGGTCTGCATCGTGCGATCCTTGGGCGTTCGCAGGCGGTCGCGCCCCCGCGCCGGGTGATGCAACGCCCGATCCCGGTGATCGCTCCCGGATCATGCGGTCGGCGACCGTTCGGTGCCGCGGCTGGTTGATCCGGGACGGTGCCAGGGGCACATAGCCAGCAGGCGAGACCGGCATGATCCCGGCTCAGGTTCGAACGGGCATTCGTTGATGGGTGAGCTGCGCGAGGCGATGGAATTCGACGTGGTCGTGGTCGGCGGCGGTCCGGCCGGACTCGCGGCCGCGATCCGGCTGAAACAGCTTTCGCCCGACGCTTCCGTCTGCCTGGTCGAGAAGGGTTCGGAGATCGGCGCGCACATCCTGTCCGGTGCGGTGATCGAGCCGCGTGCGCTTGACGAGCTGATCCCGGACTGGCGGGAACGCGGTGCGCCGCTCGACACCGCGGCGACCGAGGACCGGCTGCTCTACCTGACCGGGCGGCGCTCCTGGCCCCTGCCGGTGCCGCCGCAGATGGGCAACCACGGCAACTACATCGTCAGCCTCGGCAACGTGTGCCGCTGGCTCGCAGGCGAGGCGGAAGCGCTCGGGGTCGAGATCTACCCGGGCTTCGGGGCGGCCGAGCTGCTGGAGGAGGAAGGCCGCATCGTCGGCATCGCCACCGGCGACATGGGGATCGGCCGCGACGGCGAGCCGGGTCCGAACCACGCGCGGGGGATGGAGCTGCGTGCGACCTACACGCTGTTCGCGGAGGGCTGCCGCGGCTCGCTGTCCAAGCAGCTGATGCAGCGGTTCGACCTGCGGCGTGGCATCGACCCGCAGACCTACGGGCTCGGCGTCAAGGAGCTGTGGGAGGTGCCGGCATCGCAGCACCGGCCGGGCCTGGTGCAGCACACCATGGGCTGGCCGCTGGACCGCCGGACCTATGGCGGCTCGTGGCTCTACCATTTCGGCGACAACCTGGTGTCGTACGGCTTCGTGGTCGGGCTCGACTATCCCAACACCTGGCTGTCGCCGTTCGACGAGATGCAGCGGCTGAAGACGCATCCGGCGATCCGTCCGCACCTCGAGGGCGGCAAGCGCGTGTCCTACGGCGCGCGTGCCCTGTCGGAGGGCGGGCTACAGTCGGTGCCGCGCCTGACCTTTCCCGGCGGCGCGCTGGTAGGCGACGCGGCCGGCTTCCTCAACGTGCCCAAGATCAAGGGCACTCATGCGGCGATGAAGTCCGGCATGCTGGCGGCGGAAACGGTGGCCGATGCGCTCGCGGACGGGCGTCCGGCCGAGCCCAGGCGCTTCACCGCCAAGGTGCGCGACAGCTGGCTCTGGGACGAGATGCGGGCGGTGCGCAACGTTCGTCCCGCCTTTGCCCGCTTCGGCCAGCTCGGCGGCTTCGCCTACTCGGCGGCGGACACCGTGCTGCTGCGCGGACGCGCCCCCTGGACGCTGCGCCACCGCCACGCCGACCACGAAGTGCTTGACCGCGCCGACGCCGCGCCGCGCATCGTCTATCCCAAGCCGGACGGCGTGCTGACCTTCGACAAGCTGTCCTCGGTGTTCCTGTCGAACACCAACCACGAGGAGGACCAGCCGGTGCA
>CAXUDP010000004.1:35534-58128 GCA_964249735.1 uncultured Acetobacteraceae bacterium | reverse complement strand
CGCCTGCAGATCAACGCGCAGAACTGCGTGCACTGCAAGACCTGCGACATCAAGGACCCGACCGAGAACATAGACTGGTCGGCACCGGAGGGCGGCGGCGGCCCCAACTATCCGGGCGGCATGTGACGCGCCCGCAGCCCATCTCCAGGCATCCCCCCACAGGAAGGCGAAGATGAAACTCCTCGTGCCGGTCAAGCGCGTGATCGACTACAACGTGAAGCCGCGCGTCAAAGCCGACGGCTCCGGCGTGGAGCTGGCCGGGGTCAAGATGTCGATGAACCCGTTCGACGAGATCGCGGTTGAGGAGGCGGTGCGGCTCAAGGAGAAGGGCATCGCCACCGAGATCGTGGTGGTGTCGATCGGCGTGCAGCAGTGCCAGGACACGTTGCGCACCGCACTCGCCATGGGCGCCGACCGGGCGGTGCTGGTGCAGACCGACGCGGCGCCAGAGCCGCTGGCGGTGGCCAAGCTGCTCAAGGCGCTGGTCGAGCGGGAAGAGCCGTCGCTGGTGATCATGGGCAAGCAGGCGATCGACGACGACATGAACGCCACCGGCCAGATGCTGGCCGGGCTGCTCGGCTGGGCGCAGGGCACGTTCGCCAGCCGCGTCGAGCTGGCGGTCGAGGGTAGCGGCGGCACTGCCACCGTGACCCGCGAGGTCGATGGCGGGCTGGAGGTCATCGCCGTCCCGCTGCCGGCCATCATCACCGCGGACCTGCGGCTGAACGAGCCGCGCTACGCGTCGCTGCCCAACATCATGAAGGCGCGCAAGAAGCCGATGCAGGTGCTGTCGCCGACCGAGCTCGGCGTCGACGTAGCCTCTCGCCTGACCACGATCCGCGTGTCCGAGCCGCCGGCGCGCGCCGGCGGCGTGAGCGTGGCCTCGGTCGCCGAGCTGGTGGCCAGGCTGCGCCAAGAAGCCAAGGTGATCTGAGCATGACCGTTCTCGTCCTGGTCGACCATGCGGACGGCCATGTCAGTTCCGCCACCCGCTCCGCGGTCACCGCTGCCGCCCGGCTGGGCGAGGTGCACGCGCTGGTCGCCGGCCACGGCATCGGCGCAGTGGCCCAGGCGGCCTCGCGGATCGCCGGCGTGTCGCGCGTGCTGAAGGTCGATGCCGAGGCGCATGCGCGGCCGATGGCAGAGCCGCTGTCGGCGCTGATCGTCTCGCTCGCCGAGCCTTACGAGCACATTCTCGCCGGCTCCACCGCCACGGGCAAGAACGTGCTGCCGCGCGTCGCCGCCCTGCTGGACGTGCAGCCGATCAGCGACATCGTCGCCGTGGTCGACGGCTCCACCTTCGTGCGGCCGATCTATGCCGGCAACGCGCTGGCGACGGTGCGCTCCTCGGACGCGAAGAAGGTGGTGACCGTGCGCGCCGCCAGCTTCGATCCGGCTGCGGCGGAAGGCGGCAGCGCCGCGATCGAGGACGCCGCACCCGGCGAGCACCCGTCGCCGTCTCGCTTCGTTTCGGCCGAGCTGTCGAAGTCGGAGCGTCCGGAGCTGGCCTCAGCCCGCGTGGTGGTGTCGGGCGGGCGGGGGATGCAGAACGGCGAGAACTTCCGTCTGCTCGACCCGATCGCGGACAATCTCGGGGCCGCGATCGGCGCGTCGCGCGCCGCGGTGGATGCGGGGTTCGTGCCGAACGACTACCAGGTGGGGCAGACCGGAAAGATCGTGGCGCCGGAGCTGTACGTCGCGATCGGCATCTCGGGCGCGATCCAGCACCTGGCCGGCATGAAGGACAGCAAGATTATCGTCGCCATCAACAAGGATGCGGACGCACCGATCTTCCAGGTCGCCGATTACGGGCTGGTCGCCGACCTGTTCACCGCCCTGCCGGAGCTGAACGCGGAACTGCAGAAGGCCGGATAGGCGGGTGCCGCCGCAGGCGGGAGTGGAACCGCTGGGAGCGCCTCGTGCCGCGTCCGCACGGGACGTGTCGGGCAAGCGGCTGCACTCGATCTTCCAGTGCTTCCGGCGCAAGGAATGGGGCGCCTTCCATGCGGGCGCGACGCTGTCGCTGACCGACGAGGTGCTTCAGGCGCAGGCCGGCCTCAACGAGCCGGTCTCGACCGAGGAGGTGGCGGACATCTACCTGCCGCTGGCCCGGCTGCTCGGCCTCAACATCTCGGCCGCGCATGCGCTCGACAGCACGATCCAGAACGGCTTCTTCAACCGAGAGCCGGCGCCGCGTCCCTACATCATCGGTGTGGCCGGCAGCGTCGCGGTGGGCAAGAGCACGTTCTCGCGCCTGCTGCAGGCGGTGCTGGCTTCCTCGTTCGAAGGGCTGGACGTCCGGCTGGTCGCCACCGACGGCTTCCTGCTCAGCACCGGCGTGTTGAAGCAGCGCGACCTGATGCGGCGCAAGGGCTTTCCGGAAAGCTACGACCTGCACGGCATGTTGTCGTTCCTGATCGACCTGAAGGCGGGGGTGCCGAACCTCAAGGTGCCGATCTACTCGCACCATCGGTATGACGTGCTGCCGTCCGAGTTCCAGGTGATCGACCGTCCGGACGTGGTCATCTTCGAAGGGCTGAACGTGCTGCAGACGCTCGCCTCGTCGGTAGTGGCGTCGGACTTCTTCGACTTCTCCGTCTACATCGATGCGGACGCCGCCGACATCGAGGACTGGTATGTCGAGCGCTTCCTGCTGCTGCAGCGCACCGCGTTCCAGGATCCGGCTTCGTACTTCCATCACTACCGCGACCTGGACGCCGAGACCGCACGCGACACCGCGCGCGGCATCTGGCGCGAGATCAATGGCCCGAACCTGCAGCGCAACATCGCACCCACGCGGGAACGCGCGAGCCTGGTGCTGCGCAAGGACGCCTCGCATGCGGTCGAGGAGGTCTGGCTACGCAGGCTCTGATCCTGGCCATCACGCATTTATCGGAAATTTATCAGTTCATATTTGCAATGTTGCGAAGTACGCTGTAATCGGTGGATTGGCTACACGAAACCGACAGGTGACATGCCGTGCTGCAACTGGTGACATGACTTGCCGTTGCCCGACCTGCGCGTCATGCGCAATAAGGAAACGGGAAGATGCCTGACCAGGAAATCAAGATACTGATCGCGCAGGGCCTCCAGGCGCTGAAGGCGGGCGGCGAGGTGGCGAAAAAGGCCACTGCCGAGATCGAGACCGATGCGAGCCACCCGGAGCTGAAGTCGGCCCTGCAGGCCGGCAACGCGACCTCCAAGCAGTGGACGCAGCGCATCCATCAGGCGATCAAGGAGGTGGGCAGCGCTGAGGATACCGGCAATCCGATCCTCGATGCGCATTACGAGGTCAGCAAGAAGATCCGCCAGAAGGCGCCAGATGCCACCAGCCGCGACCTGGGCATCGTTGCCGCCGGCCAGCTCGCCCTGCACTACTGGATCGCTGCCTTCGGCACACTCGGCAACTATGCCTCCAAGCTGGGTCTGGAGCAGGCTTCCCAGTCCATGCACAGCTCGCTCGAAGAAGCAAAGCAGGCGGACCAGCAGCACACCGCCCTGGCGGAGAAGCTGCTCGCTGCCTAACAGGCTGGTCGAGCGTCTGGGCTGCGGTCGCGATAAGCGAAGCTCGTTCCTGCCGATCGCAACCAGACCCTTCCCGACTGGAACCGTTACCAGCACGCGAGGAAGCCTAAGCCGGTTCGGCACGAAGCTGGCTAGGTGCCTTGCGAAAGACTGTGTCAACCTGATCGCGTAATGCTGCTGGGCCGGGTCGGCCAGTACCCTCTGGGGCGAAGCCGGTGCCGGAACCGGCGACGCTGCGGGATTTCCTAAATCCTTCCCGCGCCGCTTCGCCAGCCTCAATGGTGGGCCTGCCTGTCGCGGTCTGGCAGACGCCGTCCTAGTAGAAGCCGGGCCCGAACCCGCCACCGAACCCCGGGCCCCATGGGCCGCCGCCCCAACCGCCGAAACTCCAGGCTGGATCGGAATACAGCTGCGCCGTCGTCTCCTGCTCGTCGGCAATGTTCTGCTGGAAGATCGTCTTCTTGTACTGGGCATAGGCCGCATTGGAGCCGACATAAAGGCAGCCGCAGACCAGAGGATCGGCATAAAGGTAGACGTATCGGCCGTTCAGGTCCTTCATGACGAAGTGGTGGGGTGGCAGGCGCATGAGCAGGGCCTGGCGCTGCGGCGTATCGGCCGGCCTTGCGACGAAACCCGCAGCGATCAGCTTGTCCTCCTTGCTCGCGACCTGTTCCTGCGGCGTTGCACAGGCCGACAATGCGACGGTGACGGCCAATGCCGACGGCAGGCCGGTCCGGAGGATGGGAGGCATGACAGTCCTTCCGTTATGCTGCGGGAAACGGTGCGGCATGTCCCGACTGGACGCTTGTCGCAAGGCAGTGTTTCCCTTCGAACCGGTTCAACTTCCCGGCGACGTCAGAACCCCACCCCGGTCTTCCTGGGGCTTCGGAACACGCCCGGGACGTCGGAAGCAAAGGATAACGGACAGGATGGATGTGCCGGATCATCGACCTGTCGCCGTGGTGAGCGGCGGATCGTCCGGGATCGGCCGCGCGTTCGTGGCCGCACTCCAGGCGCGCGGCGACCGGGTCTTCGCCTGCGGGCGCGATCCGGAGCGGTTGCAGCGGCTGGAACGGGATCATCCCGGTGTCCGCGGCTTGGTCTGCGACATGGCGGATACCCAGGCGGTGCGCGGCTTCGTTTCCGCCGTGCTGGACGAGTCGCGGCGGATCGACCTCCTGGTCAGCAACGCGGGCGTGCTCCGCAGCCTGGACTTCGCCGATCCCGCCATCGGCGCGGCGGAACCCGATCTCGAGATCGGGATCAACCTCGGCGGTGCGATCCAGCTGATCGCGTCGGCGATGCCCGGGCTGCTCGCTGCGGCACCGTCACGCGTCGTGGTGGTCGGCTCAGGCTATGGGCTGGCGCCGTCGACCGCGGCGCCGGTGTACTCCGCGTCGAAGGCAGGGCTGCACGGGTTCTGCAAGGCGCTGCGACGCCAGCTGGCCGCGTCGGGGGTCGGCGTCACCGAGGTGCTGCCGCCGCTGGTCGACACGCCGGCTGTCAGCCACCGGCAAGGCCGCAAGCTGTCGCCGGACGCGCTGGTGCGGCAGGTGCTGCACGAGGCGTCGCGCGGCCGCAACGAGGTGCTGCCCGGGACGGTCCGCTGGCTGCCGCTGCTGCTGCGGCTGGCGCCGGGGTTCGCGGAGGGCATGGTCGGACGGAGCTGAACTCCGGCGCGGTCACGGGTGAGCCGGCACCTGCAGCGCCAGCCCCGCCAGCTCGGTGTCGCGTCCGCATCCCACCAGACCGACCAGCGCGCCGTCGCGGAGGAGGCGTCCGACGAGGTCCTGCGCGCCCAGGTCGCCCTCGATCTCCACGCGGTCGAACGAGGCGGCGTGGCCGTGCACCTCGATCCGCCTGCCGTAGTGGTAGGTCCAGAAGAAAGGCGGCTGCTCGAAGCGCGCGTCGCCGCCCAGCATGTTGCGCGCAGCCACCCGCGCATGCTGCTGCGCCACCCGCCAGTGCTCGACCCGGATCCGTCCGTCGCCGAACGGGAACCGCGCCGAATCGCCGGCCGCGTAGATGCCGTCCGCGACCCGCATTCCCCTATCGGTGTCGAAGCCGCCATCCTCCGCCAGGCCGAGGCTAGCCGCGAACCCGGTCGCCGGCCTCACCCCGACCCCGGCCAGCACCAGGTCCGCCGGGACCCGCTCGCTGTTCTCCAGCCGTACATGGCCCGGCTCGATCGCCGCCACCCGCGTCCGGCCCCGGAACACCACGCCGTTCGCCTCGTGCAGCCGGCGCAGCATGGCGGCGATACGCCAGCCCAGCACCGGCTCGAACGGCACCGCGTGCGGTGAGACCACCGTCACCGGGATGTCGCGCTGACGCAGCGCCGACGCCGCCTCCAGGCCGATGAAGCTGCCGCCCGCCACCACCACCCGCGGGGTGCCGGACAGGCCGGCCAGGATTGCCGCCGCGTCCGCCCGGGTGCGGAGCAGGTGGACGTTCGGGCCGTCCCCGCCCGGCACGTCGAGCGGACGCGGCCGGCTTCCCGGCGCCAGCAGCACCGCGTGGTACGGCAGCGACCCGCCCGAGGCCAGGGTCAGCGTCCGCGTATCCGGGCTTATCGCGGTGACGGTGTCGTGCAGCCGCTCGATCCGCTCACGCGCGACGAAGCCTTCCGGCCACAGCGGCGCCGCCTCGTCCGGCGTCATGCCGCCTTCGAGCACGAACTTGCTGAGCGCCGTGCGGTCGAACGGGTCGCCCGGTTCGTCGCCGACCACCACCAGGCGTCCGGTGAAGCCGAACTCGCGCAATGCCGCGGCACCCGCCGCCCCCGCGGCACCGGCACCGACCACCACCATGACGCGCCCGTCCGGTGCCGTGGCCGGGGAAGCGGCCACCAGCGGGCTGGAAGAGACCAGCACCGCGTCGCCGTCGACCCGCACCGGATAGCGGCGCAGCGGCTGCAACGCCGGCGGCTCGAGCAGGGCGCCGTCGCGTATGTCGAACATCGCCTTGTGCCACGGGCAGACCAGCCGGCCATCGCAGATCGCGCCCTGCTCCAGCGGGGCGCCGGCATGGGGGCAGGTCGCGGAGAATGCCCGCACCTCCTGGCCGTCGCGGAGCAGGAGGATCCGGATGCCGTCGAGCTCGACGACCTGCGGCGTGTTGTCGGAAAGCGCTCCGAGGGTCGTGACCTGCCGCATGCAAACTGCCTCCCGTGTATCGGGACAGGCAACGCAGCGGTGCTGGTCCGGATCGGGGGCGGGGCCCCGAGGCGACGAATCGCATTGTCCGGGGTTATCGTGCCGGACGTTCACGAAGGATGCCGCCATCATGCCTTGTTCCTGCCCGGTTGCCCCCGGCAGCCCTGGCCCTCCATGGTGCCGGCCGATACGGCCCGGCAGACGCTGAGGCGCAGGACGCTGCCGAGACCACAGGACCGGTTGTGGCGGGTCGAGCGACGGGACGATGCGGCCGTGCTGGTGCTGGACGGCGACTGGCGCGGCCGGGACGGGCTAGTGCCGACGGCGCAGGCGTCCGCGATCGCGGCAGCGATCGGCAGGAGCCGCGAGGTCCGGGTCGACGCGGCAGCACTCGGGAGCTGGGACAGCCTGCTGATCGCGACGCTGTGGCAGCTGCGCGCGCGGATGCTGGCCGACGACCGGGTGCTGGACGAGGACGGGCTCCCTGCCCCGATGCGCCGGCTCCTAGCGCTGGCGGCGAACGGGGCCACGCCGCCCCTGCCCCGGTCGTGCCGGTTGAACCCGCTGGCAGCCCTCGGTCACGCCACGCTGTCCGGGCTCGGCGCACTCGGCGCGGTGACGGGACTGCTGGGCAGCCTGCTTGGTGGCCTTTCGGGTGGCCTGCTGCCGCGCGGCCGGCGTCCGGGCGCGCGGATGCAGGGCGGCGACCTGCTGGACGCGGTGCGGCGGGCAGGACCTTCGGCGTTGCCGATCGTCGGCGTGGTGAACCTGCTGATGGGGGCGATCCTGGCCTTCATCGGCGCGTCGCAGTTGCGCCGCTTCGGCGCGCAGAGCTTCGTCGGCGAACTGGTGGGCCTGAGCCTGGTGCGCGAGCTGGCGTCGGTGATGACGGCGATCGTGCTGGCCGGCCGCACCGGCGGCGCCAACGCCGCCCGGCTCGCCACCATGCAGGGCAACGAGGAGATCGACGCGCTGCGCGTGCTCGGCATCAGCGAGCGCATCACCCTGGTGCTGCCGATGACGCTGTCGCTGGTCCTGACCATGCCGCTGCTCTACCTGTACGCCTGCCTGATCGGCATGGTCGGCGGCGGGCTGGTCGCGGTCGGCATGCTCGGCATCGCGCCCTCCGAGTTCGCCGCCGCCCTGGCGCGCGCGGTGCCGCTGGACCAGTTCGCGTTCGGCGCGGTCAAGAGTGCGACGTTCGCGCTGCTGATCGGGCTGGTGTCGTGCCACATCGGGCTCGGCGCCGGGCGCAGCGCCGCCGCGGTCGGCGAGGCGGCGACACGGGCGGTGGTGGCGGGCATCGTGGGCATCATCGCCGCTGATGCGGTGTTCGCCGTGCTCGCGGACGCACTGGGATTATAAGCGGGGGACTGTGAGCGACGCGCCCAAGATCGAGGCCAGCGGCCTGTCGCTCGGCTACGGCGGCGCGGTGGTGCAGCGGGACGTGAACCTGCGCATACGCACCGGCTCGATCTTCGCGCTGATGGGCGGCAGCGGCAGCGGCAAAAGCACGGTGCTGAAGGGGCTGGTCGGCCTGCTTCGGCCGGAGGCCGGCACCGTACGGGTGGACGGCGAAGCGTACTGGCCGGCCGAGCCGTCGCAGCGAACCGCGCTCAACCGGCGCTTCGGCGTGCTGTTCCAGAGCGGGGCGCTGTGGAGCTCGCTGACGGTGGCGCAGAACGTCGCCCTGCCGCTGCGGCTGTTCACGCGCAGGCGCGCCGCCGCCATCGCCGACCTGGTGCGGTTCAAGCTGGCCCTGGTGGGCATGGAGGATGCGGCCGACCGGATGCCGTCCGAGCTCAGCGGCGGCATGCGCAAGCGCGCCGGGATCGCCCGGGCGCTGGCGCTGGACCCCGATGTGCTGTTCTTCGACGAGCCCTCCGCCGGGCTGGATCCTGTCACCTCACGACGGCTGGACGACCTGATCCTGGAGCTGCGGGAAGGGCTCGGCACCACCATCGTGCTGGTCAGCCACGAGCTGCCGAGCCTGTTCGCGATCGCCGACGACGGCGCTTTCCTCGACGCCGACACGCGCACCGTGATCGCCACCGGCGCGCCGGCAGCCTTGCGCGACGGGAGCACCGATCCGACGGTGCGGGCGTTCATGCACCGCGAGCGGACCGATGCGGGAGGGCGGGATGGCGGCTAGGGAGACGGCGGTCGGGCTGTTCGTGCTGGTGGGATTCCTGCTGGCGCTGGGGGCAGTGCTGGCGTTCGGGCGGCTGCACCTGCTGAGCCCGGTCGACCGCGCGGTGATCTACTTCCCCGGCGACGTGGCGGGCCTGGCGCCCGGCGCGCCGGTAACCTTCCGCGGCCTGCGCGTCGGCGCGGTCGAGACGGTGTCGCTGCACGTGGATCCGAGGAGCCTGCGCGCCCGCATCCCGGTGGTGCTGCAGCTCGATCCCGGCCGGCTGATGCTGGACGGACCCGGAGCGGCGTCGGGACGGGCCGGCCTGCAGCGCCTGGTGGCGGCGGGCCTGCGCGGCGAGCTGTCGCTGCAGAGCGTGGTCACCGGGCAGATGGCGGTGGAGCTGGATCTCAGGCCGGGCTCGGGCGCTGCGTTCTCCGGCCTGCCCGGCGACCTGGTCGAGATCCCGTCGTTGCAGTCCCCGTTCGAGCGGCTGCGCGACGAGGTCACCAGCCTGCCGTTGCGCGACCTGGCCGCGGATACGCAGCGCACCCTGCACGCGGTAGAGCAGCTGGCGGGCACGCTGGACCGCAGCCTGCCGCCGCTGATCGCCAGCCTGCAGGTCACCGCGGACGGGCTGCACGACACCGGGCCGATCATCAAGGAGTCGGTGGAAACCATACGCACGGAGGCGCTGCGCGTGATCGGGCACTACGACGCGCTGTCGGCCTCGCTGCGCACCGTGGTCGCCGCGCGCGGGCCGGAGGTGAAGCGGCTGCTCGCCACCGCCAACGGCGCCGCCGACAACGCCCGCCACCTCACCGCCACCCTGGACGCGCTCACCTCGGACCGCTCGGAGGACCGGCTGAACCTGGAAGCCAGCCTGCGCGACCTGGCCGCCGCCGCCGACACCCTGCGCGGCATCGCGCACGACGTGGAAGCGGATCCGTCCCTGGTGCTGCGGGGCCGCGCGCAGTGAGGCAGAGGATCCCGATGGTCCTGGCCGTCCTCGGGCTTGGCGGCTGCGCGGCGCCGGCGCTGCACAGCTACGTCCTGGCGACGCCACAGCCTGCCGCCGCCGCCGTGGAGCCGCTGCCGGCGGAGGTGGTCGAGCTGCGCCCGGTGCTGCTGCCGGAGCATCTCGACACCAGCCGGATCCTGCATCGCGTCGGTCCCTACGAGCTGGTGGCGAGCCGGAACGGGCGCTGGGGCGACCGCCTGTCGGTCGGCATCCGCCTGGCCCTGGCGGCCGACCTGCAGGCGAGGCTGCCGCAAGCGGCGGTGGTCACAAGCTCGCCGCTCAGGCCGGCGTTCCGACGCGTCAGCCTGACCGTCACCGCCTTCGACCTCGACGCCTCCGGCACCCTGGCCCTGGCTGCGGACTGGACGGTCGAGCGGGTCCCGCCGCCGGTCGTGTCATCGCAGCGCCGGGTCCGTCTCGTCACAACCGGGGTGCCAGCCGGCGACACGGCGGAGGTGGCGGCGATGAGCGGCCTGCTGCAGCAGCTTGCCGGCGCGATCGCAGGAAATCTCTGAACGGCTGCATGCGCCCTCGGCGGCGCGATCGGGTGATCGGCCGAAGCGGCACCGACCTTGACCGGTTGTACGAACGCGGGCTCCCTTCGTGTCCCGCAAGGAGATCCGACCGAATGGCCGACACGACCTGGTCCCGCGCAGCACTGGCGGTCGGGCTGCTCGCCGCGACCACGTTGTCCGGCGTGCTCCCCGTCCGCACGGCACGCGCGGGAACGCCAACGCTGATGCGGTTCCCGAACGCGCATGGCGACCGGATCGTGTTCGTGGCGCACGGCAACCTGTGGACAGTGCCGCGCGAGGGCGGCACCGCGCTGCGCCTGACCGCGGATCCGGGCCAGGACGTGATGCCGCGCTACTCGCCGGACGGGAAGTGGATCGCCTACACCGCCACCACGCAGGGCAACCAGGACGTCTACGTGATCCCGGCCGGCGGCGGCGAGGCGCGCCGCCTCACCTTCCATTCCGACGTGGTGGCCAAGGCGCCGACCCGCTGGGGCCCGGACAACATGGTGGTCACCTGGACCCCGGATTCGAAGAACATTGTGTTCATGTCACGGCGCATGGACTGGAACCCGTCGGTGCACCGCTTGTTCCAGGTGCCGGTGGCGGGCGGCCTGCCGACGCCCCTGCCGCTCGACCGGGGCGGCCTGCTGACGTTCGGACCGAACGACCACACCATCGCCTACACCCGCATCTTCCGCGACTTCCGCACCTGGAAGCGCTACGACGGCGGCCGCGCGCCCGACATCTACACCTACGACTTCGCCACCAAGGCGCTGACCCGGATCACCGACTGGAAGGGCAACGACACCGCGCCGATGTGGGTCGGCCGCCGGATCTACTTCCTGTCCGACCGCGACGAGCACCGGCGCGGCAACATCTGGGTCTATGACCTCGACACCAAGCAGTTCCGGCAGGTCACGCACTTCACCGACTACGACGTCGACTTCCCGTCCTACGGGGTGGCCGATGGCGCCGCCGCGGGCGGCACCATCACCTTCCAGCAGGGTGGCCACCTGTGGGCGATCACCCTGCCGGACGAGGCGCTGCACCAGGTCAATGCCGACGTGCCGGATGACGGCACGCGCACCACCACGCGCTGGGCCAAGGTGGCCGGCATGATCCGCGCCACCGACACCGCGCAGCGGGTGGACTATGCGCTGTCGCCCAATGGCGGCCGGGCCGCGTTCTCGGCGCGCGGCGACATCGTCACCGTGCCGGCCGAGCACGGCGCGATCCGCAACCTGACCCGCACGGGCAATGCCGACGAGGACCACCCCTCCTGGTCGCCGGACGGGCGCACGGTCGCCTACACCACCGACGGCAGCGGCGAGCAGGAGGTCGCGATCCGGCCGGCGCTGGGTGGGCAGGAAACGTTGCTCACCCACTTCCCCACCGGGTTCTACTACACCCCGGTCTGGTCGCCGGACGGACGCACCCTGGCGGTGCCGGACGGCAACCACGACCTTTGGCTGGTCACCACCGATGCCGCCGAGCCCAGGCGCGTGGCGCAGGACCGGGAGCGCGAGATCCACGACCCCTCGTTCTCGCCGGACGGCAAGTGGCTCGCCTACAGCACGGTCCGCGACCACCAGCAGCACGAGATCCATCTCTACGAGATCGCCGGCAGCCGCGACACGATCGTCAGCGCGCCGACCGCAAGTGATTCCGATCCGGTGTTCTCGCCGGACGGCAAGTACCTGCTGTTCGTGTCCAACCGGCACGAGCTGCCGACCTTCTCCGACAGCGAGTTCAACATCGCCACCCTGAAGTCGAGCGGGCTCTACATGGCGACCCTCGCCGCCGCGACCCCCTCGCCGTTCGCGCCGCAATCGGACGAGAGCACCGTGGCGCCGAAGCCCGACCAGCCGGCGCAGGCGAGCCTGCCGGGGCACGACGCGCACGGCGCGAACCCGGCGCCGCCCGCGCCCGGCGTGTCGGCGCCGGTGCACGTCGATCTCGACGGGCTGATGGCGCGCGCGGTGCCGGTGCCGGTGCCGCCGGCGGACATCGACGCGGTCGACATGCGCGGCGGGCGGATCTTCTACCAGACCGAGTCGCCGTCGCTGATCGAGGGCAACCTGCCGGGAGAGAAGCCGGCGCTGCACGTGTTCGATATGGGCGCGCGAAAGGACGAGGTGGTGGTCGAGGGCAACGACAACTACGCGCTGTCCGCGGACGGCAACCGGGTGCTGTACAGGCTCGGCCACGGCTGGCACGTCGCCGATGCAAAGCCCGGACACGGCAACGACCATGCGCTGGCGCTCGACGAGCTGCGCGAACGGGTCGAGCCGCGGCAGGAATGGGCCGAGATGTTCGAGAACGCCTGGCGGCTCGAGCGTGACCTGTTCTTCAACAGCGCGATGAACGGCGACGACTGGAAGGCCGTGCACGACAGCTACGCACGGCTGCTGCCGCTGCTCGGCTCACGCGAGGACCTGACATACCTGATCGGCGAGATGCAGGGCGAGCTCGGCAACTCGCACACCTACGTCACCACCGGCGGCGACGAGGACCGCACCGAGCCTGTCACCACGCCGCTGCTCGGCGTCGACTACGCGCTCGACGCCGCCTCGGGCCGCTACCGGTTCGCGAAGATCTATCCCGGCGACAACAGCCGGGCCGAGTACCGCAGCCCGCTGACCGAGCCCGGTGTCGGGGTCCGCGATGGCGACTACCTGCTGGCGGTGGACGGGGAGGAGCTCCGGGCGCCCACGAACCCGTACAGCCTGTTCGTCGGGCTGTCCGGCCCGGTCACGCTGACGGTCTCGAGCCAGGCCACCAGCGGCCGGCACGACGTGACGGTGCAGCCGCTGGTCAACGAGCTGCACGTGCGCGAGCAGTACTGGATCGACCACAACCGCGACAAGGTGGACCGCCTGTCGGGCGGCCGGATCGGCTACGTGTATCTGTCCGACATGGAGAGCCTGGGGATAAAGCAGTTCATCCGCCAGTTCTATGCCCAGCTCGACAAGCAGGCATTGATCGTCGACGACCGCTGGAACAATGGCGGCTTCATCGACCAGATCGTGCTGGAACGGCTGCGTCGGGTGCTGGTCGGCATGGGCACCAATCGGGAGCGCAGTGCGGAGGAAACGCCGCAGGAGCTGCTGGACGGGCCGAAGGTGGTGCTGATGAACCATTATTCCGCCTCGGACGGCGACATCTTCCCGTACTATTTCCGCAAGTATGGCCTGGGCAAGCTCATCGGCACACGCACCTGGGGCGGCGTGCGCGGCATACGCGGCAACTGGACCATGCTCGACGGCGGCTCGATCACCGTGCCCGAGCACAGCCTGTACGGCACCGACGGCCAGTGGGTGATCGAGAACCACGGCGTCGATCCCGACATCGAGGTCGAGGACGTGCCGGGCGAGTTCCTGACCGACCACGACATCCAGCTCGAGACCGGGGTGAAGACGCTGCTGGCCGAGCTGGCGCAGACGCCGCACCGGGTGGCGCCGCCGCCGCCGCTGCTCCCGGCCTACCCGCCGGAAGGGAACGTCCCGCCGGCGAGCCATTGACCGAGCGCCCCGGCTTCGGACCGGGCGCGGCGGAAGGCGCCGCATGAACCGGCAGCAGCGCAGGGCGCACGGACACGTGGCGCCCGCGTCGGCCGGCCCCGCCGCGGCGCTGCTCACCGAGGCCGTCCGTCAGCACCGGGCCGGACGCTCTGCCGAGGCGGAAGCGCTTTACCGCCGGATCCTCCGCGCCGACGGCCGGCATGCGGTCGCCCTGCACCTGCTGGGCGTGCTCGTGCATCAGCTCGGCCGGCATGACGAGGCGGTCGCGCTGATCGACCAGGCGATCGCGCTCGACCGTACCCGGGCTGAGTTCCATTACAACCTCGGCAACGCCCAGGCGGCCCTCGGCCGTCTCGACGAAGCCACCCGGTGCTTTCGCGCCGTGCTCGCCCTCCAGCCGGACCACGTGTCGGCCTGCAGCAACCTCGGCAGCATCCTGACCACGCTCGGCCAGCCCGAGGACGGGATCGCCTGCTTCCGCAAGGCGGTGGCGGTCCAGCCCGACCGGGCCGACGGCCACTACAACCTGGGCAACGCCCTGGCACGGCAATGGCGTCTGGACCAGGCGATCCGGTCCCTGCGCCGGTCGGTCGCCCTCAGGCCCGATGCCGATGCCTGCAACACCCTGGGGAACGCGCTGCGCGACTGCGGGCGCATCGAGGACGCCTGCGCCGCCTTCGACGACGCCCTGCGTCTCAGACCAGACGACTTCGCCCTGCGATCCAACCGGCTGCTGGCCGAGAACTACCGTTTGGGCGGGACACCGGACGCCATGAGCGCGATGGCTGCCGCCTTTGGCGCCCTAGCCGCCTCGCGCGTCCCGCATCCGTTCACAGGCCGCGATCCGGGATCCGCGTCCGGGCCGATCCGGGTGGGCCTTGTGTCCGGAGACCTGCGCAACCATCCGGTCGGCTACTTCCTGGAAGGCCTCCTCGAAGCGGCCGATCCCGAACGGATCACGTTCCTGGCCTTCCCGACGGGAACGGCCGAGGACGAGCTGACCGCGCGGATCAGGCGGCGTGTCGCGACGTGGCAGCCGATCGCCGGGCTGGACGACGAGGCCGCGGCACGCTCGATCCGGGCGACCGGCGTGCAGATCCTGCTCGACCTGTCCGGACACACGGCGGGGAACAGGCTGCCCGTGTTCTGCTGGCGGCCGGCTCCGGTGCAGGCGTCCTGGCTCGGCTACTTCGCGACGACCGGCCTGGCCGAAATCGACTACGTCATCGCCGATCCCCAGGTTTCGCCGCCCGGCGCGTCCGGCGAGTTCGTCGAGCAGGTCTGGCCGCTGCCGGACATCTACTACTGCTTCACCCCTCCGGCCGTGACGGTCGAGGTGTCCCCGCTGCCGGCGCGAAGCACCGGATCGATCACGTTCGGCTGCTTCAACACCCTGGCCAAGATCAACGACGTCGTGATCGCCACCTGGGCCCGGGTGCTTCGGGCAGTGCCGGACAGCCGCCTCGTGCTCAAGGCGCCGCCGCTCGGAGAGGCGGCCGCGTGCGCCGCGCTGCGCGCCCGTTTCGCGGCCCACGGCATCGCCGGGGAACGCCTGCTGCTGGAGCAGGCGTCGTCACGGGCGGAGTACCTGCGCGCGCATCACCGCATCGACGTGGCGCTGGACCCGTTCCCGTTTCCCGGCGGCACCACCACCTTTGAAGCGTTGTGGATGGGCGTCCCGGTGTTGACCCGGACCGGGGACCGCTTCCTGTCGCGCGTGGGCGAGACCATCATGCGCAACGCCGGCCTGCCGGACTGGGTGGCGGAGGACGAGGACGACTACATCGACACGGCAGTCCGGCTGACCGCTGATCTCGACCGGTTGGCACGGCTGCGGCACGACCTGCGTGTCCGGGTGCTCGCCTCGCCCTTGTTCGACGCCAGCCGGTTCGCCCGGCAATTCGAGGACGCGATGTCCGGCATATGGGCCCGCCGGCTGGCCCCGGGGTCGGCCTCTGCGCCCGGGCGCTACGACGCGCCGAGGTAGCGCGCGAACCAGGCCAGGGTGCGGCGGCGGGCGTCCGCCTGGTCCTTGGGGTCGCGCAGCCCGTGGCCCTGGCCGGCATACACCACGAACTCGGTCGGCACCCCCAGGGTGTGCAGGGCATGGTAGAACTCCTGCGTCTGCGGCATCGGGCACTCCACGTCGGCATCGCCGACGAACTCGAAGGTCGGCGTCCGCACCTGCCGGATGAAGGAGATCGGCGAGGACTTCGCGTAGATCGCCGGGTCGTCGTACACCGAGGCGCCGAAGAACGGGATCATCCACTGGTCGATGCCGTTCTCGCCGTAGTAGCTCTGCCAGTCGGAGATGCCGGCCCCCGCCACAGCCGCGCGGAAGCGGTTGGTCTGGGTCACCGTCCACATCGTCATGTAGCCGCCATAGCTGTAGCCGGTCAGGCCGAGGCGGTGGTCGTCCACGGGCGCCGTCCGCTCCACCGCGTCGATGCCGGTCAGGACGTCGCGCAGGTCGCCGTGGCCGAAGTCGCGCACGTTGGCTGCAGTGAAGGCCTCGCCCTGGCCGAACGAGCCGCGCGGGTTGGGCAGGAATACGCGGTAGCCAGCCTGGAGCAGGAACAGCTCCTCGCCGCGCGTGGTCAGGTAGTTGGGGATGTTCGCTGCCGACGGGCCGCCATGCACCGATACGATCATCGGCCCCTTGGCGCCGTTCATGTCGTTCGGCATCCCCTCGGGCGTCAACAGCCAGCCCTGCACGTCGAACTGGTCGTCGCGCCAGGTGATGCTCTGCGCAGTGGCCGGCACGACCTGGCCGGCGTTGGCGCGGGTCAGGTCGTGCCACCCGCCGCTGCCGCGCACCTCCAGCTCCGGCGCGTGGGTGAAGTCCTGGTGCAGGGCCGCCATCGTGCCGGCGCCGCAGGACACGCCATAGTGCCCGCGTCCTGTCGACACGGTTTCTGCGCCCGACCACACGACGCGCTGCGCGTCCGCCCCGCCCAGCGCCAGCACCTCGTCCTTCGATCCGGCCAGAGCGGTCGCGGTCAGCCCGTCGCCGCAGGACCAGGTGAGCGCCGTGACGCTGGCGCGGATGTTCGGCACCAGGTTCTGCAGCACCGGCGGGTGTGCGGCCGACGTGTCCAGCGCCAGACGGAACGCGTCGCCGCCGGTGGAGCCGAAATCGCTCATGATGCCGCCGATGAAGGCGAGCGTGCGCCCGTCCGGCGACACCACCGGGTCGGCGAGCTGTTGTCGCTGCGGCGGGGTGTAGAGCACGTCGGCATGCCCGGCCTCGATCCGGTACAGCTTCGACACCCACCAGTTGTTGTCGCCGTTGCCGTGCGCCGCGGTGGCGACGTACCGCGCGTGGCCCGGCTGCGCCGGATCCGGCCGCCAGTCATACTCGTAGACGTAGAGGTCGGCCGGCGACTCGTAGTGCAGCGCGTTGTCGCGGACCGTAGCGATGCGCTGCTCGTCCTCGTCGACCCCGATTTCACCGGTCAGCTTCGCTGCCGCCTGGGTGGCGCCGGGCTCCTTGTGCGCGCCCGCCGTCGCCAGCACCGCAAGCGTCCCGTCCGGCCCGTAGCGCAGGCCCTGCAGCGTGCCGTCGAACTCCAGCAGCCGGGCAAGGCCGCCGCCGTCCGCCTGCGCCACGTAGATGAAGCGGTGCGCCGCCTTGGGCTGCCTGAGCACGAAGGCGAGGTGGCGGCTGTCCGGCGACCAGGCCAGCGACGAGGGGACACAGGCCGGCCCCTGGCAGGGCAGACGCACGGTGACCGCCTGACCCTGGCTGGAGGCAGGCCGGAGCACGATCGCCACCGTCGGATCGGCGCTCTCGTCGGCCGGCTGGTCGGCCTCGAGCGTCGCCACCCGGCTCCCGTCCGGCGACACCGCCGCCTGGATGAACAGGTGCAGCGGCCGCGGCGCCGCGAATGCGGTCCCGGCCAGGAGGAACGACAACAGGGACAGGCGGGCGGCAGCGATCATGCGGCGCACCATGCCGCCTGACCGCCTGCCGGTCGAGAGGCGCTCAGCGCTTGGTGCTGGTCGCCACGTCGAGCCACACCGCCAGCAGCAGGATCAGGCCCTTCACGATCATCTGCCAGAAGGTGTCGACACCCAGCATCGACATGCCGTTGTCCAGGGTGGCGATGATCAGCGCGCCGATCAGTGCCCCGAACACGGTGCCGGCACCGCCGCGCATCGAGGTCCCGCCGATGATGCAGGCGGCGATGGCGTCCAGCTCCTGCCCGGTGCCGGCCGAGGGCGAGCCGGCGGCGAGACGCGCGGTGGTGGCGATCCCGGCCAGTGCCGCCATCGCGCCCATCAGCGCGAACACCAGCAGCTTGACCATCTGCACGTTGACGCCGGACAGCCGCGTCGCTTCCAGGTTGCCGCCCACCGCGTAGATCCGACGGCCGAACACGGTGCGCCTGGCCATCACCGTGAACACGCCCAGCAGCACCAGCACGATCAGCACCGGCAGCGGCGTGCCGCGATACGCGTTGAGGATGGCGAAGAAGCCTGCGATCACCGCCGCGGCGATCGCGAGCTTGCCCAGGTCGACGCCAAGCGGCGGCACCGTCAGGCCATATTCCGCGCGCTTGGTGCGGCTGCGCATGGCGGTGAAGGCCAGCACCGCGAACACCAGCACGCCGAGGCCGTAGCCGGCGATGTTCGGCAGGTAGCTCTGGCTCACCGAGATCAGCGCGCTCGATACCGGGGCGATGGTGACGCCACCGGTCACGCCCAGCACCACGCCACGGAACGCCAGGAAGCCGGCCAGGGTGACGATGAAAGACGGCACGCGCAGGAAAGCGACCCAGTAGCCGTTGAACGCGCCCACCAGCGCGCCCAGCAGCATCACCAGGGGTATGTTGACGAACAGCGGCAGGTGGTAGGTCACGTCGAAGATCGCGGCGAGGCCACCGGTCAGCCCGAGCAGCGAGCCGACCGACAGGTCGATCTCGCCGGAGATGATGACGAACACCATGCCCGACGCGACCATGCCGTTGATCGCCATCTGGCGGAGCAGGTTCGACAGGTTGCGCGCGGTGAGGAAGTCGCCCTGGGTGAGCTCGGTGAACAGCGCCCAGATGATGGCGATCGCGACCACCAGGGCCAGGATCTTGTAGCGCGTGAAGGCGCCCTTGACATGTTCGAGCTTGAGGGTGCGTTGCCGCTCCGTCTGCGCGGCCATGACGGCTTCCGGGCCGGGAGCGATGGACGTGGTCTCGTTCATGATCGGGCTTCCCACCTCAGGCGGCGTGGCGGAGCGGCGTGATCGCCGCCGTCAGGATCCGCTCCTGGGTCAAGGTGTCGTCGTTGATGAAGTCGCCGCGCAGCTCGCCCTCGCCGATCACCAGCACCCGGTCGCTGATGCCCATCACCTCGGGCAGCTCCGACGAGACCATGATGATCGACATGCCGTCGCGGACGAGGGCGAACATCAACTTGTAGATCTCGTACTTGGCGCCGACGTCGACGCCGCGCGTCGGCTCGTCCAGGATCAGCACGCGCGGGCGCGGCTCCAGCATCTTGGAGATCACCGCCTTCTGCTGGTTGCCTCCGGACAGGTTGGAGATCGGCAGCACCGGGCTTGCGGTCTTGATCCGCAACCGCTTGATCGCCTCGCCGATTGTGGAAAACTCCCGGTGCTCGTCGATCAGCCCGTAGCCGGTGAACTGGTCCAGCACCGACAGGGTGATGTTGTAGCCGACGCCGAGCCCCGGCACGATGCCGTGCGCCTTGCGGTCCTCCGGCACCATGCACAGCCCATGGCGCACCGCCTCCTGCGGGGTGCGCACCTGGATGCGCTTGCCGTCGAGCCGGACCTCGCCGGAATGCGGCCCGCGATAGGCGCCGAACAGCGCGCTGACCATCTCGGTGCGCCCGGCGCCGACCAGGCCGGCGACGCCCAGGATCTCGCCCTTCCGCAACGAGAATGACACGTTGTCGACCCGCCTGCGCTCCCGGTTCTCCGGGTCGAGGCAGGTGATGCCGACCGCCTCGAACACCACCTCGCCGATCGGGTGCTCCTCGCGCGGGAACAGGTTGCTCATGTCGCGGCCCACCATCATGCGGATGATGTCGCCGGTGGTCATGTCGCGCATCGGCGCGTCGCCGATATAGCGGCCGTCGCGGATCACCGTCACGGTGTCGGCGATCTCCTCGATCTCCTCCAGCTTGTGCGAGATGTAGACGCAGGCGGTGCCGCGCGCCTTGAGGTCTCGGACCAGGCGGAGCAGGATCGCCGTCTCCGACTTGGTCAGCGACGAGGTCGGCTCGTCCAGGATCAGCAGGCGGGCGTTCTTGCTCAGCGCCTTGGCGATCTCGATCAGCTGCTGCTCGCCGCCGGCGTAGTTCGACACCGGCATCGCCGCGTTGATGTGGCCCATGCGCAGACCGGCCAGCAGCCTCGACGCGTCGATCACCATGCGGTCGAAGTCGATCAGCCCGCCACGCGCACGCGGCTCCCGGCCAAGGAAGATGTTCTCCGCCACGGAGAGCTGCGGGATCAGCATCAGCTCCTGGTGGATGATGACGATGCCGACATCCTCGCTCTCGCGTATGGAGCCGCAGCGCAGCTCGCGCCCTTCCCACAGGATGGTGCCGCCCCAGGTGCCATAGGGATAGACCGCGGACAGCACCTTCATCATCGTCGACTTGCCGGCGCCGTTCTCGCCGCACAGGCCGACGCATTCGCCCGGCCGGACGCGCAGGTCGATGCCGTCCAGCGCCTTGACGCCGGAGAAGTCCTTGGTGATGCCCCGCATCTCCAGCAAGTACTCGGACATCATCCCCAACCCTTCAGCGTCCCGGAAAGCCGTCGGGACCGGGCCGCACGAAGCGATCCGGTCCGCGTGGCAGGCTCGGCCTGACGTTACTGGCCGCTGATCTGCGCCTGGGTGAAGTAGCCGTCGGTGACCAGGCGGTTGACGTTGCTCTTGGTCAGCGGGATCGGGGTCAGCAGGATGGTGTCGACGTCCTTCTGCCCGTTGTTGATCTTGCTGTTGTAGGTCGGTGTTTCACCCTTCGCCAGCTGCACCGCCATCTTCGCCGCCGTGCTGGCGATCAGCTTCAGCGGCTTGTACACCGTCATGGTCTGGGTGCCCTTCTCGATCCGCTGGGCCGCGGCGAGGTCGGCATCCTGGCCGGACACGCCGGTCTTGCCGGCGAGCCCCTGCGCCGCCAGCGCCTGGATCGCGCCGCCGGCGAGCGCGTCGTTGGACGCGACGATGCCCTGGATGTTGTTGTGGTTGGCGGTGAGCGCGTTCTCGGTGTCGGACAGCGCGGTGGTGGCGCTCCATTCCGGCACGAACTGCGAGCCGACCACCTTGATCTTATTGCTGTCGATCAGCGGCTGCAGCACCTCCATCTGGCCCTGGCGCAGCAGCTTGGAGTTGTTGTCGGTGGGAGCACCCCCCAGCAGGTAGTAGTTGCCGGTCGGGACCGCGTTCACCACGCCCTGCGCCTGCATGTGGCCGACGCGCACGTTGTCGAACGACACGTAGGCGTCGATGTTGGAATCCAGGATCAGCCGGTCGTAGGAGATGATCTTGATGCCGGCCTGCTTGGCCTCGTTGATGACGTTGCCGAGCACCTTGCCGTTGAACGGCACGATCACGATCACGTCCATGCCGCGCGAGATCAGGTTCTCGATCTGCGCGTTCTGCCGGCTCTCGCTGGCGTCGGCGGACTGGACGTTGACGGTGGCGCCGAGCGCCTTGGCGGCGGCGATGAAGTAGTCGCGGTCATGCGCCCAGCGCTCCAGGCGCAGGTCGTCGATCGAGAAGCCGATCTTGGGATGGGCCGCGCTGGCGTGGGCCGCCGCCGGCACGAGGGCGGCCAGGCCCAGCGACAGGGCGGCGCCGGCCAGCAGGCGACGCGTAAGCCCCGAGCCGCTGAACGCGATCCGGTGGGAAAGATGCGACACGAGTGATTCCTCCGTTGCGCCGGCCCTTGCCCAGGGGAGCCTGGACAGGCCGGTCGGTTGCCGCTGCCGGCGGCCGCTCGGCCACCTCGTCATCGACATTGATGCAACGAAAGCAAATTGCCGCACGTAAGGCAAGGGGAGGCTCCCGGCCCCGCGACGCAGCCCGTCGCTGCGGCGCCTTCTGCCCAGACAAATGCCGCCGCCAGGAGCAAAAGATCACCCTGCCAACCGGCGTCATGCCCTGCCAGATTGTTGCGCCGCAACAAGTTGGATGGTGCCTGGCGGGCCGGCCTGCCGGCACGCGTCCGCTGCCGCACCGGTGGCGGCGTTTTTGATTGACGTGCCTCAGAAGCGGGCTCTATGTCCGGCATTAGGGAGACGGCATGCCCAAGGTCACCGTATTCGAGGTTGCAGCCTCCGCCGGCGTCAGCCTGGCCACGGTCGACCGGGTGCTGAACGGGCGCAAGGGCGTCCGCCCGGCCACCGTGGAGCGGGTGCAGGCGGCGATCGGCCGGCTCGGGTTCCGTCGGGACGCGTTCGCTGCCGGGCTCGCGACGCAGCGGCGGGAACGCTACCTGTTCGTGCTGCCCGGGCGAGGCACCAACAGCTTCATGAACGCGCTGCACGACACCATCGCCGCCGCCGCCGCGGTGCTGGCGGACCAGCGCGTGCTGGTGCGCACCCTGGACTACGCGGCGCTCGACGACACCGCACTCGCCGCCCTGCTGTCCTCGATCGACGGCACCGGGTGCAACGGGGTGGCGGTGGTCGCGGTGGAGTCGCCGCCGGTGCGGCACGAGATCGACCGGCTGGTCGAGAAGGGCATACCGGT
>CAXUDP010000004.1:0-35434 GCA_964249735.1 uncultured Acetobacteraceae bacterium | reverse complement strand
CATCGGGCGCGGCAGCATCGGCCTGGTCGTCGGCCGGATGACGCTGCACGACCATGCCGACCGCAGGCTCGGCTTCGAACAGGTGCTGCGGCGCGAGTTCCCCCACCTCACCCTGCTGCCGACGGTCGAAGGTCGCGACGACAGCGCGGTGACCGGCCCGCTCGCGGCACGCATGCTGCGCCGGCATCCGGACCTGGTCGGGATCTACAGCGCCGGCGCCGGCAACCGCGGCATCATCGCGGCCCTTCGCGCCGATGCGCGCCAGCCTGCTCCGGTGGTGGTGGCGCACGAGCTCACCGCGCATGCACGCGACGCGCTGCTGTCGGGGACCTTCACCGCCGTGCTGCACCAGGACCAGGAGCAGGAGGTCGAGAACGCGATCGCGGCGCTGCGTGCCCTGGCGCGCGCCGAGGCCGCGTTCCTGCCCAGGCCGGTGCGTACCCAGATCTTCCTTCGCGACAACGTTCCCTGAGGGCGGCCGCGCCCACCTGCCCGATCACCTGCCCAACCACACTGAAAGAGCCCGTCATGGCCACCAGCACCCTGTTCAGCGACCTCGAGACCGTCCGTTTCACCGGTCCCGACAGCGACGACCCGCTCGCCTACCGCTACTACGATGCCGACCGCGTGGTGCTCGGCCGTCCGCTGCGCGACCACCTGCGCTTCGCTGTCGCGTACTGGCACAGCCTGGCGATGAACGGCAGCGACCCGTTCGGAGCACCCACGCTGCACCGTCCGTGGATGCGCAACCCCGACCCGATGGCGGGCGCACGCGACAAGGCCGACGCCGCGTTCGACCTGTTCCGCGTGCTCGACGTGCCGTTCTACACCTTCCACGACCGCGACATCGCGCCCGACGGCGACGACCTCAACACGGGCCTGCGCAACTTCCGCGAGATGGTCGACTACCTCGGCCTCAAGATGCAGGGCTCCAGCACCAGGCTGCTGTGGGGCACGGCGAACCTGTTCAGCCACCCCCGCTTCATGGCGGGTGCGGCGACCAATCCCGACCCCGACGTGTTCGCCTTCAGCGCCGCCACGGTGAAGCACTGCATGGACGCGACGCTGGCGCTGGGCGGCGACAACTACGTGCTGTGGGGCGGCCGCGAAGGCTACGAGACGCTGCTGAACACCGATCTCGGGCGCGAGATCGACCAGCTCGGCCGGTTCGTGTCGCTGGTGGTCGAGTACAAGCACAGCATCGGCTTCAAGGGACAGATCCTGATCGAGCCGAAGCCGAAGGAGCCGACCGCGCACCAGTACGACTTCGACACCGCGACGGTGTATGGCTTCCTTCGTCGCTACGGCCTCGAGAACGAGGTCAAGGTCAACCTGGAAGCCAACCACGCGCTGCTCGCCGGGCACAGCTTCGAGCACGAGATCGCCACCGCCGCCAGCCTCGGCATCCTAGGCTCGCTCGACCTCAACCGCGGCGACCCGCTGCTGGGCTGGGACACCGACCAGTTCCCGAACAGCCTGCAGGACACCGCAATGGCGCTGTACCACGTCATCAAGGCCGGCGGCCTCGGGCTTGGCGGCTGCAACTTCGACGCCAAGATCAGGCGGCAGTCGATCGACCCGGCGGACCTGGTGCACGCCCATGTCGGCGGCATCGACCATTGCGCCCACGCCTTCCTGATCGCGGCTGGCATGGTGGAGGACGGGCGGCTGGAGCAGGCGCTGAAGGATCGCTATGCCGGCTGGGACACCGACGCGGCGCGCGACATGCTGGCGGGCGGGCAGACGCTGGAAACCATCGCCGCGCGGGCGGAGGAGCAGAACCTGTCGCCGCAGCCGCGCTCCGGCGGCCAGGAGCGACTGGAGAACCTGGTCGGCCGCTTCTTCTGAAGGCAATCGGCAGCATTCCGGCCAGGCTCCGCTCGACGACCAGTACCTGGATCTGGTTCCTGGAGGACATCAGGGATCGGTCCTCGGGCGACGTCCTGCGCACCGGCCTTCGCGATCCTGCGCCGGACAAACCGTGACGGGCCGCAACACTTCTCGTGGCGTCGCGTTCGGGCGAGCGGGGACGTGCAAACCCTGCACCCTCGATGACGTTCGATGGAAAAGGGATCAGAATCATGACCGCGCATCTTCCGCCGGTTCCTCCGGAACAGCGCAGTCCCTATGTCGGCGCCACGTCGACGGAGCAGGCAAAGGATCACGACAACAAGGACGATCCGAACCTTGCCGAGCAGGGTCGGCAAGGCAACATCGCTCAGAACACCAATCACAAGGGCTTCCAGCAGGATCGTTGATCCGAGCCGCGATGCCGACAACGTTTCGTTGATCGTCGGCCGGATCGGCACCGGATGCCGTGACGGTCGAACAGACCCGCGGGCCGCAACCGGCCGGTGCCGCGATCTCGCAAAGGCGGCGTTTCCGCGGGGCCTGCCTGGGCGGAACTGGGCAGAGGTTCTGATCGAGCCTGCATCCCGCCCCGTTGCGTCAGGCCGCGGGACGCAACTCGGTCTTGATCCAGCCGGGTTCGCGCTTGTCGAACGCCTCATAGGCCGAGATCACGTCCGACATCGGTTCCACCTTCGTCAGCACCGTGACGGGATCGATCAACCCCACACGCACCATCTCGACCAGCTTCGGGATGTATGCGTGGTGGTTGCAGTTGCCCATCCGGATCGTCAGGTTCTTGTTCATGGCGACGCCGATCGGGAAGGTTTTGGCCGAGGGCGGATACACGCCGATGATGCCGAGCGTGCCGGCCTTGGCCAGCGACGCAATCGCCCATTCCAGCGCCTGGGTCGGCGCGTCGCCCGGCACCCACTGCCCGTCATGGCTGTGCTGCTCCGGCGCCACCTGCTTCACCTCGGCAGCAAACCTGTCCGCCTTTTCTTCCGCTTCCCTGGCGGCAGGCCCGCCATGCGCGTGCTGCGAATCCACCCCGACCGCGTCGATCGCGCGGTCGGCGCCGATCCCGCCGGTCAGCGTCAGGATGGTTTCCACCGGATCCTCCCGGGAGAAGTCCACCGGGAACGCGCCCTGGCGGCGCGCCATCGCCAGCCGATCCGGGTGCTGGTCCACCACGATCACCCGCCCTGCCCCTTGCAGCAGCGCGCTGGCGATCGCGAACTGGATAGCTTGGTCGTCGCTGACCTGGTCGGGCAGCCTGACCAGCGTGTTGGACGCGAACGGGATCCGCGCACGCTCCGCCTGCAACCCGTCCACCGACCCGGTGGCTTCCGGGCCGCCGAAGAAGCTGGTGCCGGCGGCGGGACCGTTGGGATTGGCGTTGTCGCACTGCGCGGTGTCGCCGGCGCGGCAATACGGGCAGACGCCGCAGGACACGGTGGAGCACACCACCACACGGTCGCCAACGTCGAAGTTGCGCACTTGGTCGCCCAGCGCCTCGACGATGCCGACACCCTCGTGGCCGAGGGATGGTGCCGGGCTTCATGCCGCTGAAGGTGCCGCGAACGAAATGCAGGTCGGTGCCGCAGATGGCAGACGCGGTCAGGCGGATCACCGCGTCGGTCGACGCCTCGATCGTCGGATCGGGCATCTCGTCGAGGCGGATGTCGCCGATGCCGTGCCAGACGACTGCTTTCGTGGGGAGGCTCCTGGTGTCAGGAAGAAACACGGCTGCAACGCCGCGATGCGCTCCCGGACGCTTCAATCCGGCGGCAACGCCCGCGCCCACTCACGCAGGTCGTCGACGAACAGGCCCGGCGCCTCCATCGCCGCGAAGTGTCCGCCGCGCGGCTGATCGATCCAGCGCGTGACCGCATAGCCACGCTCCACCCAGGAACGTGGCGGCATCGGCGAGCGCGGGTCGGGGTAGGCCGCAAACGCGGTGGGGACGGTCACGCGCCGGCCGGGCGGCATCCTGCGCACACCCTCGGCTTCGGCGGCCGCGTAGTACCAGGTCGAGGTCGGAAAGGCGTCGTTGGCGACATAGATCATGAGGTTGGTCAGCAGCTGGTCCCGGGAGAACACCGCCTCGAGCGGCCGCTCGCGCAGGTCGGCCCAGTCGTGGAACCGCTCCACGATCCAGGCCGCCTGGGCGACGGGGTTGTCGGCCATGGCGTAGTTCAGCGAGGACGGCCTGGTCCGCTGCAGCTGGGCATAAGCGCCGAGCACCTGTTGCGCTGCGTCGAACGCCGTCTTCCATGCCTTCTCCTCGTCGGTGTCCGGCTCCGCGTCCGGCTGCACCAGCAGGTAGTTGAGGTGGATGGCGCGGACGGACGCCGCGTGCTCCAGCGCCAGCCAGGCGCTGACGCCCGCACCCCAGTCGCCGCCCTGGGCGAGGTAGCGGTGATAACCGAAGCCGTCGCGCATCAGGCGGTCGAACAGCCGCGCGGTGGTGCGCGCGCCGATCGGCGAGGCGGGCTTGCCCGAGAAGCCGAAGCCCGGCAGCGAGGGGATCACGAGGTCGAACGCGTCCGCGGCGTCGCCGCCGTGGCGGGACGGGAACGCGAGCGGCTCCGCCACCTGCCAGAACTCGTAGACCGAGCCCGGCCATCCATGAGTGAGCAGCAGCGGCCGGCGCCCCTGCGCCTCGCCGACCAGGTGCACGGCGTGGAGGTCGATGCCCTCCACCCGGTGCCGCACCTGCGGCAGGCGGTTCAGCTCTGCTTCGGCGGCGCGGAAGTCGAAGCCGTCCGCCCAGTAGGCGCGCAAGTCGTGCAGGAACTCGGGATCGCAGCCGTAGCGCCACCCGGCGTGCTCGGGCGTTCGCGGGATGCGGTAGTCGCGCACCTGTTCGCGGATACGGTCCAGCATCGCGTCGTCCCAGGCCACGGTGAACGGTTGCATGCCGATCCTCCTCCGGTCTGTGAGGGCAACTCCCCAAACCGCGACGGGTTGAACGGCGGACGCTTCGGAAGGATCAGCGATGAGCAAGCACGAACGCAGTGACGAGATCACCAGCCACGGCACGGTGAAGGGCCACCATGCCCGGCCGGAGGACAACGTTCCGGAGGGCGGTCCGGCGCCATCGCCGATCGAGGGCCAGGGCGCGGCCAAGGGTGCTGCCTCCAAGGCGGTCGAGGGTGCGGTCGCGGGCGACAACACCAGCACCGCCACCGCCGGCAAGCTGGAAAAGGAGCATGCCGCGGGGGTCGCCGCGGAAAAGACGCAGAGCGGCCGGGGCCACCGCAAGCACGAGGACTAGCGGCCGGTTCCGTGAACGTCGTTCACAGGAACGACACCGGGTCGACGTCGATGTCGACCTGAACCGAGCGCGGCACGGTGGGAGCCAGTGCGCGCCAGGCCGCCATCCAGTGCCGCAGGATCGGCTGCACCGCCACCTCGCGGCGGGTACGCAGGAGCAGGCGGCGGCGGTGACGGCCTCGCAGGATCGCCAGCGGTGCAGGTGCCGGGCCCAGCACCTGCACCCCCTCCCCCGTCGGCGCGCTGCGGCCGAGTGCCGTCGCCGCCAGGTCGGCCGCCTCGGCGGTATCGGCGCTGACGATCAGCGCCGCGAGGCGACCGAACGGCGGCCAGTGGCCGGGGCGGCGCTGCTCGGCCTCCCGTTCCATGAAGCGGGCGAAGTCGCCGGCGACCAGCGCCTGCATCACCGGATGCTCGGGGCTGTAGGTCTGCAGCAGCACGCGGCCGGGCTGCTCGGCGCGCCCGGCGCGGCCCGCCACCTGATGCAGCAGCTGCACGGTGCGCTCGGCGGCGCGCAGGTCGCCGCCGGCGAGGCCGAGGTCGGCGTCCACCACGCCGACCAGGGTCAGGCCGGGGAAGTGCCAGCCCTTGGCGACGATCTGGGTGCCGATCACCAGGTCGACCTCGCGGTCGGCGATGCGTCGCACCGCCTCGGCGGCGGCGTTCGGGCCCGGCAGGGTGTCGCTGGCCATCACCAGGATGCGGGCATCGGGAAAAGTGGCGCGGGCCTCCTCGGTGATGCGCTCCACACCCGGGCCGATCGGGGTCAGGCTGTTCTCGGCACGGCAGGACGGGCAGTGCACCGGCACCGCCTCGGTGTGGCCGCAATGGTGGCAGGCGAGCTGGCGGCGGGCGCGGTGCTCGACCAGCCAGGCGGTGCAGTTCGGGCACTGGATGCGGTGGCCGCAGGCGCGGCACAGCGTCAGGGGCGCATAGCCGCGGCGGTTGAGGAACAGCATCGCCTGCTCGCCGCGATGCAGGGTGGCGGCCACCGCCTCGATCAGCGGCGGCGACAGGAAGCGGCCGCGCTCCGGCGGGTGGTCGCGCAGGTCGACCGATGCCACCTCCGGCATGCGGGCGCCGTTGTGGCGCACGGCGAGGGAGTAGCGGCGGTAGCGGCCGGTCTCGACGTTGGACAGGGTTTCCAGGCTGGGCGTGGCCGAGACCAGCAGCACCGGCGCCCCCGCCAGGCGTGCCCGCACCACCGCCATGTCGCGGGCGTGGTAGGTGACCCCGTCCTCCTGCTTGAACGCGGTCTCGTGCTCCTCGTCGACGATCACCAGGCCGAGGTCGGGGAACGGCAGGAACAAGGCCGAGCGCGCACCCACCACCACCGGCGCCTCGCCGCCGGCGACCGCGCGCCAGGTGATGCGGCGGCGCTTGGAGCCGAGGTCGGAATGCCACACCGCCGGCTCGACCCCGAAGCGACGCCGGAAGCGCTGCAGCCATTGCGAGGACAGCGCGATCTCGGGCAGCAGCACCAGCGCCTGCCGGCCTTCCGCAAGGCATGCCGCCACCGCTTCCAGGTAGGTCTCGGTCTTGCCCGAGCCGGTGACGCCGTCGAGCAGGGCGGGCTGGAACCGGCGCGCCTGCACCAGCGTGCGCAGCTGCCCCGCCACGCCGTCCTGGTCCGGGGACAGCGCCGGCACGACATGGTCCGGATCCGGGCGGCCGAACGGGGAGGCGGCGGCGATCTCCTGCTCGCGCAGCAGCCCGGCCTCCGCCATGCCGCGCACCACCCCGCTCCCGACCCCGGCCAGCCGGGCGAGCTCCGCGGTGCCGCGCGGCACGCCGTCGCCCAGCGCCTGCAGCACGCGGCTCCGCGCCGGGGTCGAGCGCACCGAGACCGAGTTGCTGCCGGAGCGGACCCAGCCGGTGGTGGGCGGCAGCGCCTGCGCGGCGTTGACGCGCAGCGCCATCGCCAGCACCAGCCCGGGCGGGGTCAGGGTGTAGCCGGCGACCCAGTCGACGAAGCGGCGCAGGCTCGCTGGCATGCGCGGCACGTCGAGCAGGGCGGACACGGGCTTGAGCTTGCCGTCCGGCACCGGCGGGGTGCCGGGACCGGCCAGGTCGGCCGGCAGCCCGTCCGGAGGATCCCAGACCACCCCCACCTCGGCGCGCCGGTTCAGCGGCACCAGCACCACGTCGCCGGGTTGGAGCGCCAGGGCGGCGGGATGGGCGTAGTCGAACGCGCCGGCGAACGGATATGGCAGCAGCACGGGGACCCGTCCGGTGCCGGGATGGGAGGCGGCGGAGCGGGGAGCGTCGCGGCGGCTTGCCGATGCGGCCGGGACGGCTAAGCTCTCGGGCGTGATACGCGTGACGGACAGATCTGCATCCAATGCGAGCGGTTGCATCCAGAATGGGAGCGACCGGCGCCATGGACAATAACAACGGCCGTGGGGGCGACACCGAGGAGGACCGGGTGGCGCGCTTCCTGGCCGAGAACCCCGACTGGCTGGCGACGCAGACCGACCTTTACGAGGTGCTGTCGCCGCCACGGCGCGTGTACGGCGACACGCTGGCAGACCACATGGCGGCGATGATCGACGCGGCGCGGCAGCAGGCGGCCAGCATGACCGCCCGGGCCGAGACGGTGCTGCAGGCCGGCCGCGCGGCGCTTGGCCTGGCGGACCGGGTACGCGAGGCGGTGCTGGCGCTGATACGGGCGACGGACCTGGGAGAATGCGTCGCCGGCGACCTGCCGCGCCTGCTCGGCATCGACTCCGCGCTGCTCTGGGTCGAGGGGCCGGCGCGCGGCCTGTCGGAACGGCTGCTGGCGCGCAGCCTGCCATCGGGCACGGTGGTGCGCCTGCTGGGGCGTCGCGACGTGCGGGTCCGGATCGCGCCGCGCGACGGGGGTTCGCTGCATGGCGAGGCGGCGCCGCTCGCAGCCCACGACGCGCTGCTCCGGGTGACGGTGCGCGACCAGCCGCCGATGCTGCTGGCGCTGGCGAGCCGGGACGCGCAGGTGCTGCAGGACGGGCTGCCGGCCAGCGTGACCGGCGGCACCGCCGGCGGCGGCGGGGCGGCGGCGCTGGCGTTCCTGGGGGCGGCGCTGGCGGCACGGATCGAGAGCCTCGCGTGAGCGGCGGTGACGCATCGTCCGGCGGGATCCTGTCCGGCCCCCTGCTGCTGGACCAGTTTCTCGGCTGGCTGCGCGACGAGAAGCGGGCCAGCGCCCTGACGGTCACCGCGTATCGCGGCGATGTCGGCCGGTTCCTGCGCTTCCTCACCCTGCATCTCGGCGCGGAGCCGGACCTCGCCGGTCTGGCCGCGCTGCGTCAGGCGGATTTCCGCGCCTGGTTGGCGGAGGAGGCGCGCGAGGCGGCGGCGCGGACCGACTACGCCCGCGACAAGGCGAACCGCACCCGGGTGCGGCGGATGTCGGCGGTGCGCAGCTTCTTCCGCTACCTTGCGCGCCGCCACGGCATCGACAACGCCGCCCCCGGGCTGATGCGCTCGCCGCGGGTGCGCGTGCCGCTGCCGCGGCCGTTGCCGGTGGGGGCCGCCCTGGCGGCGCCAGGAGGGATCGCGGCGCTGGCGCACACCGCTTTGGCGGAACACCGCGACGGGGCCCTGTTCACCCTGCTCTACGGCGCCGGCCTGCGGATCGGCGAGGCGCTGGCGCTCGACCTGCGCGACCTGCCGCGCGCCTCGGCCGAGGGTGCGGTGCTGCGTGTACGCGGCAAGGGGAACAAGGAGCGGCTGGTGCCGCTGCTGCCGGCGGTGCTGTCGGCGCTGCAGCACTGGGCCAACCGGCATCCCGACCCGGCGCCGGACTCGCCGCTGTTCCCGGGCGTGCGCGGCGGGCGGCTCGACCCGGCGGTGGCGCAGAAGGCGATGCGCGACTACCGGCGGCTGGCCGGGCTGCCGGAGCACGCCACGCCGCACGCGCTGCGGCACTCCTTCGCGACCCACCTGCTGGAGAACGGCGCCGACCTGCGCTCGATCCAGGAGCTGCTGGGCCATGCCAGCCTGTCGACCACGCAGCGCTACACCCTGGCCGACGAGGCGCACCTGCTCGAGGTGTGGCGACGCACCCATCCCCGCTCCGGCGCGGCGACGGCGCCCGGGGAACCCCCGTGACGGCCGACGGAGGGCGGGTGCGGACGCTCTACCCGCCGATCGAGCCGTATTCGAGCGGCACGATGGACGCCGGAGACGGCCACTCGGTGTACTGGGAGCTGTGCGGCAACCCGCGCGGCACACCGGTGGTGTTCCTGCATGGCGGCCCGGGCGGCGGCTGCTCCCCGCTGCAGCGGCGGCTGTTCGACCCGCAGCGCTACCGCATCCTGCTGTTCGATCAGCGTGGCTGCGGCCGGTCGCGCCCGCACGCGTCGCTGGAAGCCAACACCACCTGGCACCTGGTGGCCGACATCGAGCAGCTGCGCCGGATGACGGGCGTGCCGGCCTGGCTGGTGTTCGGCGGCTCCTGGGGCAGCACCCTGGCGCTGGCCTATGCCGAGGCACATCCGGAGCACGTCACCGGGCTGATCCTGCGCGGCATCTTCGGCATGCGCCGCGCCGAGCTGTCGTGGTACTACCAGGAGGGCGCGTCCTGGCTGTTCCCGGACAAGTGGGAGCGGTTCCTTCATCCCATCCCCGAGGCCGAGCGTGGCGACCTGATCGCGGCCTATCGCCGGCGCCTGACCGGGGACGACCCGGCGGCGCGGCTCGAGGCGGCGCGGGCCTGGAGCCTGTGGGAGGGCGAGACCCTGACCCTGCTGCCCGACCCGTCCCTGAGCGTGCAGCACGGCGACGACGACTTCGCCCTCGCCTTTGCGCGGATCGAGAACCACTACTTCATCCATGGCGGCTGGCTGGAGGAGGGCCAGCTGCTCCGCGACGTGCGACGGATCGCGCACCTGCCGGGGGTGATCGTGCAGGGCCGCTACGATGTGGCGACGCCGATGCGCACCGCCTGGGACCTGCACCGCGCCTGGCCCGAGGCCGAGTTCCGGCTGGTCGCCGATGCCGGCCACGCCACCACCGAGCCCGGCATCATGACCGCGCTGCTGGACGCGACCGACCGGTTCGTCGCCACGGCGTGAGGGGGCCGTCCCGTGCGGCCTCGTTCGTTCCGGCCTCGCTCGCCACAGCCTGGGCGCTCGCCGCGGTGCTGGCGGCGGGACCGGCGGCCGCGCAGGCCTGCCTGCGACAGGAGCTGGCCGAAGCCACCCTGCGCGACGACGACGGCTTCATCTCGATGCCGGTCGAGATCGACCGGCAGGCGGCGAGCCTGGTGGTGGATACCGGCTCGGAAACCGGGCTGCTGACCGAGGCGGCGGCAGGCGCGCTCGGGCTGCGCCGCGACCCGGACCGGCGAACCCTGCTGCGCGGCACCGGCGGCACCGGGCAACGGGTGCCGAACGTGCTGCTGTCGCTTGCGATCGGCGGGATGCGGCTGGACGGAGGCAGCGTCCCGGTCGGGTCGCTGCCGGCGATGCCGGTGGTGGACCCGCCGGTGGCGGGGCTGCTGGGAGCGGACGTGCTGTCACGGTTCGACCTGGAGTTCGACCTGCCGCACCGGCGGATCGGCTTCTGGCGCATCAGGGCCGGGTCGGTCGCCTGTGCGCCGCCACCGGGCCGGGCGGGCGGGTACCAGGCGATCCCGCTGCGTCGCGAGGGCGACCGGCTGTTGATGACGGCACGGCTGGACGGGCAGCCGGTCAGCGTGCTGGTCGACACCGGGGCGCGCTCGCGCATCCTGTCGACGACGGCGGCGCGTCGACTGGGGGTATACGGCGACCGGCTGGGCGCGGATCCGGGCGGGGTGAATGCCGGGGTCGACCTGCACCCGAGCGAGTACCACTGGCACCGGTTCCGGCGGCTGACGATCGGCGGCGAGACGGTGGACAACCCGGTGCTGACGGTGGCGCCGCTGGCGGAAACGGTGGACCTGCTGCTGGGCGCGGACTGGTTCGCCACGCGCGAGGTGTGGATCAGCTTCGCCACCGACGTGATGTATGTTCGCGCCGGCCCGGCGCGGGACCGGCAGCCGGGAACGCAGGACCCGTAGCTCGCGATCCGGCGACGATGAGCAGGACCTGGACGGAGGAACCGGACGGACGTGTGTGACGTATCCATGGCCTCGACAGTTTCGGCCCGGAGGCACGTTGCCCCGCGCAGGAGGACCACGATGCCGGATCCATCGCTGCCCGTGCCTGCCGCGATACGCCGTCGACCAGGCCAGATGAGCCACATGCTGGCGCTGCTGCTGGGTGTCGCCCTTGCCGGCTCCGTCGGCGTCACGGCGCGGGCGGCCTCGACGTCCGACCTGCCGCCGCTGGTGGTGCCGGCGGGCAACGAGCATCACGGGGGCAAGCTGGCGTTCGCGGAGCTGGTGACGCCGGATCTCGTGGCGTCGGAACGGTTCTACGGGTCGCTGTTCGGCTGGTCGTTCCAGAACATCAACGCGGGGCCCGGGTTCTTCGGCCAGGCGTCGCTGGGTGGCCGGACGGTCGCCGGCATCTTCGAGCGGCCGCTTCCCACCGGACGGCGGCCGGCCTGGGTGTCGTTCCTCGCCACCGGCGATGTGGACAAGACCGATGCGCTCGCGGTGCAGAACGGCGCCAAGGTGTTGCTGCAGCCGCGCAGCCTGGCCAATCTCGGGCAGATATCGGTGCTCACGGACCCAGAGGGCGCGGTGTTCGCCACGATGGCTTCGAGCAGCGGCGACCCGCCCGACCAGCTGGCCGATCCGGGGGAATGGATCTGGAGCTCGCTGGTCACCACCGCCCCGGATACCGACGCGGCGTTCTACAAGACTGTGTTCGGCTACGACGTGTTCGACCTTCCGGGTCCGCAGGACGCCCACCACCTGATCCTGGCCTCCGACGGCTATGCGCGGGCGAGCGTCAACCCGATCCCGGCCGGCTGGACCAACACGCGGTCGCGCTGGATCGGTTACGTGCGCGTCGACGACGCGACCGCGATGGCGGCCCGGGTCACCGCCCTGGGCGGCCGGGTGGTGCAGCCGCCGCACATGGACCGGCATGGCGGACAGATCGCGCTGGTGGCCGATCCGGCCGGCGCCTTGTTCGGGCTGCTCGAATGGTCGGCAGCTGAAACGGGAGACAAGCAATGACCGCGCGATCGGCCGGCCTGTCGCGCGTCGTGCTCGCCTTCGGCATGCTGGCGGCGGTGCCACTGGCCGGTTGCGCCGTCGAGGGCGGCGACTACGGGTATGGCGGCGGCGGCGGCTATTACGACGCAGGCGGATATGACGGCTACGATCGCGGCTTCGGCGGCGGCTATTTCGTCGGACCCTATCGCGGCGGTGGGGGCGGCGGCTTCGATCGGGGGCGCGGCGGTGGCGGGGGTCGGCCCGTCCCGGGGCTTCCAGGAGGAGGGCATGGCGGCTTCCATGGCGGCGGTGGGGGCTTCCACGGCGGCGGCGGCGGGGGCTTTCATGGCGGTGGCGGTGGCGGAGGTGGCGGTGGCCACGGCGGTGGCGGCGGGGGTGGACACGGCCGTTAGCAGCGCCGCCGCCACCGGTCCTGGCGGAACAAGGGTCCCGGGGCCTTGATCTCCGGGTGCTACGAACCTTCCACCGTGTGCATCGTCGTCCCGACGCTGAACGAGGCGGCGGCGCTGCCAAGGCTGTTGCGCAACCTGCGTGCCCTGGACCCGCCGCCGGACCAGGTGCTGATGGTCGATGGCGGAAGCAGCGACGGCACGGTCGCGGTCGCACAGGCGGCCGGGCTGACCGTGATCGAGCCGGACGCCCGCGGCAGGGCGGCGCAGATCAACCGAGGGGTGGCCGCATCGCAGGCCGCGATCGTGTGCATCCTGCCTGCCGACACGCTGTTGCCGGACGACGCGGTGGCGGTGATGCGTCGTGCGCTCGCCGACCGGCACACGGTGCTGGCCGGCTTCACCGCGCTGCTGTGCGGCGCCGACACGGTGCGCTGGGGCACCAGCTTCCACAACTGGATCAAGACCTGGTACGCGCCGCTCCTGTTCCGCCCGCATCTGTTCTGGCGCGGCACCCGGCTGCTGTTCGGCGACCACGCCCTGTTCTTCCGCCGCGCGCAGTTCCTGGCCGTCGGCGGGTGCGACGAGCGGCTGCGGGTGATGGAGGATGCCGACCTGTGCCTCCGGTTCGGCCGGATCGGGCGGGTCAGGCTGGTCAACCGCGTGGTGCTGACCTCCGACCGCCGGGTCGCGCGTTGGGGAGCGTGGCGCGCCAACTGGATCTACCTGTCGGTCGGGATCCGCTGGGGGCTGGGCCGCCGCAGCGTCGCGGACAGTTATCCCGACATCCGCTGACGGCTGACCGGGGCGGTCAGTTCCGGCCGCCATTCGCCTTGACGATCTGGCCGCTGACCCACCCGCCATCCGAGCCAGCCAGGAAGGCCACGACGCGCGCGATGTCCTTCGGCTCGCCGAGCCGGCCCATCGGGATCTCGGCGGTGAGGCGGCGGATCAGTTCCTCGGACCGTCCGGCCAGGAACAGCTCGGTCGCGACCGGTCCCGGAGCCACCGCGTTCACGATGACGCCGCGAGGACCGAGCTCCTTGGCCAGCACCCGCGTCATGGCCTCCACCGCCGCCTTGGTCGCGGCATATACGCCGTGGGCGGGAAGGAAGGTCCCGACGATGCTGGTCGACAGGTTGATGATGCGCCCGCCATCCCGCACCCGCCGGGCTCCCTCGCGCACGCCGTTGAAGGCGCCGGACAGGTTGATCGCGACCTGCCGCTGGTAGTCCTCGTCGCGGACGTCGGCGTTGTTCGCCAGCACGTCGACCGGCCCGTACCGTTCTTCGGCGGCGTCGAACAGTGCCCTGACCGCCTGCGGATCGACGACGTCGGCCTGGACTGCCATGGCCCGCCCGCCTGTGCCCTCGATCGACGCGACGACCTGCTGCGCCTCGTGGTCGCGCGACGCGTAGTTGACGATCATGCGGAAGCCGTCGGCAGCGAGCCGCCTGGCCAGCGCCGCGCCGATGCCCCTGGATGCGTCCGTCACAATCGCGGTCCGGTCGTCATCGGTCATGTATCCTTCTCCTGCTGGAAGACTCTTCCGGCCTAGACCGTGACAACGTCGCGGTCGTGGTTCCTGGCGTAGGCCTCCTCGACCCCGGGGAAGATCTCGACGACGCTGAACCAGCGGTCCCGGAAGGCGGTCTCGCGCAGCGCCTCAACCAGCATCTCGTAGGCGTGGTGGTCCTCCGCATCCCACATCCAGATATGGATCAGGCGGATCAAATGGGTGCGGGCCAGCTCGTTGCGGCGTTCGGCTGTGAAACCGAGCCGTTCGGGCGTGGTCTTCACCAGCATGAAGACGGTGATCGACGGCTCGAAACGCCCGTTCCGCGTCGGCATGATGATGGTCCGTCCTGGTCGACGGCTCCAGGATGCGAGCAGAGGCCCGGATCGGCTACTCGTGTTGGCGCCCATGCCCGATCCCGTCCAGCCGCAGCGCTCGCGCCCAAGGAAGACGCCGAGACAGGCGCGCTCGCTCGTGACCGTGACCGTCATCGTTGAGGCCGCGGCTCGCATTCTGGAAGGTGCCGGAGCCGACGGCTTCTCGACCAACGCTTTCGCCGAGCGTGCCGGAGTCAGCATAGGCTCGGTCTACCAGTATTTTCCCGACAAGGAGGCGCTGCTCGGGGCGCTCATTGCCCGGGAAACTTCGCTCCTGCTCGACCAGGCGGAGGCGGCCGCGTTGGAGCCTTCGGGTCATGCCGCGCTGTTGGCGCTGATACGGGCGGCAGTCGCGCACCAGCTCCGACGGCCGGTGCTGGCGCGGCTGCTCGACTGTGAGGAGGCACGCCTGCCGCTGGACGCCGAAACGCAGCGGGTCGGCAGTCGCTTCCTCAGTCTCGTGTGCGACGCGCTCGCGCGCCCGGACATGCCGGCCCAGGCGGATGGCGACACGGCCGCGAGGGACGTGACGGCGATCGTCAAGGGCATGATCGACGCGGCTGGCGTGCACGGCGAGACCGATCGTGGCCGGCTCGCCACCAGGGTGCGGCGGGCCGTCATGGGCCATCTGTGGGAGGGCATCATCGGGCCGGGTCGATCGGCCGGACGAGGATGCTCGTGCGGACGCCGGCCAGGAGCACGATTTGCGAGCCGGTGCGGGATCATGCTCCGGCGTCGGTGTCCGCCCGGGCGGCCATGTGATGGGAACGCAGCATCGTCAGCGGCGCACGACCCGCGTAGCGTGGCAGACGGATGCAGCTCGGCAGCAGGGAGAACGCCGTTGGCAGGACGCAGGATCGCCTGGGTGACGGGAGCCGGAAGCGGCATCGGCGAGGCCGGCGCACGGGCACTGGCCGCGGACGGATATGCGGTGGTGCTGACGGGACGGCGGGAGGACGCGCTGCTGCGGGTCGCCGACGCCATCCGGGAGGCGGGCGGGGTCGCGCACGTGCAGGCGGGCGACGTCACGCAGGCGGCGCGGGTCGGCGAGATCGCGCGCTCAATCGTGGACACGCTGGGGCGGATCGACGTGCTGGTGAACAACGCCGGCGCCAACATCCCGGCGCGCGCCTGGTCGTCGCTCACCCCGGAGGGAGTGGACCAGGTGATCGGCGCCAACCTGTCGGCGGCGTTCTATTGCGTGACCGCGGTGCTGCCGGCGATGCGGGCGCAGCGCGACGGGGTGCTGATCCACACCGCCAGCTGGGCCGGGCGCCACCCGTCGCCGGTGTCGGGCGCCGCGTATTCGGCGGCGAAGCACGGGGTGCTGGTGATGAGCCAGCTGCTGAACGCCGAGGAATGCGTCAACGGGATCAGGTCCTGCGTGATCTGCCCGGCGGAAGTGGCGACTCCGATTCTCGACCAGCGTCCGGTCAAGGCATCGGCGGAACAGCGTGCGCGCATGCTGCAGCCGGACGACCTGGGCGGGCTGATCCGCTACGTGGCGTCGCTGCCGCCGCATGTCTGCCTCAACGAGGTGGTGATCTCGCCGACCTGGAACCGGATGTTCGGAGTCGTGGCCGACACGGAACGGACCGGATGATGCCGATCGTTGCGGCTGAGCGTCATATAGGAGCGCACCGAACGATCCTTGAAGCGTCTGCGAACACTTAGACGCTCTGCAAGAATCAAGATTGGGTCCAGGTGATCGCGATCCGCATGCGGGAAGCGGCGCCGTTCCGCCGCCGGCATTGCCAGTGTTCCGGCATTGTTGCAGGCTCGTGCCGTAACGGTTCGATCGGGAGTTCCGCATGCAGTTCACGATCAACGGGCAGGCGGTCGAGGCGTCGATGGACCTGCGCACCTCGCTGCTCGACCTGCTCCGCGACCATCTTCATCTCCCAGGAACCAAGAAGGGATGCAACCAGGGGGCGTGCGGCGCCTGCACGGTGCTGGTGGACGGCAACCGGATCAACAGCTGCCTGGCGTTGGCGGTGCAGTATCAGAACCGTGCCATCACCACGGTGGAGGGCCTCGCCGGCGAGGACGGCCTTCATCCCCTGCAGCAGGCCTTCATCGAGCATGACGGGTTCCAGTGCGGCTACTGCACGCCGGGCCAGCTCTGCTCGGCCATCGGCATGGCGGCGGAAGCGGAACGCGGCGTGCCGAGCGTGGTCACCGCAGACCTGTCCGCCGAACGCGTCGTCCTGGACCACGACGAGCTGCGCGAGCGCATGAGCGGCAACCTGTGCCGGTGCGGCGCCTATAACGGCATCGTCGCCGCGATCGGGCAGGTCCTGGTGACGGAGGCGGCGGAATGACGCCGTTCAGCTACGCCAAGGCCGAGGACGCGCCGGCGGCGATCCGGCTCGCAGGTGCGTCCGCCCGGGCCCGGTATCTCGGCGGCGGCACCAACCTCGTCGACCTGATGCGCGAAACGGTGGAGCAGCCGGACACGCTGGTCGACGTGACCGCGTTGCCGGCCGGGATCGAGGAACGGGACGACGGCAGCATCCTAATCGGCGCAGAGGCGAGCAACACCGCGGTCGCGGCGAGCCTTGCCGTGCGCACGCGGTTCCCGGCGCTGGCGCGCGCCATCCTCGCCGGCGCCAGCGGACAGATCCGCAACATGGCAACGGTGGGCGGCAACATCCTGCAGCGCACCCGCTGTGCCTACTTCTATGACGACGCGTCGCGCTGCAACAAGCGCAGGCCAGGCACCGGCTGCGACGCCATCGACGGCTTCAACCGCATCCACGCCATCCTGGGCGCCTCGCCCGCCTGCGTCGCCACCCATCCCTCCGACATGTGCGTGGCGCTGGCCGCACTCGACGCGGTCGTGCACCTGCAGGGGCATCGCGGGTCGCGCACCATGCGGCTGGTGGACCTGCACCGCCTGCCCAGCGGCCGGCCGCATGTCGAGACCGAGCTCGAACAGGACGAGCTGATCACGGCGGTGGAGCTGCCGGCGCTGCCGTTTGCCTCGGGCTCGACCTATCGCAAGGTGCGGGACCGGGCGAGCTACGCCTTCGCCCTGGTGTCGGTGGCGGCGGCGCTCGACGTGGCGCCGGACGGAACGGTGCGCGACGTGCGGCTGGCGCTGGGCGGCGTGGCGCACAAACCCTGGCGCGCCTGGACCGCGGAAGCGGCACTGCGCGGCAGGCCGGCGACCGAAGGCAGCTTCCGCGACGCGGCCGACGCGGAGCTCGCCGACGCGGCCGGCCTCGAGCACAACGCGTTCAAGATCGACCTCGCCCGGCGCACGATCGCGGCGACCCTCGGCGGGCTGGCGGAAGGAGGCCGGACATGAGCATCGCAAGCACGGTCAAGCAGGCGGTGACGGGTGCGGTCACCGGGGCGATGGTCCGGCTGACGCCCGACGCGCCGGTCGATCCGCTGGCGACCAAGCACGGCGCGCTCGGCCGATCGGTCCCCCGCGTCGACGGGCCGCTCAAGGTCGGAGGGCGGGCGCGCTTCGCCGCCGAGGTGCCGATGGAGGGCCTGACCTACGCGGCGCTCGTCTACAGCACGATCGCGCACGGCCGGATCACCACGCTCGACACCGCGGAAGCCGCAGGTGCTGCGGGCGTGGTGCTGGTGATGACGCACGAGAACGCCCCGCGCCTGGCGCCGCCGGCCGTGTTCATGACCAACCCGCGCGCGGCGGGCGCCAGCGACCTGCCGATCATGCAGGACGCCTCCATCCATTGGAACGGCGAGCCGGTGGCGCTGGTGCTGGCGGACACGCAGGAGCAGGCCGATCACGCCGCCTCGCTGGTCCGCGTCACCTACGAGGCGGCACCGGCGGACCTCCTGTTCGACCAGGCCAAGGTTCATGCGCACGCGCCGGACTCGGTGCTGGGCGAGCCGGCGCGGATCGCGATCGGCGACGCCGAGGCGGCGCTGGCCGCGGCACCCCACCGGGTCGATCGCACCTACCGCACCCCACGACACAGCCACGGCGCGATCGAGCCCCATGCGGCGACGGTGGCCTGGGACGGTGACAAGCTGCTGGTGCACGACTCCACCCAGATGCTGCACGCGACCCAGTGGACGCTGTCCGGCATCTTCGGGATCAAGGAGGAGGACATCCGCATCCTGTCGCCCTTCGTCGGCGGCGGGTTCGGCGGCAAGGGGCTGTGGAGCCACCAGATCCTGGCCATCGCGGCGGCGAGGCTCGCGAAGCGGCCGGTGCGGATCGCGCTGTCGCGCGAGGGCGTGTTCCGGGTCGCCGGCGGCCGCACCACCACCGAGCAGCGGGTGGCGCTGGGTGCGAATGCTGACGGCACGCTTGCGGCGCTGATCCATACCGGGGTCGCCGCCATGACCGCGCACAACAACTGCCCGGAGCAGTTCACCTTCCCGGCGCGCCACCTGTACGCCGCAGGATCATTCCTGCTCGACCAGAAGGTGGCCGACATCCACATGCTGGCCAACACCTTCATGCGGGCGCCGGGCGAGTCCGTGGGCACCTTCGCGCTGGAGACGGCGCTGGACGAGCTGGCGGAAACCATGGCGCTCGACCCGATCGAGCTGCGCCGCCGGATCGAGCCGGACAAGGATCCGACCTCCGGCCGGGCCTTCTCCTCGCGCCACCTGCTGGACGCTTATGCGGCGGGCGCCGAGCGGTTCGGTTGGTCGAAGCGCAACCCGGTGCCGCGGTCGCGCCGGGAAGGCGAGTGGCTGGTCGGCATGGGGATGGCGACCGCCACCTACCCGTACTACCGGATGCCAGGGGGTACGGCGCGGATCCGGCTGACCGCCGAGGGTGCCGTGGTGCAGATGGGCGGCCACGAGATGGGCATGGGCACGGCGACCGCCCAGGCGCAGCACGCGGCGGACCGGCTGGGCCTGCCGCTGGAGCACGTCCGGTTCGAGTACGGCGACACCGACCTGCCCGCCTGCACCGTCGCCGGCGGCTCGTCGCAGACGGTGTCGATCGCGGCCGCGATGCTCGCCGCCAGCGAGGTGCTGATCACCCAGCTGCTCAAGCTCGCCGGCAACGACTCGCCGCTGGGCGGGCTGAAGGCCGGCGAGGTGGAGGCGCGCGACGGCGGCCTGCACCACAAGGAGGACACCGGCCGCGGCGAGAGCTACGCGTCCATCCTCGCCCGCGCCGGCCGGGAGGAGGTGGTCGCGGAGGCGAAGGCGCCGATGCCGCTGGAGGTGATGAAATACGCCATGCACTCCTATGGCGCGCAGTTCTGCGAGGTCCGGGTGAGTGCCGTGACCGGCGAGACTCGGGTCACGCGGTTCCTGGGGTCGTTCGACTGCGGACGGATCCTCAACCCGCAGACCGCGCGCAGCCAGTTCCGCGGCGGCATCATCATGGGGCTCGGGCTGGCGCTTACGGAGGAAACGCAGTTCGACGAGCGGACCGGCCGGATCATGAACCCGTCGCTCGCGGAGTACCACGTGCCGGTGCATCTCGACGTGCCGGAGATCGACGTGATCTGGACCGACATCCCCGACCCGCACAGCCCGCTCGGCGCGCACGGCGTCGGCGAGATCGGCATCACCGGCGTCGGTGCGGCGGTCGCGAACGCGATCCACAACGCCACCGGCCGGCGCGTCCGGGAGCTGCCGATCACGCTCGACAAGCTGCTCTGAGGTTTCCGAAGACGGAGTCCGGCCACGCACCGGTCAGAAGGGTGCGCGGCCGGATGGTCCGGACCGGATGTCGGTGTTCGGAGCACCGATCCAGGGCGCCGTGTGGTGCCTCGGCAGGTTGACCGAGGTGGTCTGCACGATGTCGCTGGACGAGGTGACGGGGTGGAGCGGGTAGCTGCCGCCCTTGATCACCTGGCGGTCGGAGGTGCCATCGAGCTCCGCCAGCAGGCGCGGGTCGCCGACCACATACCTGGCCTGGCCCGGGTCCAGGTCAGGTCTCGGTGAAACCGAGCAGGCAGGTCGGCATCGCCGCGGCCTCGCATTCAATCCCGTTGCTCAGCGATCGTCTTCGGGTTGATCGCGTCGCGAGCCACCAGCGTCCTCAGGCTCTCTCCACTACCTCGGATCGCGCGACAGACCGCCGCTGTCGTCGTGGCGCAGCGTGACAAACCTGGCCACAGCGCCCGCCTTTCATCAGTCCATGCCTTCAAGGGTCGGGCGCGCAGGCTTTCTTGATGATCTCTCATCGAATGCGGACGAACGGCCTCTGACGATGTCGGCCTGAGAGTTCATCGAAAAGAAAACCCCGCCGCTGAGTGCGGCGGGGTTCCCCAGGTCTGCTGGACGGCCCCGAAGGGCCGCCAGGCATCTACTTCAGCAGGCGGGCCTGCACGCCGCCGTGCCGGACCGCTGGCTTGCACGCGTCAACGCCGGTTGCCGCGTCCTGCGCGAGCTGTACCGGGTTGGCCGCCTGTGCGTCGGTCACCTGGGTGCAGGTGCTCGGCGCGAAGTCGGCCGTGCCGAACAGGGTGACGTCGCGCGTGACCGCGTTTGCCGGCGGGGTCAGCTGGAACGCGGCGCTGAGCGTCTGGCCCGGCAGCACGTTGCTGAACTGGGTGACGGTCGTCGGCTGCGCCTTCCACCCGCCGGGAACCGCGAGCGAAAGGGTGACGGCGGCCAGCGTCTGGCTGCCGCCGGCGCTGACGGTGACAACCGCATTGCCGGAGGCGCCCACGGTGAAGCTGCGCGGCGCCGAGACGGTGACGTGGCGGTCGCCGATGCCCCCGTCCATCGCGTAGCTTCCGGTCGCGGGAAGGTCGGCGAGGGCGGAGCTGTCACCGACCCAGACCTTGTAGGTGCCGGTGGTCTCGTCCCAGCCGTTGTTGTTCCACCACCACTCGTCGCTTGGGCGGATGGTGAAGTTCAGCCGCTTCGACTCGCCGGGGCTGAGTGTCACGCGCCGGAAGTCGACCAGCTTGCGCGGCGGCTCGCCGGCGGCGGAGGGATAGCCGAGGTAGAGCTGCGCCGCGTCGCTGCCCGCGACCTTGCCCGTGTTGGTGACGGTGGCGCTTACATGCACCGGCGTCACGCCGTCGACGGAAGCGTTCTCGACCTGGAGGTCGCTGTACTTGAAGGTCGTGTAGGAAAGCCCGTAGCCGAACGGGAACAGCGGCTTGACCTTGTTCTGGTCATACCAGCGGTAGCCGACCAGCAACCCTTCCGAATACTGGACCGTGTTGTTCTCACCCGGGAACTGTGCGACCGACGCGGTCGGGATCGCGCTGAGGCTGGTCGGGAAGGTGATCGGCAGGTGTCCGCCGGGGTTGGTCTTGCCGTAGAGCAGGTCGGCGAGTGCCGTGCCGGCGGTCTGGCCGGAGTACCAGGTATCGAGCACGGCGCCGACGCCGTTGAGCCAGGGCATGGTGATCGGAGCACCAGCCTGCACCACGACGATGGTGTGCGGGTTGGCGGCGGAAACGGCCTCGATCAGCGCGTCCTGCGCCGAAGGCAGAGCGAGGTTCGGGCGGTCGGCCGCTTCCGACTCCGTGTCATCGCCGACCACCACGATCGCCGTCTTGGACGCCCGGGCGGCGGCAACCGCGGGGGCGAGATAGGTCTGGAGCGTGGACGGCGTCGCCCAGACGAGGTTGCTGGTCGGGCCGGCGCCGCCGAGCGTCAGGCTGTAGGTCTGACCGGCGGTGAGCTGGATCGCGGCCGAATAGGCGGCGACCGGAGGCGTGCCCGGATTGTTGATGAGCGTCGTGCCGTTGATGGTCAGCGAGGCAACGTTGTAGCTGCCGGGATTGCTGAAGCCGAGAATGTAGGTGCCGGTTTCCGGCGCGGTCAGCGTCGCGCTGTAGGAGCCGCCGTAGTTGGTGGGCTCGTATGGGGTGGACAGGGCGCTCGACGGGATCGCCGTCAGCTCTGCGTCAGTCGGCAGGCCTTGGCTGTAGGTGACGCTGCCGCTCGACGCGGCCTGGATGCCTTCGAGCGGCGAGACGACGGGACCCGGGATGACGTGGGCGCTGCCGCCGCCGCTGGTGATGACCTGTGCCGAGGCGGCAGGGCCGATGATGGCGATGTCGGCACTAGCGCTGAGCGGGAGCAGGCCACTCGCGTTCTTCAGCAACACGCTTCCCTCCTCCGCGAGCGCGTTGCTGGTGGCGACGTGGTCGGGCGAGGTCGCGACGGCCGACGTGGTGACCGGCGGCGGATCATTGAAGAAGCCGAAGCGGAACATCTCGTAGAGGATCGGCTCGACCTGGGAGTTAAGCACGGCGCGGGAGATGGAGCCGTTCTGCACGGCGGCCTGCAGCGGGGCGCCGAAATAGGTGTTTTCCGGCTGCTCGGAATCGGTACCGGCGGTAGCGGCGCTGACGTCGTGGATCGCGCCGTAGTCCGACATGATGAGCCCCTTGAAGTTGAGCTCGTTGCGCAGGACGCCGGTCAGGAGCGACCGGCTCTCGCAGGAATAGAAACCGTTGACGGACGAGTAGGCGCACATCAGCGAACCCGAGCCGGCGTCGTTGATCGCGGCGCGGAAGCCGGGCTGGTAGATCTCGTGCAGTGTGCGCTCGGAGGCGATGACGTCGTCCGGCTGCGTGTTGCGGTTTGTCTCCTGGTTGTAGGCATCGAAATGCTTGACCTGCGCCATGACGCGCTGGCTCTGGATGCCCTTGATCTCGGCGGCGCCGATGCCGGCGGTGAGTCCCGGATCCTCCGACAGGCTCTCGAAGGTGCGGCCCCAGCGCGGGTCGCGATCGATGTTGATGGTGGGGCCGAGGTCGGCGCCGGAGCCCTTGGCGGCCTGCTCTGCACCGAGCGTGATGCCGTAGAGCAGTGCGTCATTCTTGGAGAAGGTCGCTGCGACGGCGATGCCGGCGGGGAACTGCGTCACGTTGGTGAGCAGGTCGGCGACGCCGGCCGGGCCGTCCTCGTAGCCGATGCCAGGAATGCACAGCTTGGGGTTGGCGGCGGTGAAGAACACGTACGGCACGGCAGGCGGCGTGCTCTCGCTGGTGCCGTTGCCCTGTACGAGCGCGATCTCGTCGGCGACGGTCATCTTCGCAAGCAGCATGTTGACGCGGGTCGCAACGGACAGGCTCGGATTGAGCCACGGACAGTCGGCAGGGTTGCCGACGGGTCCGGCAACCGCTGCGTGAAGCGGTGCAAGTCCCACAAGGAGAGCCGGCAGGGCGGCGCCAGCCCAAAGGAAACGTCGCTTGCCCTTGGAAACCGGGCGACTTTCCGGAAGTCGTCCTTCCGTGAGCCGCGCCGCCCGCTGACAGGCATCATCGCTAATCATTCTTGGTGTTCCTCAGTTTCTGGATCGACAGTCACGTGGTCCCGAGATCATGCCCTTGACCCGTGCCATCTTGGGCACGATGGCCGGCGATATGACCTGTTGACGGATCCTTTCGTGAAGAAGCGTTGACGCACCTCGTCGAACGTCAAGAGGATGGCACATTCCCAGGAATGGCTGTCGACACCAACAAGTTTAGAAAGCCGAACTACGTTCTGCAAGTGAGATCGGAAAACGTTCCGCAAGCGGATGATCTGCATCAGTTTCCACGCATGGCAGCGCAACTGTCTGCATCGCCAATAGAGACGGCGACGGAGCGGTCGGGCTTCTGTCAAACTGTCGCGTCGAACAGCCGGTATTTGATGGTGTTCATCCGGGGAAATGCATCGGTACTGGCTGATACGCGATCTGCACACCGGCCGGAGGCGACAAGACGGCGAGTGTCATCACCTTGCGGGTGAGCGGGCGCAACCTTGATATTATATTACTCATAGACGCTCCCTCACGACTTATCGTTGCTTGGTAGCCATTCGGCTACATCCTCGCGTCGAGTCTCCTGTGCGGGATCGTGTCGATCATCATCCGGATGATCCGATGCGGACGCTAGAAGATCATATGAGGCGTTACAAACCGTGCTGATGCGTTATTCCGCCGCAAACATACAGGATCTAGTGTTGTCGCGGCGCACCATTGTGCAATCGCAACCGCCGGTGGTATTACAAACGCGTCCCGACATGAATACATCGTCGCGGCAATGATAAAATGCCGAAGTTTACATGCGCCAGCAGCAACACAGCGATGCGCGACCGAGCGGTTCAGCGCCCGGCGCGTGCCCGGCTGCGCAGCAACCAGCCAAGCAGGGAGGCGGCCCAGAGCAGGGCGAAGCCGCCGACCACGCCGTAGCCGACCAGTTCGCCATGCATGTCGACGACGCGTGCCCAGGTCGGCGTGGCGGCGCCCGGCACGGGAACCAGGTCCAGCACTTCCGTCGCCCCGATCACCAGCGCCACCAGCACGGAGCCGGCGGTGATGACCATGTTGTAGCCGAGATTGCGCGACGGCTCGGACAGCGCCCAGCCATAGGCGCCCAGCATCATCACTCCGTCGGCGGTGTCGACCAGCGCCATGCCGGCGGTGAACAGGGCCGGGAACACCATCACCGTCCAGCCGGCCTCCCCATGTGCGGCGCCCACCGCGGCGAGGCCCAGCACGCCGATCTCGGTCGCGGTGTCGAAGCCGAGGCCGAACAGCAGGCCGAGCCAGAACATGCCGCGGCTGCTCCCAACCCGGCGGATCAGCGGCGCCAGCAGGCGCGACAGGACGCCGTCCGGCCCGGGCAGCGGGTCGCAGGCCGGCTCGCCGCGTCGCAGGCGCCCGCGCAGGATGACGATTGTCTGGCGCCGACATCGTGGCATCGGAACCGTGCCATCCTGCGTTGGACCAGTTCTGCTAGGCCATTAGCATAGCAGACAAGGAGGAACAAAGGATGCCGAAGGTGTCATCGGCGCTCTGTCAATCAGCGCGTCGTACTGGACCACGACAAGCCGCGAACGCGTGAGTGGCAGTCCCTTGCCGGTGCCGGGTCTGCGGCAGCGGCACCAGCCTCGTCGGCGTGACCGCATTCAAGGGATGCTCATCACGCTTGACGAACTTCCCCTGATGCTTCTGAGAACGAGTTCCGGCCCTGGACGGATAATCAGGGTATTAGGGTCGCGTCCGGCAAGGTGACGGAGGTGGTCTGCACGATGTCGCTGGATGAGGTGGCGAGGTGGAGCGGATAGCTGCCGCCCTTGATCACCCAGCGGTCCGAAGTACCGTCGAACTCCGCCAGGAGGCGCGGGTCGCCGGTAATGGTGACGTGCCTAGTCTGGCCCGGGTTCAGGTAGATCTTGGTGAAGCCGACTAGGCGGGTCGGCGACTCGCCGCGCCCCTGCAGCCCGAGGTAGACCTGCGGCACGGCATAGCCGCCGACCTTGCCTGTGTTGACCACGTCGAAGGTAACACTCGGCGTGGTGATCAACGATACCTGGAAGTTCGAGAACGAGAAGCTGGTGTAGCTCAGCCCGTAGCCGAACGGGAACAACGGCTGAAGGTTGTTCTTCCTGAACCACTTGTACCCGACTGCGGCGCCTTCGATGTTGTAGTTGATGGGGAAGTCTGGATCGCTGCTGCTGCCGACGTCAAGTACCGGACGCGGCAACTGGGACTCCGACGCAGGAAAGGTGATTGGCAGATGGCCGGACGGGTCGTTGTCGCCGAACAGGGTGTTGGCGATGGCGGGTCCGCCGCCGGAGCCGGGATACCAAGTCTCGAGCACGCCCTTCACCTGACCAAGCCACGGCATCAGCACCGGGCCGCCGCTCTCGATCACCACGATGGTGTGGGGATTCGCCTTCGCGACCGCTTCCACCAGCGCGTCCTGGTTGACGCCGGTCTGCAAGTCGGTTGGCAGGGACAGGTTGGCGGCGTCGATGTTTTCGGCCAGCCACTGGTTGACGAACACGACGGCGACATCGGCCTTGGCGGCGACGGTCGCCGCGGCGGCGGGATCGGCGCCGGTGTCGTAGGAGAAGGCGGCGTTCGGCGCCTCGGTCCTCATAGCGGCCAGCGGCGAGGACGGGTTCCAGATGATCGGGCGGGGGAAGCCGGTGCTGGTATCGACCGGCTGCGCCGGGCCGCCGACCGGCCACACCTCGGACGAGCCGCCGCCTTCCAGCACGCCGCGGGCGGCGTTGGAACCGATCACCGCCACAGAGCCAACGGTCTTCGACAACGGCAGCGTTGCGTCAGCGTTCTTCAGCAGGACGATGCCTTCCTGCTCGTCCGACTGCGCCACTGCGGCGTCCGTGGCGGAGTCGATCGGCACGATGCGCGTCACCGGATCGTCGAACAGGCCGTTGGCGAACTCCGAGCGCAGGATCCGGTGCACCATGTCGAGCAGGCGCGACGGCTTGACGGTGCCGTCATGGAGCGCTGCCTGCAGCGGCGCGCCGAAGAACGAGCCGCCGTTCGACTGGTCGAAGAGGGCGCCGGATTCCTGGTCGAGGCCTGCGTTGGCGTCGGTCACGGCGTGCACCGCACCCCAATCCGACATGACCCAGCCCTTGAAGCCCCAGTCGGTCTTCAGGGTCCGGTTCAGCAAGATGTCGTTGCTGCACGCGTAGACGCGATTGACGCGGTTGTAGGCGCACATCACCGAGCCGGGGTGGCCGATGTCGAGCGCCAGCTCGAAGGCGAGCAGGTCGCTTTGCCGTGCCGCGTTCCAATCGATGTCCGAGGAGGCCGCGCGGCGTCCGGTCTCCTGGTCGTTGAGGGCGTAGTGCTTGATCGTGGACACCACGTGCTGCGACTGGATGCCGCGCACCTGCTCGCCGACGATGGTACCGGCCAGCAGCGGGTCCTCGCCGGCATACTCGAAGTTGCGGCCGTTGCGCGGCTCGCGCGCAAGGTCGACGCCGCCGGCGAGCAGGACGTTGAAGCCCTCCCGGCGCGCCTGCCTGCCGATCATGACACCGCCGGCGTAGGCAGCGTCGCGATCCCAGGTGGCGGCGGTGGCGAGACCGGACGGAAGCTCCGTAGAATCGCCGGCAGCGCCGCGTATCGGCCGGCCGGTCCTGCCGTTCACCGGGTCGGCGACGCCGGTTCCGGCATCGGTTTCCTGCAAGGCGGGAAGGCCGAGCGACGCGATGCCCGGCACGAAGCCGGCCGAGCCGACCGCGCCGACCGGCACCAAACTGGCCGGTACAGCATAATAGCCGTACACGATCCGCAGCAGCTGCTGCGTCGACATCCGCTGTTCCAGGAGCGTTGCGCGCCGATCGGCAGACAGGCTGGTGTTCATCCACGGACGGAGGCCCAGGTTGTCGAGAGTTGATGAACGCTCATGCCTTGGATGGCACCCGGTCGTGAGCATGAGGACCACGCACGCCGACATGCCGGACAACCGGCTTTTCGAGCGTCCGGGACATGACCGTCCGGCCATGCCCTGGTTCGTCCCGGGAAGCAGCATCGTCATACTGATGAAAACGCCTGAAGCCTGTCCGGGCCGCCGGTCACGCTGCCTGCCACCTTCTCCAGGCTGGAGGCGCTTGCAGCAGAACGCTCGCCGGATCGATCGGACCGCGCTGCGGCACCGCGAGCCCTGGCGGAAGCTGACCAGAGGTTCCGGTCATCAGGTAGCTTCTCCTTGATATCAGGCTGGCGATGTGTGATCAGTCGCGCCGGTGGCACATCTTCCGGCAGGCTGTTTCGTCGTTTTCACATAACTGATGACAGAGATGACAGCATATCCTCCGGCTACAGCCCAGAATGCCATAGCGATACGGACCCATTATGTTGACAGCGATCTTCTGTCGCTTGCCGATCGGCTGTCAAGAAACTCCGACTACCTGATCGTTTTTGCGGTCGACGAGCGTAACGGAGTCATTTCCACCGGAAATTTTCCCAAGGTCAGCATCTCCGACGAGACCTTCTCGGAGCTTGGACTTCCCTTACGAGGTCAGAACGAGATATGGAAGTGCGGTGACTATATACTCTATGTCGTCCTGGATCGTTTCCCGCACCTCGACCACATCTGGCTGATCGAGAACGACGCTTACGTCAATCGAGCGGATCCGTCGTCCTTCTTCCGGACTCTTGACGAAGCCAGCCAGCATGATTTCATCGCGACCTACGTGGAGATCGCCGGTGCGGACTGGTTCTGGCTCAAGACGATGAGTTCCACGCACAGCGACGTCTACAAGTGCTTCTTCCCGGTCGTTCGCGCGTCCGCCCGCGCCGTCAGGCATCTGCATTCGCAGCGACGATCGGACGAAAGGTCGACGCCGTCGGAGATCCTCGACTACGTCATTCCCAACGATGAAGCGTTCACGACGACCGAACTTCTGGCGGCCGGCTTCAGCGTTGCGGATCTGAACGAGATGGGAGAGTACTACAGGCCGGACACCTTCAACTACCATGGCCTGTTTCATCCGAAGGACCTGGAGCCTGAAGATGGCATGCTCTACCATCCTGTCCGATCCGGCTGGCGCTATCTGCAACGCGCCCTGCTTCGTCCACGGGAAGGCAATGACCTCCTGACGCTTCTGGAGAAGATGACGGTCGATGACTTGGTGGAGTGCGGCGACTACCTGAAAGACTCGTTCAAACGGGAAGTGTCCAACCTCGGGGACAACCCGGACAGGATCCTGGGACGCGGGTCCGTTCTCTGGCAGGTCCTGGTCAGGTTCCCGCACGTTCCGATCTTCCGCGTCATCGCCGGCGTTCTGGGCGAAGCACGCATGCCGTTCTGCCTCGGCTTCCTGCGACAATACGCGGCTTTCATGGCGGTGGAGGTCGACGTCCTGGAGAACTTGGCCCTCGGAAAGCCGGCCTGGCAGAGTTCGACCTGCCAATGGTCCCTCTGGTCGGACTGCCGCAGGGAAGCCGAGGGTGCGAACAACGGTGATCGCGACGCGCCGAATGGTTTCCACACCGATTTCGAGCTGCAGCCATGGTGGACCGTCGATCTGCTCGATACGTCCAGCATCCGCCTGATACGCATCTTCAACCGGTCGGGGTTCGAAGAGCGTATGAAGTCGTTCCAGGTTCTCGCTTCGATCGACGGGTCGACGTGGCGTCAGGTTTATCAGCATCCCCAGGAGATGGACATCGAGAGGATCGTCGAGGTCAGCTTTCCCGATCCGCTGTCGGTCCGTTATCTTCGAATAAGGCTTCCGCGCAGGTCCCATCTGCATTTCTCGGAGTTGGAGGTCTACTAGGTCCCCCTGCATCCCTTCTCCGTGGCGTCGCGCGTCTTCCAGTCAGGTCGACCTAGTCGAGGAAACTTCCCGACGCACATAGTCGAGAAGACGCGGTGATCTCTCGTAGTTGACCTTCCGTGCAAAGAAGGCGCCACTTCTTTGCAGCTCTTCCACATGTCCATCGCCGATGTCGGTCGCAAGACCCTGTAGGAAATGGCTGCTCTGTCGCCCGATGGGTTCGTGCCTGAACTGAGCGCTGTTGTGGATGATCGTATGCAGGAACAGCTCGTCGGGACAGATGAAGTGGGTCAGCATGTCCAGCACGTCCGGAAGGATCGGATCCACGAGGATGCCCTCGATCGCATCCCGCCGGAGGATGCACCAGAGCCATCCACCCTTGCTGGGAAGGGCCTGCATCTTGTGCCGCCGAGCCGAGACCTCGAAGGGAAGCAGGCGTCGGATGACCAGACGCTTCTCGATCGTTAGGTCAGTGCAGTGCACGGCTCCGCGCCAGTGCGCGTGGAAGATCGGTGAACGCTCGTGGTCATCGAACACCGGCTTCAGCCCGGCTTCGATCAGCGCCGGCTGCCCACCACCCAGGCCTATCTCGACCGGCGTGACGTCGGCCGCGTCCCTCTGCCCGATCGATATCGAGTGGAAGATGTCACCTCGTGCTTCCCAGTTCCACCACCCGAGATGTACGCGCACGCCTGCGGCTTCCTGGTCCTCGAGAAATTCTCTCACCCTGGCCTGTGACACTAGGGGGATGCAGCTTCCGGAAAGGATGACGACGAAACTCCAACCGGACATGTGGTCGACGGCATACGAGTAGGCGTCGAGCCAGGCATGAACCTGCGAGATCCCGCCCCAGGTGACGGGCAGTCCGAGCCGCACCGTCACGCGCCCCCTTAGCCTCTCCGGGAGCAAAGCCGGCAGGTCGTCGAAGGCGACCCTCGCCGCAGGATCGACGTTGATCAGATACGAGGTTGTTCCATCATCGAGCAGTTCGATCAGTTGCCGAACCTGCTCTGGCCATTGATGAACCTGGATGATGTAAAGCAGCATTTGTGGACTCCGCGGTAGGCCGACACCTGGTACCGCCTTGCTTCTGGTTGGGCTTCATGGACAGGCGCCGGCGTCTCGCGTTCCGTGCCCTGCTTCCTCTGGGGGCTTTGACGGTTGCGTCGGGCCTCCGGTTCGGCCGGCGCTGGAGTTTGGACGCGCCATGTCGACGGTGTTTGCCACGCGCCGGCGGCGATCCCGATAGCACACCGAGGGCCCGGCTTCACCAGCAGCCTGGTCCCGGTGCCGTTTAGTCGTGCTCCTGAATGGTTCCAGATGCAGGCCTTCCTCATAGCTCCATCCGCAGGGTGATGCCGCGGACGATCCGGAGCCGTCCATGAGCGGACAGGACGGTTCAGCGCCCGGCGCGTGCCCGGCTGCGCAGCAACCAGCCAAGCAGGGAGGCGGCCCAGAGCAGGGCGAAGCCGCCGACCACGCCGTAGCCGACCAGTTCGCCATGCATGTCGACGACGCGTGCCCAGGTCGGCGTGGCGGCGCCCGGCACGGGAACCAGGTCCAGCACTTCCGTCGCCCCGATCACCAGCGCCACCAGCACGGAGCCGGCGGTGATGACCATGTTGTAGCCGAGATTGCGCGACGGCTCGGACAGCGCCCAGCCATAGGCGCCCAGCATCATCACTCCGTCGGCGGTGTCGACCAGCGCCATGCCGGCGGTGAACAGGGCCGGGAACACCATCACCGTCCAGCCGGCCTCCCCATGTGCGGCGCCCACCGCGGCGAGGCCCAGCACGCCGATCTCGGTCGCGGTGTCGAAGCCGAGGCCGAACAGCAGGCCGAGCCAGAACATGCCGCGGCTGCTCCCAACCCGGCGGATCAGCGGCGCCAGCAGGCGCGACAGGACGCCGTCCGGCCCGGGCAGCGGGTCGCAGGCCGGCTCGCCGCGTCGCAGGCGCCCGCGCAGGCGGAACAGGGCCAGCAACACCAGCAGGTTGGCGCCGCCGATCAGGAGCAGGAAGCCCGCGGACACGATGGCGCCCACCGGTGCGCCCCACCCGGCGAGCAGGCCGAGCCGGCTGCGGAACCAGCCCTGCGCCAGCACCACCGCCAGCCCGGCCAGCACTACCACCGTGGAGTGGCCGAGCGAAAAGAACAGGCCGATGCCGATCGGCCGCTGTCCTCCCTGCATCAGGCGGCGGGACACGTTGTCGATGGCGGCAATGTGATCGGCATCCACCGCATGGCGCAGGCCGAAGCCCCAGGCGATCAGCGCCGATCCCAGCAGCGCCGGTGAGCTGCCGAACGCCGCCAGCGCCCAGCACCAGGCCAGGAGGTTGACGCCGAGCAGGGAGACGGCCATCGCCGAGATCCGGCGTTTCTGGCTCGTGGCCTGTCCGGCGCCGGCCGAGAAGCACGCGCCCAGCAGGGCGGAAAGGCCGGGACGGCCAGGCGGCGCGGACGATGTCGGCATGAGCCGAGCGTGCGGGACCGGATGCGGTTCGGCAAGATGGCCCCCGCGTGGACAAGAGCGGGCGTGCTGGCCATCATCCGTCGATGATCCACGTGCATCTGGACCCGCTCGGCGGCATGGCCGGCGACATGTTCGCGGCCGCTCTTCTGGACGCGTTTCCGGCGCAGCAGGTGCGGGTGTCGGAGGCGGTGGCGCGGGCGGTCGCGGTCCGCTGCCTGCTGCTGCCGCACAACGACGGCGTGCTCAGCGGGATGCGCTTCCGGGTGGAGGGTCCGGATGGCCAGGCGGCGGACGCGCCGCAAGGGGATCATGACCACGAGCATGGCCATCCCCATGACGAAGGCCATCATCACGGGCATGACCACGAGCATGGGCATGGGCATGAGACCAGCCACGCCCATCGGGCCTGGCGCGAGATACGGGCCCACCTGCTCCGGTGCGGGCTGGAGCCGGCGGTGTCGGCGCATGCGGTCGGGATCTTCGCGGTGCTGGCGGAGGCGGAAGGGCGCGTGCACGGCGTTCCGGCCGACGCGACGACGTTCCACGAGGTGGGTGCTGCGGACTCGATCGCCGACATCGTCGCCGCCTCGGTGCTGATCGAGGGGACGGGTGCTGCGGGCTGGAGCGTGTCGGCGTTGCCGCTCGGCTCCGGCCGGATCCATACCGCGCACGGGATCATGCCGGTGCCGGCACCGGCGACGGCGCTGCTGCTGGACGGGTTCGAGGTGGAGGACGACGGCATCGCCGGCGAACGGGTCACGCCGACCGGGGCGGCGATCCTGCGCTACCTGCGGGACACCGGCCGGCTCCGGGCGCGGCCGTCGGGGCGGCTCGGGGCGACCGGCATCGGCTTCGGCACCAGGCGGCTTGCCGGCACCAGCAACTGCATGCGGGCGCTGGTGATCAAGGCCGCCGAGCCGGCCGGCCTGGCTGGCGGCCACCGCACCCTGGGGGTGATCGCCTTCGAGGTCGACGACCAGTCCGGCGAGGATCTCGCCGCCGGGCTGGACCGGATCCGGAGCACCGACGGGGTGCACGACGTCGTGCAGATGGCGGCGATCGGCAAGAAGGGACGCATGGCGGTGCACGTGCAGGTGCTGGCGGCGCCCGACGCGCTGGACGTGGTGACCGCCGCCTGCTTCACCGAGACCACCACCATCGGCCTGCGCACGCACCTGGTGCAGGGGCAGGCGCTGCGGCGGCGCATCGCCCAAACGGTGGTGGACGGCGTGCCGGTGGACGTGAAGCTGGTGCAGCGTCCGGACGGGGCGACCGCCAAGGCGGAGGCGGACCACCTGCGGGAGCTGGCCGGCCAGGCGGGGCGGCAGCGACTGCGCCGGCAGGCGGAAGCGCTGGCGCTGGACGAGGAGGCCGGACCATGAGCGATGTCGAGGACGCGCTGGCGCGGCTGCAGGCGCTGCTGGCAGGGCTGGGAGTGCTGCGGGTGGCAATCGCGGTCAGCGGCGGGATCGACAGCCTGACGCTGGCGGCGGCTGCGGCGCCAGTGCTGGGAGACCGGCTGACGCTGCATCACGCCAGCTCGGCCGCTGTGCCGGAGGAGGCGACGGAGCGGACGCGGACGCTGGCGTCGGAACTTGGCGTGCGGCTGGAGGTGTTCAACGCCGGCGAGTTCAACGACGCGCGCTACCGCGCCAACCCGGCGAACCGGTGCCTGTTCTGCAAGACCAACCTGTATGGCGCCATCGTCGCCCGGCTGCAGGGGTCGGGCGCGCTGGTGCTGTCCGGCACCAACACCGACGACCTCGGCGACTACCGTCCCGGGCTGCAGGCGGCGGACGCGCACGGGGTGCGGCATCCGTTCGTGGAAGCGGGGATCTCCAAGGCGACCCTGCGCGGGATCGCGTCGCGGCTCGGGCTGGGCACGCTGGCGGAGCTGCCCTCGGCGCCCTGCCTGTCCAGCCGGATCGAGACCGGGCTGTTCATCGAGCCGCGGACGCTGGCGCTGGTGCACAAGGCGGAGCAGCTGGTGGCGGCGCGGCTCGGAGCGGCCGGTTCCAGCCGTACCGTGCGCTGCCGGGTGCGTCGCGACGGGCTGGTGATCGAGCTCGATCCGGCGTCGCTGCGGGCGGTGCAGGACGCGGGCGAGGACGCGCTCGGCAGGACGGTGGCGGAGCTTGCGGCGGAAGCGGGCGAGCCGGCGCGGCCGGTGCGCTTCGCGGCATACCGGACCGGCAGCGCGTTCCTCCGTCCGGCCGGGGAGATCGGGGCGTGAGCGAGTTCCTCCTCGACGGCGAACGGACCGCACGGATCGGCTTTGGCGAGGCGGTGTACTGCTCGGGCAAGTCGCCGGAACAGATCGCCGCCATCCTGCGCGCCGTCGGCGACACGCCGCTGCTGCTCACCCGCCTCGACCCGGCACGGCTCGACGCCCTGCCGGCCGGGCTGCGTGCGCGGCTCGACTACGATCCGGTCTCCCGCACCGCCTGGATCGGCGCTCCGGCGCCGCTGGCGGCCGGGCGGCGGGTGGCGGTGGTGACCGCGGGCACGTCCGACCTGCCGGTGGCGCGCGAGGCGGCGCGGACCCTGCGCTTCTCCGGCCACGACGCCGCCGAGATCGCCGATGTCGGAGTGGCCGGGCTATGGCGGCTGCTTCGCCGGGTCGAGGAACTTCGCGGCTACGCCGTCGTCATCGTGGTGGCGGGCATGGATGCCGCCCTGCCTTCGGTGGTGGCGGGACTGGTGCCCGGCGTCGTCGTCGGGGTGCCGACCTCGGTCGGCTATGGCGTCGCCGCGGGCGGCAGGGCGGGGCTCGACGCGATGCTGGCGTCCTGCGCGCCGGGCCTCAGCGTGGTGAACATCGACAACGGCTACGGCGGCGCCTGTGCGGCACTCCGTGTGCTGGGCGCGGCAGGCTGATCGGGGAGAACCACCATGGAACGTCGCGACTTCATCAAGACCGTCGCCGTCGGAATGGGCGCCGCCGCGGCGTCGGGGCTGCCGGCCGAGGCGCAGGTCGCCGCCGGCAACGCCGTGCCCCAACCGGGCAGCGTCACCGCCGCGATCGGCCAGCATCCGGACATGAAGTATCGGGCACTCGGGCGCACCGGCGAGGCCGTGTCGCTGGTCGGCATGGGTGGCTACCACCTGGCCAAGCCGGGCGGGATGACCAACGACGAGGCGATCCGGGTGGTGCATGCCGGGATCAATGCCGGGATCAACTTCTGCGACAACTGCTGGGACTACAACGACGGCGAAAGCGAGGTGCGTCTCGGCCGGGCGCTGGCGATGCAGGGGTACCGCCACCGCACCTTCCTGATGACCAAGATCGACGGCCGCACCGCCAAGGCGGCGATGGGCCAGATCGAGACCTCGCTGACCCGGCTGCAGACCGACCATCTCGACCTGCTGCAGTTCCACGAGATCATCCGGCCCGACGATCCGGCGCGGGTGTTCGCGCCCGACGGTGCGCTGGAAGCGGTGCTGCGGGCACGCGAGCAGGGCAAGCTGCGCTACATCGGCTTCACCGGGCACAAGAGCCCGGCGATCCAC
>CAXUDP010000003.1:0-70859 GCA_964249735.1 uncultured Acetobacteraceae bacterium | reverse complement strand
CGTGTCAGGCCGATCACCGCGGACTTGGCGGCGGTGTAGGCGGGCATGCCGCCGGACGCCAGCAGGAAGCTGTTGGAGCTCATGTTGATGATCGAGCCGCCGCCGGCCGCGATCATGTCGGCTTTCAGCGCCTGCACGCAGAAGAACTGGTGTCGCAGGTTGGTCGCCATGCGGTCGTCCCAGTACTCCGGCGTCACGTCGTCGATGGCGTGTCGGTCGTCGCGGGCGGCGTTGTTGACCAGAACCGTGAACGGTCCGCCGAGCCGGTCGCGCAGCGTGTCGATGGCGGCGCGCAGGGCGGGGATGTCGCGCAGGTCGCAAGCGGCGAAGCGGACGGTGGCGCCGTCCGGCAGGGCAGCCAGGGTGGCCGCCGCGGCCGCCTCGTCGCGGTCGAGGAAGCCGACATGCGCGCCCTGCTCGGCGAAGTGGCGGACGATGGAGGCGCCGATGCCCGACGCGCCGCCGGTGACGAGCACGCGCCGGTCGCGCAGGCTGGGATAGGTCGCGAACTGGTCCAAGATCGGTCGCCTTTCGTTGCCGCAGCCGGGGCGGCGGCTGCATCGTCGTCTCGGGCGGGCTGCGCGCCCGGCCATCGCCGGCGCCGGTCGATCCCGCCGATGCGGCCCGGAACAGGGTCGCCCGGAGGCGGCGGCTTGTCCACCTGCTCCGGCGGTTCAGCCGGCCGACGCGTCCGGCCGGTTCAGCTGGTCGGCGATCTGCGCGTGGTTCAGCAGTGCCACCATGGCGATGCCGCCCACCACGTTGCCGAGCAGGGTCGGCAGGAAGAACCGGAGCAGGTAGCCGGACAGGCTGGCGTGGCCGGAGACCACCCCGAACGCCGCCTCCGCGGAGCCCGCGATCACGTGCGGGAAGTGGCACAGCGACACCGTGTAGGTCAGCACGACGATGATCAGCGGCCGTGCCGGGCCGGCACCGGGAAGCAGCCAGATCATCAGCCCGATCAGCCAGCCGGCGGCAACCGCGGCGATGGTCGTGTGGCCGAACGAGTGCGCCATGGTGTCGGCCGACAGGGCCTGCATGGCGGCGGTGGTGTCGGGCGGGAACAGGCCATGGATGGCGACGACCGCGCCGAAGATCCAGGTGCCGACGAGGTTGGCCGCCAGCACCACGGTCCAGACGCGCACGGTGCCGACCAGTGCCGCGGCCGAGCGGCTGGTCAGGGCGGGGATCAGCGCGGTCAGGGTGGTCTCGGTGAACAGCTGCTGCTGGCCCAGCACCACGATCAGGAAGCCGAGGCTGTAGCCGAAGCTGTCCACCAGCCGGCTCCAGTGCGCGTCGGGCAGCCCGGCCTGCAGCGTCGCCTGCATGACCAGGGAGAAGCCGATCGACAGGCCGGCGCCGAGGCCGGACCAGGCGAGACCGCCGACCGAGCGTTCCAGCTCCCGCTCGCCCTGCTCGCGCACCACCTCGTGGATCACGAGCGGCGGCACCACGGCGGCGGCGGCTGCCTGCTGCTGTTCCTGTTCGTTCAGGTGCGGGGACTGGAGCCCGGCCTCGTCGCTCATCGCGTCAACTCCGGCAGCACCGGGGCGGGATCGGTCAGACCGGGTGCATGCCGAGGCGGGCGAGCAGACGCATGTCGCGGTTTTCGCTCGGGTTTGGCGTGGTGAGCAGCTTCTCGCCGTAGAAGATCGAGTTGGCGCCGGCGAGGAAGCAGAGCGCCTGGGTCTCGTCGGTCATGCCCTCGCGGCCGGCGGACAGGCGGACGTGGCTTGCCGGCATGGTGATGCGGGCGGCGGCGATCACGCGCACGAAGTCGATCGGGTCGACCGCGTCGGCGTCGGCGAGCGGGGTGTTGGCGACGCGGACCAGCATGTTGATCGGCACGCTTTCGGGATGCCTCGGCAGCGAGGCGAGAGTGGCGAGGAGGCCGGCCTGGTCGTCGACCGTCTCGCCCATGCCGACGATGCCGCCGCAGCACACGTTGATGCCGGCGTCGCGCACGTGGGCCAGTGTGTCGAGGCGGTCCTGGTAGGTGCGGGTGGTGATGACGGCGCCGTAGTACTCGGGCGAGGTGTCGAGGTTGTGGTTGTAGTAGTCGAGGCCGGCATCGCGCAGCCGCGCCGCCTGTGGGGCGTCGAGCATGCCCAGCGTGACGCAGGATTCCATCCCCAGCGCCCTCACGCCCTCGACCATGGCGCAGACGGTGTCGAGGTCATGGTCCTTCGGAGAGCGCCAGGCAGCACCCATGCAGAAGCGGCTGGCGCCGGCGTTCCTGGCGGCGCGGGCCTCCGCGAGCACGGCGTCGACCGCCATCAGGCGGGTGGCCTTGATCGGCGCGTCGAGGGCGGCGCTCTGCGGGCAATAGGCGCAATCTTCCGGGCAGCCGCCGGTCTTGATCGAGAGCAGGGTGGAGATCTGCACCGCGCAGGGGTCGAAGTGGGCGCGGTGGGCGGACTGGGCGCGGAACATCAGCTCGGGGAAGGGCAGCGCCATCAGGGCGCGGACCTCGGCGGTGGCCCAGTCGTGGCGCAGGGCGGACGCCTGGTGTGGACCAGGCATCGAGACCGGGCGATCGATGGCACCGTCGGGCATGGCGGCAAGCTCCCCTGCGACCCGTCTCTCGGGTCGGCCTCCGGTGTGCCACAGGCCGTGCCGGTGGGGAACCGGGAGGCAGCTGCCAGGTATGGATCGAACTGGACACGCAACGTTCCTGGCAGGAGGATGAAGCGTTCCGCCGGCACGTGCAGACTCGACATCCGGAAGCCCGGCGTTCGCGGAGTTCACCCGATGGCCCGGACCCCGGACCCCTTCCTGACCGACCCGGACGTGGATGCCCGGCGTCACGAGCTGTCGCTCTACTTTGCGCCCAACCCGGCGCCGTTCCTGAAGGACTACGACCGGATGCGGGCGCAGGCGGTGGCGCGGCGGGCGGGCGCCTGGCTGACGTTGCGCGGTGCTGGGATGTGCTGGTCCGCCTTCTTCTTCGGGCCGGTCTGGTTCTTCTATCGCAGGCTGCACGGACTGGCCTGGACCGTCGTCGCGGTCGTGGCGCTGGCAGGCGTGCTGAACTACGTCTCCATCATTTCCATCAGCGGCCTCGGGCTGCCGTTCAGCATGGCACTGGCCGTGACCGCACGACACGTGGCGCTGCAGCGGGCCTTCCGCAGGCTGGGGTCGCTGCACCGAGACGGACAGCTGTCGGACGCCGCGATCCTGAAGGCGGGCGGGGTGTCGCGACCGGCAGCCTGGATCTCCGGCACCATTCTCGCGCTGCTCTTCGCCCTGGCCCTGGCGGGGATCGTGCTGGCGATCATACACCACGAACCAGTGCCGAACTGATCCCGGTCGGACGCGCCAGCATCATGGCGGCGTCCGGCCAGGTCCGTTGTCAGCCCTTGAGCGCGTTGATCATGGTTTCGCCGAGCAGGGAGGGGCTCGACGCGACGTGGATGCCGGCGGACCGCATGGCGTCGATCTTGGCGGCCGCGGTGTCGTTGCCGCCGGTGATGACGGCGCCGGCGTGACCCATGCGGCGGCCGGGCGGCGCGGTGGCGCCCGCGATGAAGCCGACGGTTGGCTTCTTGACCGCGTTGTCGCGCAGGAAGTGGGCGGCGTTGATCTCGGACGCGCCGCCGATCTCGCCGATCATGACGATGGATTCCGTTTCCGGATCATGCAGGAACATTTCCAGCACCTCGATAAAATCCAGCCCCTTCACCGGATCGCCGCCGATGCCGACGCAGGTGCTCTGGCCAAGGCCGACCGCGGTGGTCTGCGCCACGGCCTCGTAGGTCAGGGTGCCGGAGCGCGACACGATGCCGACCTTCCCCTTGCGGTGGATGTGGCCGGGCATGATGCCGATCTTGCATTCCTCCGGGGTGATGATGCCGGGACAGTTCGGGCCGATCAGGATGCTCGGGCTGTTCCGCAGCGCCGCCTTGACGCGGACCATGTCCAGCACCGGGATGCCCTCGGTGATGCACACGATCAGCGGCATCTCGGCGGCGATCGCTTCCAGGATCGAGTCCGCCGCGAACGGCGGCGGCACGTAGATCACCGAGGCGGTGGCGCCGGTGCGCTCGCGCGCCTCGCTGACCGTGTCGAACACCGGCAGGTCGAGATGGGTGGAGCCGCCCTTTCCGGGAGTGACGCCGCCGACCATCTTTGTGCCGTAGGCGATCGCCTGCTCGGCGTGGAAGGTGCCCTGGGAGCCGGTGAAGCCCTGGGTGATGACCTTGGTGTTCCTGTCGACCAGGACCGACATCAGTTCTTGCTCCCCTGGTTGGTGGATCTGGCGGCGCCCGCGTCCTTGACGGCGGCGACGATCTTCCGTGCGGCGTCGGACAGGTTGTCGGCGTTGATGATCGGGAGCCCCGACTCATCGATCAGCTTCTGGCCGAGCTCGACGTTGGTGCCTTCGAGCCGCACCACCAGCGGCACGTTCAGCTGCACCTCGCGCGAGGCCTCGATCACCGCGGTGGCGATGATGTCGCAGCGCATGATGCCGCCGAAGATGTTGACCAGGATGCCTTCGACGTTCTTGTCGGACAGAAGGATCTTGAACGCCGCGACCACGCGCTCCTTGGTGGCGCCGCCGCCGACGTCTAGGAAGTTGGCGGGCGAGGCCCCCTCGAGCTTGATGATGTCCATGGTCGCCATGGCGAGGCCGGCGCCGTTGACCATGCAGCCGATCGAGCCGTCCAGCGCGATGTAGCTCAGGCCGTGACGGGCGGCCTCCAGCTCCTTGGGATCCTCCTCGCTCTCGTCGCGCAGGTCCTCCAGCTCGGGATGGCGGAACAGGGCGTTGTCGTCGAAGGTCATCTTGGCGTCGAGGGCGACCAGCGTGCCGGCGCCGGTGAGCACCAGCGGGTTGATCTCGATCGAGGCGGCGTCGAGGGCGACGAAGGCGGTGTAGATGGAGCGCACAACCTTGGCGAAGTGGGCGATCGACTTGCCCGAAAGGCCGAGGCCGGCGGCGAGGTCGCGGGCGATGTAGTCGGAATAGCCGAGTGCCGGGTCGACGGTGGCGTTGAGGATCTTCTCGGGGCTGGTGTGCGCGACCTCCTCGATCTCCATGCCGCCTTCGCGGGACGCGATCAGGGCGATGCGGCCGGTCTCGCGGTCGGTCAGCATGGACAGGTACAGCTCGCTGCTGATGTCGCAGCCGGCCTCGATGTAGAGGCGGTTGACCTGCTTGCCGGCGGGGCCGGTCTGCTTGGTGACCAGCACATGGCCGAGCATGGCGGTGGCGGCTTCCTCGGCCTCGGCCGGGCTGCGCACCAGGCGGACGCCGCCCTTGCCGTTGGGATCGCCCGCGAAGCGGCCGGCGCCGCGGCCGCCGGCGTGGATCTGCGACTTCACCACGTAGACCGGTCCGGGCAGGGAGCGCGCGGCGGTCAGCGCCTCCTCCGGCGAGCGCGCGACTCGGCCGTCCAGCACCGGCAGGCCGTAGCCCTTCAGCAGGGTCTTGGCCTGGTATTCATGGATGTTCATGCCGTGCGGGCTCCCTGGCCGTGTGTCGTGCGTCCAGCGGAGCAGGATCTGACGGATCGCTGTCCGGTATGGCTCGCAGACCTTGTCGCGTGCTCCGGCCCGAGGCGCGGATGCCACCGGTCGGGATGTTTGCATCCGCCCGGCGGCAGAGTCACGCTGCGGTGCACAATCGGCGGTCCTGGCACGCTCCCGGGGCGGCCTTCCGGTGCGGCGCCGACCGGTGGCATGATGGGCGGTGGGCGACGCCGGAAAGGCAGCAGGTCGATGAAGCATTGGCGGATCGAGGACGTGGCGTGGGACCGGTTCGAGCCGGGACGCGTGGACGGGGACGTGCTGCGCCTGGTGAAGGCGGCCTCGGTGGTGGAGCGCAACGGGGTCGACTACGCCGCATACCTGAACAACGTGTTCACCGACGACCCGGACTTCCAGCTTGCCGCCGACAACTGGGCGGTCGAGGAGGTGCAGCATGGCGACGCGCTCGGGCAGTGGGCGATGCTGGCCGACCCGTCATGGAACTATCCGGCGGCGTTCGAGCGCTATCGCAGCTCGTATCACATCCCGATCGAGGTGGACGCGTCGGTGCGCGGCTCTCGGACCGGAGAGCTGATCGCGCGCTGCATGGTCGAGACCGGGACGTCGAGCTTCTACACCGCACTCGCGGATGCGACCGACGAGCCGGTGCTGAAGACCATCTCCAAGCAGATCGCCGCCGACGAGTATCGCCACTTCAAGCTGTTCTACGACCACATGCACCGCTACCTGAAGCGCGAGCGCCTGGGCCTGGTGGCGCGCACCCGGATCGCGCTCGGTCGTGTGACGGAAAGCGAGGACGACGAGCTCGCCTACGCCTACCACTGCACCAACGAGCCGGACGGGGTCGCCTACGACCATCAGCGGTGCATCGCCGCGTACATGTCGCGGGCGATGGGCTACTACCAGCGCCGGCACATCGAGCGGGCGATGGGGATGATGTTCAAGACCATCGGCTTCACCCCGCGCGGCCGGGTGTCGCGCGGCGCCGCGCGCCTGGCGTTCGCGGCGATGCGCAGGCGGGGGCGGAAGTTCGAGCGGGTGGCGCGGGAACGGCCGGCGGTGGCGGTCGTGCGGCCGGGCGAGGCGGTGGCCGCGACGCCTTGACACGGTCGCGCGTCCCGTCCTGGTGTGCCGTTGCAACAGCAACGGAAAGGCGGCGGAACGTGGGATCGGGGGAAGGGCGGAACAGGCGGGTGGGGCGTGCCCACTTGCTGCTGCTGACGGCGACGAGCCTTTGCCTGCTGGCGGCCGGTGCGCGGGCGCAGCCGGTGGCGCCTTCGACGCCTTCCAAGGTCGCGGTGCCGGCAGAAACGGCGCCGGGCCGGGCATTCACGCCGTGGGGCTTCAACCTGGCCGGGCGCGACGCGGGCGTGAAGCCGGGGAACGACTTCTTCGGCTACGCGGACGGCGCTGCGGTGACGAGCATGGTGATCCCGGGCGACCATACCTCCTGGGGGGCGTTCAACATCCTGGCCGACCTGTCGCGGACCCGGGTGCAGGACATCCTGACGTCGCTCTCGGCCAACCCGTCGAAGAACCCCGTCACGGTCGAACAGAAGCTGGGAGCGTTCTACGCCGCGTTCATGAACGAGGCGGCGGTGGAGACCCGCGGCGTGCAGCCGCTTCGGGCCGACTTCGACGCGGTCAAGGCAGTCGGCGACCGCGCCGCGTTCGCGGCCCTGCTCGGCGACGCGCAGCACGGCTACGGCACCTCGCTGTTCGACCTCGGCGTGCAGCCGGACGCCAGGGACCCGACCCGCTACTCGATCGGGCTCGGCCAGGCCGGCCTCGGCCTGCCCGACCGCGACTACTACCTCCAGCCGAAATTCGCCGACAAGAAGGCGGCGTATGCGGCCTACGTGGCGCAGCTGCTGCACATGATCGACTGGCCGGAGGCGGACCGCCAGGCGCAGGCGGTGGTAGCGTTCGAGAGCCGGCTGGCGCAGGTGCAGTGGGCGCGGGCGGACCGGCGGGATCCGGACCGCACCTACAACCCCCTGCCGGTGGCCGAGCTCGAACGGCAGGCGCCGCAGTTCGACTGGGCGACGTTCCTGGCCCATGCAGACCTGGACCATGCCGACACCGTGGTGCTGGCGGAGAAGTCGGCGGTGCTGGCCGAGGCAGAAATCGCCGGCGAGACCGACCTTCCCACCTTGCGCGCATGGCTGGCGTTCCACCTGGCGGACAACGCGGCCGACAACCTGTCCCGGCCGTTCGTGGACGCGTCGTTCGGGTTCCACGGCAGGACGCTGTCCGGGCAGCCGGAGCTGGAGGTGCGCTGGAAGCGCGCGGTCGCGGCCGCCGGCGGCGCCATGGGCATGGCGATCGGCAAGGCCTACGTCGCGCGCTACTTCCCGCCGGAGGAAAAAGCGGCGATGGCCGGGCTCACGGCCGAGCTGAAGGCGGCGTTCCGGGTGCGGCTGCAGCACAACGCGTGGATGAGCGAGGCGACCAGGCAGGCAGCGCTCAGGAAGCTCGACAACCAGCTGATCCTGATCGGCTATCCGGACAAGTGGCGCGATTATTCCGGGCTCGTGGTGCGGCCGGACGACCTGTACGGCAACGCCCGGCGCGCGATCGCCTTCGAGTGGGCCTACCAGGTCGGGCATCTCGGGCATCCGGTCGACCGCACCGAGTGGGACATGACGCCGCAGACGGTGAACGCCTACAACGCGCCCAACTTCGACGAGGTGGTGTTCCCGGCGGCGATCCTGCAGCCGCCGTTCTTCAACAAGGACGCGGATCCGGCGATCAACTACGGTGCGATCGGCGGCGTCATCGGCCACGAGATGACGCACAGCTTCGACGACCAGGGGCGCAAGTTCGACGAGAAGGGGCGGCTGCACGACTGGTGGACCGCCGACGACGCCCAGCGGTTCGGCGCGCGTGCCGACCGGCTCGGCGCGCAGTTCGACGCGCTTTCGCCGTTCCCCGGCCTGCACGTGAACGGCCGCCTGACCATGGGCGAGAACATCGCCGACCTGGGCGGCCTGACCCTGGCGCTGGATGCCTATCATGCTTCTCTGCACGGCGGCGTGGCGCCGGTGGTCGACGGGCTGACCGGCGACCAGCGCGTGTTCCTGGGCTGGGCGCAGGTGTGGCGGCAGAAGGTGCGGCCGGACCGGGCGAAGATGCTGCTGGTCACCGACCCGCATTCGCCGCCGTCGGCCCGGGTCGACATGCCGGTGCACAACATCGACGGCTGGTACAAGGCCTGGAACGTCGAGCCCGGCGACTCGCTCTACCTCGCGCCGAAGGACCGGGTGCAGATCTGGTAGCGAGCTTCGAGGTGACGGCTCGGCGCTGTCAGAACGGCTTCAGCAGCCGGTCGAGGTAGTCGAGCTCCGGCGGCGGACGTGTACGATCGCTGTCGCGCCGGCGCAGCTCCTGCTCGATCTCGCGCGATCGTGCCGGTGCCGCCCCGTCCGGCAGGTGGGTCTCGTCGCCGTCGTCCATGCCGGCATGGCCAGCCGCCAGATGCCGCCCGAGCGGGTCGCGGTCGCCCTGCTGCTCCTCGCCGCCCTCCTGGCCGTCGGACGCCTCGTCGCCGGGCTCGTTGCCGGTGCCCTCGGCCCCGCCTGGCAGCAGCGCCAGGCCGCCGGCGCCCGAGCGTCCAGCGCTCATGGCGCTGCGCATCTGCTGCGCGCCCTGCTGCAGCGCCGCCAGCGCCTGCATCTGCGCCTGTGCGGCGGGGCCGTCCTTGCCCTCGGCCAGGGCGCCGTGCGCCTGCGCCATCGCCGTGGCCGCCTTGGCGAGCGAGTCCGCCTTCTTGCCGGTCAGCGCCTGGAACTCGGTGGCCAGCTCGTCCAGCGCCCGTCGCAGCACGTGCTGGGCGTGACGGTCCCCTTGCCGGGCCGTGTCGTCCGCCTGCTGCCCTGTCGCCTGCTGTCCCGTCGCCGGTTGTCCGGGTGTCGGTTGTCCGGGCTGGGCGTCCGGCGTCGGCGCGTTTCCCATCGCCACGCCGAGCTGCTGCATCAGCCGGCGGGTCGCGGGGTCCATCACGGCGTTGTCCCCGCCAGCCGCATCCTCGCCGTCGGTGGTTCCCGGCTGGGCGTCGGAACCGTCCTGTGCCTTCGCGCGGTCCTGCTGCGCCTGCCGCCCCTGCGCGTGGTCGAGCAGGGCCGACTGCCGCTGCACCAGATCCTGCACCGCCGCCATCTGGTCGTGCGCCTGCTGACGGGCCTGCGCCTGCTGCTGCGCCGCCTGGAGGTCCTCCGGCGTGGCGACGCGCATGTGCTCCAGCATCGCCTGCATCTGCGACAGCTCGCGCATCGCCTCCTCCGCGTGTCCGGAGGCGGCCTCGTCCTGCATCCGCTTCATCATGCGGCCGAGGTCGTCGCCGCCCAGCATCGACGGGTCGGGCGTCGGCGGCAGGGGCGCGTGGTTCCGCGCCGCCTGCGCCGCCAGCGCCTGCATCCGGCGGGCGATGGCCTGCTTCAGCGCCGCGATCCGCCGCTGCAGCTCGGACTGTTCGGCAGCCGACTGGCCCTTGGAACCGAGCTGGCGCATGTGCTCGATCTGCGACGACAGCCGGTCCTGCGCCGCGCGTACCTCCAGCGCCGCCCGCGCCCCGGCGCGGTCGTTGTGCAGCCCGTCCTCCAGCGCCAGCGCCAGCTGCCACAGCCGGTCCGACGCCTCGTCGCGCCCGTCATGCGGGAGCCGGAGCAGCGAGGCGTCGGTGCTCAGGTTGAGGAACAGGCTGGGATCCTGCGCAAACGCGCCCGGCGTGTCGCCCAGCGCCTGCAGGTCGTCGGCGACCTGCGCCGGCGCTTCCCGGCCCAGCGCCAGCCGGCGTCTCAGGTCCAGCACCGCGCGCGCCAGGGGATTGCGGAAGGTGCGCGCCGGCAGGGTGAAGCGGGCCTCGGCGCTCCGGCCGGACTGGCCGGCGGCGTCGGTGGCGACCAGCACCGCCGTCACCGCGGCACCCGCCCACGGGTCGGCGGACAGGTCGGGCGCGGCAACGCCGTGCGCCGCGGTGGGCCGGCCCGGCAGCGGGATCGGCACCCGCAGCACGCGTCCCGTGCCGGCGCCCGTTGCCAGGCGCAGCTCGGCGGTCAGCGTGGCCACCCCGTAGCGGTGCGACACCGACCACGGCAGCCTGGTGTGCCAGGCGAGGTCGCTGGCCGGACCGGGCGTGCCGTTCCAGCGTACGACCGGTATCGGCACCGGCTGCACCGTGATCTGCCAGTCCGACAGCCGGTAGCCAGAGGCGCGGATGACCACCGCGGTGTCGACCGTGAGCACCCGGTCCAGGGTCCAGCTCCGGTCGGACAGGGCATGGAAGCGTCCGGATCCCGGGCCGCGCAGGGTCAGCGCCGGCTGGACGGCGGTGCCGGTGAGGCTGGCGCTGAGACGGGCGCCGGACGGCACGACGTAGCGGCCGTTCGGGTCGGTGAGAAAGATCGGCGCGCCGCCGGCATAGTCCGGCGGGGTGATCCAGGCCTGGAGCAGCGGCCTCGGGCCGAGCGGCACCGCGAGGCCGGGCCAGAAGCCGGAAGCGATGCGGATCGGTGCGTCCCGCCCGGCCAGCACGAGCGACGCCGCAAGTGCTGCCAGGAGCAGTGGCGCCAGGCGGTAGGGGTCGTGCCCGCGCAGGCCCAGGCGTGGCGGACCGGCCGCCAGCCGCTGCAGCCCGGCCTCGGTGCGTCGCAGGTGCGCCTGCCAGATCAGGCCGGCCTCGCCGTCGGGGCCGCCGGCCGGCACCGGGTGGTCGGACAGGGTGGAGACAGGGCGGTGCGGCAGGCGCGACGCCTGCTCGATCCGCCGGTCCCGTAAGGGCATGGCAGGCGAGCGCAGGCGGCCCAGGCGGCGATGCAGCAGCCGCGCCAGGACGGCGGCGGTCGCCAGCAGCAGCAGGGCGTGCAGCCACACCGGCAGTCGCTGCGGCAGGGTCAGCAGCGACAGCACCACCAGCCCGAGCAGGATTCCGAGCCCGGGCAGGACCGCCGGCCAGAGCTGCTCGATCCAGAGCACGCGCCCGGCGCTGCGTCGCGCCCGATCGAGCAGCGGCATCGTGGCGCCGGGAACGGGATGCGACAGGCTCATCCGGCGGTGCCGTCAGGGGCAGCACCGAGCCAGTCCGGCACGCGTTCGCCTTCCCACAGCGCCGTCACCGGCTGTCGCGCGCGGATGGTGGCCCAGCGGGGACCGTCCACCAGGGCCTGCGCTGCCAGCGGGCGGGCGTTGTAGGTCGAGCTCATCACCGAACCGTAGGCGCCGGTGTCTAGGATCGCCACCCGCGCGCCGCAGGCGAGTTCCGGCAGCAGCCGGTCGCGGGCCAGGGTGTCGCCGGTCTCGCAGACCGGCCCGACCAGGTGCGCGGGTGCTGCCGGCGCCACCGCGTCGCGCGCCGACAGCGGCACCACGCCATGCCAGCTGTCGTACAGGCTCGGCCTGAGCAGGTCGTTCATGGCGCAGTCCAGCACCACGAAGGGCGGCGCGCCGGCCTGTCGCTTGACCCGGACCACGCGCGACAGCAGCACGCCGGCCGGCGCCACCAGCCAGCGCCCCGGCTCCACCAGCAGGCGCAGGCCGAGCCCGCCCAGGGTCAGGCGGATCGCGTGCGCGAGCGCCCGCGGCGATCCGGCGGGCTCGTCGCGGTAGCTGATGCCGAGGCCGCCGCCACAGTCGACGGTGGAGACCGCGTGCCCGGCCTCGCGCACCTGCCGCACCAGCCCGGCGATGCGGGCGTAGGCGGCGCGGAACGGCGCCGGGTCGGCGATCTGGCTGCCGATGTGCACCGCGAAGCCGATCGGCTCGATCCCCGGGAGCTCCGCGGCCAGCGCGTAGAGTGCGGGCGCCTCGTCGTGTGCGATGCCGAACTTGGTCCCGGCGCGGCCGGTGTCGATCTTGGCGTGGGTGCGGGCGTCCACGTCGGGGTTGACCCGGAGCGCCACCCGCGCGGTGCGGCCGGCGCCGGCGGCGAGCACCGACAGGCGCTCGAGCTCCTCGCGGCTTTCGACGTTGAGCTGCGCGATCCGCGACGACAGCGCCAGCATTAGCTCGTCGTCCGACTTGCCGACGCCGGAGAACACGATCCGCTCCGGCGCGATCCCGGCGCCGAGCGCGCGGTGCAGCTCGCCGCCGCTGACCACGTCGGCGCCGGCGCCTTCGGCCCGGAGCACGCGCAGCACCGCCAGGTGGTCGTTCGCCTTGACCGCGTAGTGCAGCCGCGCATCGAGGCCGGCCTCCTGGAGGGCGGCCGACAGGCGGCGGCAGCGGGCGCGCAGGGTGCCGGCGCCGGTCACCCAGGTGGGCGTGCCGAGTTCGGCGGCGATCGCACCGAGTGCCACCTCCTCCAGCATCAGCCCCTCGAACGGGTCCATGCGCAGCTGGGGACGCGCTGCCAGCAGCTCCGCCACGGTCGGATCGGGCTCGACATGGGGACGGGTCGCGGCGCTGGCCATGTCGGGAGGATAGGGATCGCCCTGCCGTCCTCCAAGTGCCGCGTTCCCGGACCGGTGGCACGGGCCGGAGGATGCGGGGTAGGCTGGATCCCGCAGGACGGGAGGTCGATGGTGGACGGCATGATCGAGGCGGCGCTGGCGGCGCGGGAGCGGGCGCACGCGCCCTACTCGCGGTTCCGCGTCGGCGCCGCCCTGTTGTGCGAGCGCGGGATCGTCCATGCCGGGTGCAACGTCGAGAACGCCGCCTATCCGGAGGGGACCTGCGCCGAGGCGGGGGCCGTCGCTGCCCTGGTGTTGTCCGGAAGCCGGCGGATCAAGGCGGTGGTGGTCGCCGCCGGCGGCAGCGCGCCATGCGTCCCCTGCGGCGGCTGCCGCCAGAAGATCCGCGAGTTCGCCGAGCCGGGGACCCCGCTGCGGATGGTCGACGCGTCCGGCACCGTGCTGCTGGTGCGCAGCCTGGACGAGCTGTTGCCGCACGCGTTCGGCCCGGACCTGCTGCCGCCGGCCTAGAGCATGATCGCTCGATCATGTCCCTACCTCATCCGGTTTCAGCCGGTGCCGGCGGGCGTCGCCTCCTGTGCCAGCAACAGGCGCAGCTCCGCGTGCCAGTCGGCCCAGCTCGGCCCCGCCTGCCTGTTCTCCAGGCCGTTCCGGTTGCGCCGGGCCGGCCGGTTGCCGCGCGTCATGATCGCGTCGCTCATGGCTTCGAGATCCAGGTAGCCGACCTCGACCAGGTCCTCGCGTTCCTTCGCTCCGATCGACTGGCCGCAGCCGTCGAAGCCGATCACCGGCAGGCCGTTGCCCTGCGCTTCCAGGATCGCCGCACCGGATGCCCCGTCGCGGGCGGTCAGCAGGAACAGGTCGGCGCCGGGCAGGATACGGGCCGGCGCCTGCTGCGGGTCGATCAGCCGCACCCGCTCGGACAGGCCGAGCCGGTCGACGTCGTGCCGGCAGAGTGCGGCGAACAGCGGGTCGCAGGTCTCGCCCAGCCACAGGAAGAAGGCCTGCCGCAACGCGCTGTCGACCGCCGCCTCGCGCCCTGCGCGCCCGATCACCTCCCGGGCGATGCGGATGAACAGGTCGGTGCCGCTGCGGAACTCGATGCCGCCGCGGCCCAGCACCACCAGCGCGTCCGGCGGCAGGCCCAGCGCCTCGCGCAGTTCCAGGCTGGCGAGGCGGGAGTCCAGGCTGGTCGGCGCCAGCGTCACCCCGTCCGCCATTGACGCGACCTGTCCCGGCGGAAGCCGGTAGTGTCGGACCAGCGCGTCCCGGTCGGCCTCTGACTGGGTGACGATGCGCGATGCCACCCGGGACAGCGCCTGCATGGTGCCGTGGCCGCCATGCACGCTGTCGATCGTGACCGGCATCTCGTGCAGCCAGGCCAGTGTCCGCAACCCGAGCTGCCCTGCGAGAACCGCGGCGCCGGCCGCGGCCGTGCTGTTGACCAGCACCACGCCGCGCGGATCGTGGTCGTGGAAGGAATGAAGGATGTCGGCCGTCTGGTCGCGCCGGACCGCGCCGTCCGACCACCGGTCCGGTGACAGCACCAGGGTCGGGACGAGGGACGCCATGCTGGCGGCGAGCGGCCCGTCGTGGCAGATCACGACGTGGCAAGACAGGGCGGGATCGGCCGCCATCTGCTCAAGCGCACGCAGCGCGCACAGCCCGGCCTCCCCGTGCGAGGCGTCCCGCACGATCATCAGCAGCTGCGTCGCGTTCGCGGCACGTTCGACGGCGGGCAGGCTCCATGGGTGCCAGTCGAGCGGCATCGGCAACGGCGAGATGGTCCGGCTGCGTCCGCCGGACAGGTAATGGCTCAGCGGCGGCACGCGGCGTGCGGCAGCCTCGGCGCAGGCGGGATAGCAGGACACGTAGTAGGCTGGGTCGAACCCGTCGCAGAGCCGTTCCAGATGCGTGTCGGGGGTCGCCAGGAAGTGCGCCAGCGGGCCGGCCGGGTTCGCCCGCGCCTCCGGATGCCGGTCGAGATAGGCGGCGGCCGGAAAGAACGGGTTCGGGTCGCGACCCTCGCAGGCGCCGTAGCGGAGGTAGTGCAGGAAGGGCGGCATGCCGCTTTCCGCCACGTCGGCGTTCTGGCCGCGGTAGAACCAGTTGTCGAACAGCGGATGCGGATCGCGGTTCTCGGACAGGCCGAACTCGAGGAAGTGCAGGAACGGGTCCATGCCGGAGCGCGCCACGTCGGGGTGCTCGCGCATGTAGTGGGCGTCGTCGAACAGGGCGTTGGGCGATCGGCCGGGACCGCAGCCGAACGTCGCGAAGTGCAGCAGCGCTTCGGCCGGCGCCACGGGATCCGGACAGCCGGCGAGATAATGCACCGGGTCGAACAGCCAGTTCGGCCTGGCACCTTCCCGGTGGCCGGAATGCAGGTAGTGCGCGAGCGGGTCGAGGCCGACCCCGGACACGTCGGGCCGGTCCTCCGCATAGGTGAGAGGATCGAACAGCGGATGCGGCTGCAGCCGTTCCTGCCAGCCCGACGCCGCATAATGAACCAGGGGATGCACGGCAGGGTCCAGCGCGCGGTTGTGCCGGCGGTAGTAGGCGACGTCGAACAGCGGGTTGGGCCGGCGGTTCTCGCGCCGGCCGGGGCCGAGCAGGTGGGTGAGGGGGTTGGTGCCTGGCTTGAGCCGCGGATGCTGCGACGCGTAGAAGCCGGCATCGACCAGCGGATGCGGATCGATCTCCAGCCGGATGCCGGTGGTGAGGTAGTGCAGGAACAGGAACCCGCTCGTGTCCGGCGCGCCGGGCTGGTTCAGGTAGAAGGCAGGGTCGAACAGGATGCAGGGAGACCGGCCTTCCGCCAGTCCGGAGGTCAGGAAGTGGTCGAACGGGTCGATGCCGGACGCGGCGATGTCGGGATAGCGCAGCAGGTACCAGCCGCGATCGAACAGCAGGCGGATCGCCGCCAGCGCGAACCGGTCGAGCAGCGGAATCGGCGGCGTCAGCGGCGCGAAGCCGAACCCGGCCGTCACCTCCGGGCGCATGACAGGCGCATTGCCGGGAACGATGTGCCCAGCAGGAGACATGACTGCCTCGTGCGTGATCGCGTCCATTGCCTCGCCTCGTGCTGCTCCGGGGCCGAAGGTGACGAGGCGTGCTTAAGAGATGATTAAGGCTACCCGGAACATCTCGGGAACTTGATCACGCCTGATCCGTTGTCAGGGCCCGGAACAGGATCCCCGAGATGCCCTTCGTCAAGGCTGCAGACGGCACTGACCTTTTCTACAAGGACTGGGGATCGGGACCTCCGGTCGTGTTCGTGCACGGTTGGCCGCTGAACGCCGACATGTGGGAATACCAGATGGTTCCGCTGGTCCGCCGCGGGCTGCGCACCGTCGCCGCCGACCGGCGCGGGTTCGGGCGTTCCGGCCAGCCCGCCGGCAGCTACGGCTACGACGTTCTTGCAGACGACGTCTCGGCTCTTTTGGACGCGCTCGACCTGCGCGACGTCACCCTGGTCGGGTTCTCGATGGGCGGCGGCGAGGTGGTGCGCTATCTCGCGCGGCACGGCAGCGCGCGCGTGTCGCGGGTGGCGCTGGTGGCATCGGTGACGCCGTTCCTCCTGAAGACGGCGGACAATCCGGACGGCGTGGACCGCAGCGTGTTCGACGCGATGGTCGAGCAGCTCCAGGCAGACCGTCCGCATTTCCTCGCGACCTTCGGCAAGGCGTTCTTCGGCGCCGGCCTGCTCAGCTCGCCGGTGTCCACCGAGTTGCTCGAATGGTGCGGCGACATGGCGCTGCAGGCCTCGCCGCTGGCGACGCTGGACTGCGTGCGCGCGTTCTCCGAGACCGACTTCCGCGCCGACATGGCGGCGGTGCAGGTGCCGACGCTGGTGATCCACGGCACCTCCGACTCCACGGTGCCGTTGGAGCTGTCAGGACAGCGGGCGGCGGCCTCGATCGCCGGGGCAGGGCTGCTCGAGTACAAGGGCGCGCCGCACGGCCTGTTCTATACGGAGAAGGACAGGCTGAACGCCGACCTCGCTGCCTTCATCGGCGCCTGAGCAGGTCGGTCAGGACGAGGCACCGACCAGCGTCGCGTCGGCGACGCGCCAGCTTTCCCCGTCCGCGATCAGCTGCTCGATCTCCGCCGGGTCGTCGAGGAACTGCGCCTCGCGATAATGGCCGAAAGGGTGGATCACGATCACCCCGCGTCGTGGCTCAGGCAGCTGGCTTGACATGGGTCACCATGTTTGCAGTGGACTGCTCGGGAAACATGCGTGCGTAGAGGCGGTGCTTTGCAGCTTCCGACCAGTTGCCGCGCGACCCCGCGGTCGTCGGCCGCGACAGGGCGCGAACCACGATCCGCTCCAGGCTGGGCGGCAGGCTCGGCCGTTCGGCGGTGGCAGCGTCGTCCTTCGTCATGCAGGCTCTCCCTGGCTATCCAGGCCACGTTTCCCAGTCTACTGCGGGTTCATGGCAGGCTGATGGCAGGAATATTGATTCGGAATCGATAAGAAATGATTAAGCGTCCGGGTGTTGTCGTTCTGGCCACACTCGCCATCGCGCAGGCCGCGTCGGCCGGTTCCCTTCTGCCCTTGCGGCCGGGAGTCGGTGCGGTCGACCGCCGCGTTCCGGTGCCGCTGGACCAGGCGCCGTGGACCGCGCTCGCACGGGTGCAGACCGAGCTCGGCGAGCGGTGCAGCGGCTTCCTGGTGGCGCCCCGCGTGGTGATGACCGCGGCGCACTGCCTGTTCCTGCCGCGGGTCCGCCGCTTCATCCAGCCGGGTTCGGTGCACGTGCTGGTCGGATACGATGACGGGCGCTACCGGGCGCATGCGCGGGTGTCGGCGTTCCATGTGGCGGAGGGGTACCAGCCGCTGGACGAGGCCGGCAGCGGCGGTGCCGACCGCGCGGTGCTGGTGCTGGACCATGCCGTGGTGCCGGAGTCGGCGGTGCTCGGCATCGCGTCGGCGCCGGCCGGCCCGCTGCCGGTGCGGCTCGGCGGCTACGGCCAGGACCGCGACGAGCGCGTGGTGGCGGACCCCGGCTGCACCCTGACCGGCCGGGTAACGGACGGGGCAGGGCGTCCGCTGCTGGCGCATGACTGCGACGCCACCCGCGGCACCAGCGGCGCGCCGCTGCTGTGGCGGCAGCCGGACGGGCGCTGGACCGCGATCGGGGTGCAGATCGCGGCGTCGGCCGGGGGCGCGGGCGGCATCGCGGTGCCGCTCGGCCAGCCGGCGGACGCGCTCACTCGGTCGGATAGCTCCGCGGGTAGGTGATCTGGTTGCCCGGGCCGGGCGCTTCCGGTGCGCCTTTCCTGCCGCAGCCGGCCAGTCCCAGCGCCAGGCCGGCGCAGACAAGGAGGATCGTGGCGACCTTCACGAGGCCGGCTCCGGCTGCAGGCGGGCGATCCAGGCTTCCGCCTGCCGGAGAACGTTGTCCGGCGCGGTGCCGCCCTCGCTGGTGCGCGAGGCGATCGAGGCGTCCACCGTCAGCACAGCGAACACGTCCGCGGTAATGCCGGGCTCCTCCGCCCGCATCTCCTCCAGGGTGAGCTGCGCCAGCTCGACGCCGCGTGCCTCGGCGTGCGCCACAAGTCGGCCGGTGACGTGGTGCGCGGTGCGGAACGGCAGCTTCGGCACGCGCACCAGCCAGTCGGCGAGGTCGGTCGCGGTGGCATGGCCGGAGCCGGCCAGCGCCCGCATGCGGTCGGTGCGGGCGGTCAGGTCGCGCACCATTCCATCCGTCGCGGCGAGGCACAGCGACACCGCCTCGGTCGCGCCGAACACCGGCTCCTTGTCCTCCTGCATGTCCTTGGCATAGGCGAGCGGCAGGCCCTTCATCACCGCGAGCAGGGTCATCAGCGCGCCGATGATCCGTCCGGACTTGGCGCGCGTGAGCTCGGCGGCGTCCGGGTTGCGCTTCTGCGGCATGATCGACGAGCCGGTGGTGAAGGCGTCGGACAGCCGCACGAAGCCGAACGGCGCCGAGCACCAGGTGACGATCTCCTCGCCCAGGCGCGACAGGTGCACCGACAGGATCGACAGCGCCGACAGGTATTCCAGCGCGAAGTCGCGGTCCGATACCGCGTCCAGCGAGTTCCGCGACGGGCGATCGAAGTCGAGCAGCGCGGCGGTCAGCTGCCGGTCGATCGGGAACGAGGTGCCGGCGAGTGCCGCGGCGCCGAGCGGGCACTCGTTCAGGCGCCGCCGCGTGTCCGCCAGCCGGCCGCGGTCGCGCGCCAGCATCTCGACATAGGCCAGCAGGTGGTGGCCGAAGGTGACCGGCTGCGCGGTCTGCAGGTGGGTGAAGCCGGGCATCGGGTCGGCTGCATGCTCCGACGCGCGGATGGCGAGGCTCAGCATCAGGGCGGCGAGCTGCGCGTCCACCCCGTCGATCGCGTCGCGCACCCAGAGGCGGAAATCGGTCGCCACCTGGTCGTTGCGGCTGCGCGCGGTGTGCAGGCGCTTGGCCGCCTCGCCGATGCGCTCGGCCAGCCGCGCCTCGACGGCCATGTGGATGTCCTCGAGGGCGGTGTCGAAGCGGAAGGTTCCGGCCTCGATCTCGGCGCCGATCGCGGACAGCCCGTCGCGAATCGCAGCGGCGTCCGCGCCGTCCAGGATGCCGACCGCTTCCAGCATCCGCGCGTGCGCGTCCGAGCCGCGCAGGTCCTGCCGCCAAAGCTTGCGGTCGAACCCGATCGAGGCGTTGATCTCCCCCATGATCGCCGACGGGCCGGCGGCGAAACGGCCGCCCCATTGCGCGTTCGCGGGCGGGTTCGGCTTTGCGGGCGGCCCGTCCTCTTCTAGAGACATGCCATGTCCCCAATCATGCGCAGCACCCTCCGTCGCGGCGTCCTCGCGGCCGGCGGGACCCTACTGGCCGCCACGGTGGCGCGCAAACTCGGCCTGGGTGGCGCGGCGGCGCAGCCCGATCCGCTGCATCCGCCGGTGCAGGGGATCGGGGTGGTGCAGCCGCACACGCCGAGCGCGCTGCCGGCGCTGTCGTTCGCGGAGGCGGACGGGACGGTCACGACGCTGGACCGGATCAGGGCGGTGCACGGCAATGGTGCCGTCGTGCTCAACCTGTGGGCGACGTGGTGCATCCCATGCGTGGCGGAGATGCCGGCGCTGGACGCGTTGTCGCGCGCGCTGGCGCCTGCCGGGGTGACGGTGCTGACGGTGTCGCTGGATCATGGCGGCGCGGAGCAGGTGCGGGCATTCTTCGCCGCACACGACATCCGCTCGCTGCCGGTGCTGCTCGATCCGCACAGCGCGTCGATGGCAGCACTCGGGCTGAGCGGGATCCCGACCACGCTGCTGATCGACGGCACAGGGCGGGAGGTGTCGCGGGTGTCGGGGTCGGTGGACTGGGCGGCGCCGAGTGCTGCGGCGCTGGTCAAGCGGCTGGTGCGGTGACCGATCCCTCCGGCTGGGCACCCGGCTGCTGGTCGCCGGTCTGCTCGTAGGTGGTGACCTCGAAGCCGGCGAGCCAGGCGCTGCCGAACGCGGTGGAGATGGCGACGTCGGTGGCGTCGCGCCCGCGCGCCATCAGGATGCGCCCGATCCGCGGCTTCTTGTGCCGTGCGTCGAAGGTATACCAGCGGCCGCCGAGGAACACGTCGAACCAGGCGCTGAAATCCATCGGGTCTTCCGAGACGGGCACGCCGATGTCGCCGAGATAGCCGGTGCAGTAGCGCGCCGGGATGTTCATGCAGCGGCACAGGGTGACGGCCAGGTGGGCGAAGTCGCGGCACACCCCGCGCCGCTCCATGAAGCCCTCGTGCGCGGTGCGCGTGGCACGCGCGTGCTCGTAGCCGAAGGTGATGCGGTCGTTGACGTATTCCACGATCGCCTTCACCCGTCCCCAGCCGGGCGGCACGTGGCCGAACAGCGACCAGGCGGTGTCGGACAGCCGGTCGGTCTCGCAGTAGCGGCTGCCGAGCAGGAACACCAGCACGTCGTCCGGCAGGTCCTCGACCGCGAGCTGCGGCGCGTCCGGCGCGTGCATGTCCGGATCGCCGCTGTCCTGCACGGTGAACTCGTTGCGAATGCGAAGCAGCCCGCCCGGCGCCACCACGCGGGTGCACACGTTGCCGAACCCGTCGCGGTAGTGGTGCATCGGCACCGGCGGGTCGAACGTCATCTGCTGCGGCGTGCGCAGGTCGGACTCGCGCTCCGGATGCAGGCTCAGCATCAACAGAAGCGGCGTCGGCGCGGGCGCGTTGAAGGCGATGTCGTAGCCGGCACGGATCAGCATGCGGTTCCCTTTCCAGTCACGGCTCGTGGCCGACATCCTTTGGTTCAGATCGCCTCGACCGGCTGGTCGATCCCCGAACGGGTGTCGGACGACGCCATGCCGCCGTCTCGGCCCAGCAGCGTGACGATGTCGGCCGAACGACGCTGCCCGACGTCGCCGGCGGGCGGGTTCTTGCCCGACTCCGTGTCCGCGTCCACCTCCGTTCCACGCATACCCACCCTGACCGAAACGGACATGCCGAGGCTGTCCGCGGGAAACCCGGTCCAGGTGCCGGCCAGCGGCACCGCCTGGTGCCAGTCGCGGACGGTGGCGACGCGGATCAGGTCGCGGCTGCCGACGATGCCGTTGGTCGGGTCGAACTCGCACCAGCCGCAGCCGGGCAGGTAGACCTCGACCCAGGCATGGGTGGAACCGCCGCCGACATGCGGCACCCCGTCCGAACCCGGGGTGTAGACGTAGCCGGACACGAACCGCGCCGCGAGGCCCAGGGCGCGCACCGCCTCCATCATCAGCACCGCGTAGTCGCGGCAGGTGCCGTTGCGCAGCCGCAGCGTGCGCGCCGGCTCCTGCACCCCTTCCTCGTGACGGACGGAATAGGTGAAGCCGCGCCGGATCTCCTCCGTCATGGCGGCCAGGAGGTCGAGCGTGCCGCCGCCGTGCTGGTGCAGGAAGCCGCGCGCCCAGGCGTCGACCACGTGGTCGGGATCGTCGTAGTGGCGCTCGCGCACGCGGGCCAGGTCGGCGGCCTCGTCGCCGTCATAGGTGAACGGCCAGGTCCGGGCGTAGGACGCCAGCATGTCCGGCGTGGGCACCGTCTCGGTGTGCTCCACCGTCAGCCGGTTCTCGAAGCGGAGGTCCGAGGCCCGGCCGCTGAAGCGCGCCAGGGTGACCACGTTGCCGAACGCGTCCGGGATCGAGCGCAGCTCGACCGGGCGCGGGATGATCGACAGCTCCCAGGACAGCAGCCGCTGGTCGGCGGAGTCGCGCGGCCGGAACATCATCCGATGTTCGCCGAGGCCGACCGGGCGCCGGTAGCGGTAGGTGGTGATGTGCTCGACCGTCAGAACCGGCATGGAAACGGTTCGCCTCGGGCTTCCGGGGTGGGAGAAGGATGGGGCAGTATGACTGGCCGCGCAGACTCCGGAGCGACCGATGCAGCAGAACACAGGCCTGGGGCGGAAGGAAAGCGCCGCATGAGCCCGTCCGGACCGCCGCCGCTGCTCGGCCCGAACGACCCGTCCCCGGTGCAATGGCTCAACCCCGGCGGCGGTTCCCCGTTCGTGCTGTGCGTCGATCATGCCGGGCGCGCGGTGCCCGTCAGTCTCGGGCGGCTCGGCCTGCCGGAGCGCGAGTTCGAGCGGCACATCGCCTGGGACATCGGCGCCATGGGGGTGGCGGCGCACCTGGCCACGCTGCTGGACGCGCCGATGGTGGCGCAGCCTTATTCGCGGCTGGTGATCGACTGCAACCGCAGGCCCGGCCACCCGACCTCGATCGCGCCGCGCAGCGACGGCACGGTGGTGCCGGCCAATCTCGGCCTCGACGACGCGGCGCGCGACGCCCGGCGCGAGGCGATCTTCGCGCCATACCAGGCGGCGGTCGCCCAGGCCCTCGATGCGCGGGAGGCGGCGGAGCGGCAGGGCGTGCTGGTGGCGGTGCACAGCTTCACGCCGGTGATGAGCGGGCGGTCGCGGCCCTGGCACGCCGGGGTGCTGTACAACCACGACGGGCGCTTCGGCCGTGCCCTGCTGGCGCTGCTGGAGGCGGAAGGCGACCTCGTGGTGGGCGACAACGAGCCCTACGCCCTGTCCGACCTCGACGACTACACCGTGCCGGTGCATGGCGAAGCGCGCGGCCTGCTGCACGCCGAGCTGGAGATCAGGCAGGACCTGATCGCGGACGGGGACGGGCAGCGCGCCTGGGCGGAGCGGCTGGCGCGGCTGCTGCCCGCGGCGCTGTCCGCCTGCGACGCGGCGGCGCGGTGATCGGCGGCCGCACCCGGCTCGCCGGGGTGATCGGCTGGCCGGTCGGGCATTCGCGCTCGCCGCTGCTGCACAACGAGTGGCTGCGCCGGGCCGGGATCGACGGCGCCTACCTGCCGCTGCCGGTGGCGCCGGGGCAGCTCGACACCGCGCTGCGCGGCCTGCGCGCGGCAGGCTTCGCCGGGGTCAACGTCACCCTGCCGCACAAGGAGGAAGCGTTCCGGCTGGCCGACCTTCGCACGCCGGCCGCGGCCCGCTGCGGCGCCGCCAACACGCTTGCCTTCCTGCCGGATGGCCGGCTGCAGGCGGACAGCACCGACGGCCAGGGCTTCCTCGACAGCCTGCGCGACGAGGGGATCGAGCCGGCCGCCGGACCGGTGCTGGTGCTGGGAGCGGGCGGGGCGGCACGGGCGATCGCGGCCTCGCTGCAGGCGCTGGGCGTTCCGGTGCGGGTCGCCAACCGCGGCCGCGGTCGGGCGGAGGCGCTGGCGGACGCGCTGGCCGAGCCTGCGAATCCGGTACGGGTGCTGGACTGGGAGGCGCGCGAGGCAGCGCTCCCCGACATCGCGCTGCTGGTGAACGCGAGCCCGGTCGGCATGGCGCACATGCCGGGCACGCCGTGCGCCCTCGACCGGGCGCATCCGGGGCTGGTGGTGGCCGACATCGTCTACCTGCCGCGCGTCACCCCGCTGCTGGCGCAGGCGCGAGCGCTGGGCCTGCGCACGGTCGAGGGGCTGGGCATGCTGCTGCACCAGGGTCGGCCCGGCTTCGCCGCCTGGTTCGGTGTCGATCCGTCGGTGGATCCGGCGCTGCTGACCCTGGTACGCGCCGACCTGGAACAGCCGGGACAGATACGACCAGCGTGAAGATAATCGGCCTGACCGGCGGGATCGGCATGGGCAAGTCCACCGCCGCCGGCGCCTTCCGCCGTGCCCGGCTGCCGGTGTTCGACGCCGATGCCGTCGTGCGGGCGCTGCAGGCGCCGGGCGGCGCGGCGCTGCCGGCGATCGCGGCCCTGCTGCCCGGAACCGTCCGCGACGGCGTGCTCGACCGGGCCGCGCTGCGTCGTGCGGTGGCGGCCGATCCGGCGCTGCTCCGGTCGCTGGAGCGGATCGTGCATCCGCTGGTGCGTGCGGCCCAGGCCCGGTTCCTTGCCCGCGCGCGCCGGCGGGGCGCGCCCGCCGCCGTACTCGACGTGCCGCTGCTGCTGGAAACCGGTGGGGACCGCGCCTGCGACCTCCTGCTGGTGGTGTCGGCGCCGCCGGCGCTGCAGCTCGAACGGGTGCGGCGCCGGCGCGGCATGAGCGAGGCGGAAGCGTCGGCGCTGATCGCCCGGCAGATGCCGGACCGCGAGAAGCGGCGACGCGCCGACCTGGTGATCCGCACCGGGTTGTCGCGCGGCCACGGCCTGGCGCAGATAAGGCGGCTGCTGGCACGACTCCGCCGGCCGTCCTGAGGGGGAGCCGGACCATGAAGCGCGCGGTGCTGTTCGACACCGAGACCACCGGCTTCGACCCGCTTACCGGCGACCGGGTGCTGGAGATCGCCGCCCTGGAGCTGGTCGGCGACCTGCCGACCGGGCGGCACTACCATACCCTGATCGACCCGGAGCGCGACGTGCCCGAGGAAGCGGCGCGTGTGCACGGGTACACCCGCGCGCACCTGCTGGGGCAGAAGAAGTTCCGCGAGATCGCAGGCGAGTTCCTCGACTTCGTGGGCAGCGACCCGCTGATCGCCCACAATGCCCCGTTCGACTTCGGCTTCCTCGATGCCGAGCTGATCCGGGCCGGGCGGCCGCCGCTCGACCGCGCCCGCATGATCGACACCCTGGACATGGCCCGCACCCGGTTCCCCGGCCTGCCCAACAGCCTGGACGCCCTGTGCCGGCGCTACGGCGTCGACCTGTCCGAGCGCACCACCCACAACGCCCTGCTCGATTGCCGGCTGCTGGCCGAGGTGTATGTCGAGCTGATGGGCGGGCGCCAGCGTGGGCTGGAGCTGGCGGTGGCGGAAGGCGGGGGGGCGGTGGCCTACACCCTGACGCGCAGCCGCACGCCGCGGCCGGTGGTGCCGTCGGACGCCGAGCTTGCCGCGCACGCCGCGTTCGTGTCCGGGCTCAAGGAGCCGGTCTGGCTGCGTGCCTGAGGCAGGGCGCGATCCGGCTCAGCCGGCCAGGCGGGCGTGCTGCAGCAGGATCACGGTCTTGGCGTCGCGGATCTCGCCGCGCTCCACCATGTCGAGCGCCCGGTCGAGCGGCAGCTCCAGCACGGCGATCCGCTCGCCTTCGGCGGGCAGGCCGCCGCCATCGCCGACGCGGTCGTCCGGGCCGTAGCTGGCCGAGAACAGGTGCAGCGTCTCGGTGCTGGTGCCCGGGCTGGTGTAGACCGTGCACACCCGGCGCACGTCGTGCAGGCGGCAGCCCATCTCCTGCCCGGCCTCCTTGCGCACCGTGTCGGCCGGCTCGTCCCCCCCGTCGACCAGGCCGGCGCAAGCTTCCAGCAGTGAGGCCTCGCCGCCCTGGAGGTAGGCGGGAATGCGGAACTGGCGGACCAGCAGCACGGTGCCGGCCTTGCGGTCGACCGGCAGCACCGCCGCCCCGGCACCACCATGGTAGACCTCGCGGTCGAGGGTCTGCGTCGACCCGTCGGCGGCGGCCTGGTCGAAGGTCACGGTTTCCAGCCTGAATCGCCCGTCGGACAGCGTCCGCCGGGCGCGGATCCGGATGGACTGGTCGGCCTGGTCCGTCATGCGGCGTCGTCCGGTTGCGCGTTCAGGGCGGGCTGCCCGGTCGCTTCGAGGCAGGACGGCGCGGCGACAGGGTGGTTCCCCGAGGTCGGCCGGATCGCTTGTCGTGGCGGCGTCGCGGCGCCATCTGGAGGGCCCGGCGGCCTGGCCGGGATCCTTGCGGGAGCTGCGCCGGATGCCCCATCTCGAACTCGGTCTCGACACCTTCGGCGACGTCACCGCCGGCGCGGGCGGCGACCTGCTGACGCACGCGCAGGTGATCCGGAACGTGGTCGACGAGGCGGTGCTGGCGGATGCGGTCGGCGTGGACGTGTTCGGCCTCGGCGAGCATCACCGCGCCGACTTCGCGGTGTCGGCGCCCGAGCCGGTGCTGGCGGCGATCGCGTCGCGCACGGCACGGATCCGCCTCGCCTCGGCGGTGACGGTGCTGAGCTCCGACGACCCGATCCGCGTGTTCCAGCGCTTCTCGACGCTGGACGCGCTGTCCTCCGGGCGCGCCGAGGTGATCCTCGGGCGCGGCTCGTTCACGGAGTCCTTCCCGCTGTTCGGCTACGAGCTGGCCGACTACGAGACGCTGTTCGGCGAGAAGCTCGAGCTGTTCGTGGCGCTGGTGCGGCAGGAGCGGGTGAGCTGGAAGGGCACGGTACGGCCGCCCCTGGTGAACCAGGCGGTGTTTCCCCCGGTCGAGACCGGGCAGCTCCGGACCTGGATCGGCGTCGGCGGCAGCCAGGAGTCGGTGGTGCGGGCGGCGCGCTACGCCATGCCGATGATGCTGGCGGTCATCGGCGGCGACCCGAAGCGGTTCGCGCCGTACGTCGAGCTGTATGGCCGTGCGGCGCGGCACTTCGCGACGCCGCTGCAGCCGATCGGCGTGCATTCGCCCGGCTTCGTCGCCGACAGCGACGACGAGGCGCGCGAGCGGTTCTGGCCGGACTACAAGCGGATGCACGACGGGATCGGCGGCGAGCGTGGCTGGCCACCGTTGCAGCGCGCGGCGTTCGACGTCGAGATCGCGCGCGGCTCGCTGTATGTCGGCGCGCCGGACACCGTCGCGCGCAAGATTGCCGCGACCGCCGGGGCACTCGGGCTGTCGCGGTTCGACCTGAAATACAGCGCCGGGCGGCTGTCGCATGCGCACCTGATGCGCTGCATCGAGCTGTACGGCACCCGGGTGATCCCGATGGTGCGCGACCTGCTCGGGCAGGATGACAAGGCCGCATCGGCCGCATGATCGCCCGGTGAGCGCCGGGGTCGCTCATCCAGACGTGAAGCGATTACTCGGACAAGACCCTTTGACAGGGTTTTGATGCCCTGCGAGCCTGCCGCCACGAGGACGAAGCAATCGTCCCGCTGGAGGAACACCATGGATCAGGTCCGGACACGACGCGGCAGCGTCGGCCACGCCGTCATGCGCGCGTCTGGGTGGTTGCGGGCAACGCTCTGCCTGATTGCGGTCCTGGGACTGTGCCCTGCCGCGCGCGCCGCCGCAGCGACCTATGCCAACCCGGTCCTGTCGGCCAACGCGGCCGATCCCGACGTGATCCGTGGCCTCGACGGCTACTACTACCTGTACGCCACCAGCACGCAGTTCGGCGGCGCGGGGCCGGAACACATCCTGCCGATCTGGCGCTCCACCGATCTGGTGCACTGGTCCTATGCCGGCGACGCGTTCACCGCGCCGCCCGACTGGGCCGGTCCCGCCTCGGGGCTCTGGGCGCCGGACGTGCACTACCTCAACGGCAAGTACTACCTGTACTACACCGCCGACCAGGCCAACGCCCTGCCGGCCTATGGTTCTCCGAACGGGGTGCCGGCGATCGGCGTCGCCACCGCGCCGACGCCGCTCGGGCCGTGGACCGATGCCGGGCCGTCCGGCGGCGGCGCCTACCGCACCGGGCCGGTGATCCCGCCGAGCTGGGGCTTCTGCACCGACCCGACCAACCCGTCCTGCTACAACTGGGAGTTCGACTCGGCGGTGTATCAGGGGCCGGACGGAACGCTGTGGCTGTACGAGGGCAGCTTCTTCGGCGGCAACCGGCTGCACAAGCTCACCGCCGACGGTCTCGGCGTGGTGGCCGGCAGCGACGTGCAGTTCGGCCACAACATCCGCACCGAGGCCAACTTCCTGCTGCCGCACGTCCTCGGCAGCACGCTCTACTACTACATGCTGAACTCGCAGTCGGATTGCTGCGCCGGCCCGAGCAGCCCGTACAGCGTGGTGGCCGACCGCGCCACGACCCCGAACGGGCCGTTCTCTGACCACAACGACACGCCGATGGAGTGGTTCTATGGTCCGTTCGACCAGCTGAAGCCGGGCGAGTCGCAGTTCGACAACCCGATCTGGTACGATCTCGCCGACGAGGCCGGCGGCTTCCCGACGCTCCGGCAGAACGGCAACGGCGTGGTCGGCGCCGGCGGGCAGGTGGCGATCAAGGACCTCGCCGGGCAGGACTGGCTGGTCTATCACGGCATCGAGGAAAGCCGGCCCTGGATCACCGGCGGCCAGTCCGGCACCGCGACGGCGCTGCGCCAGCTTTATCTCGACCCGTTGCAGTGGACCGCGTCGGGCTGGCCGGAGGTCAACGGCGGCACCGGACCGAGCCGGCAGAACGCCGCGCCGGTCACCACCCCGGAGATCGGCGACAACTTCAACGATCGCGGCGTCGGCGCGCCGAACTATTCGGGCGGCACGCTGGCGCACTGGCTGCCGCTCGGCGGCAGCTGGCAGCGCGAGGCCGGGGAGGACCCGCAGGCGGGCGGCTTCGTGCGTCAGGCCGCGGCCGGCAGCCTGGCGGCGCTGGTCAGCCTGAACCAGATCGGGTCGCCGGAGCGCGGCTACTACGCCAGCTGCGACCTGCGCGCCGGGGCCGGCAGCGGGCAGTACGGCTGCCTGACCTCGATCCACCCGTCGCTGCCGCTGCAGCTGTTCTTCCTGTCGGCGGCGGTCGACGTGTCGTCGCGCACGCTGACGCTGGCCACCTACCGCACCGTCAGCCAGACCGACGCGTCGACCTCGGCGGCGATCCCGTCCGCGGTCGACCTCGGCAACTGGCACCACCTGACGATCACGGTGAAGCCGGACGGCTCGGGCACGTTCACCGCGCTGGCGCAGCTGCAGACACTGAACGGCGACGTGCTGGCGATGGCCTCGCTCGCCGGCATCCCGGCTGCCGAGATCGCCGGCGGCGGCAGCATCGCGCCTGCGACGCTCGGCATGTCGGCGGACTTCGACAACGTCAGCCTGGCCGCTGTCGCAGACGACAGCGCCGCGGACCCGTCCGCGCCGGCGCCGGGCTCCGCCATCGCCGGGCTGTCGGACGATTTCGGCAACGCCGTCGGGCCGCAATGGCAGGTGCTCCGGCCGGACTCCGCCCTGCGCGGCTTCGCGCACACCGGCGCGCTCAGCCTGACCAGCAACGGCAACCTCGACGAGTACCAGCGGCTGAACGCGAACGCTTCCAACCCGCCCGACCTGCCGCCGACGAAGAACCTGCTGCTGGAGGCGGCTCCGACCGGCCGCTACGTGGTGGAGACACGGATGCACTTCGACCCGCAGAACGCGAACCAGGAAGCGGGCCTGATGATCTACAGCGACGACGACAGCAACGTGCAGAACGACATCACCTGGAACGGCACCGTGACCATGGTGGCGACGCTTCGCAACGCGCTGAGCGCGCTGCCTGCCGGCGCCAGCTGCCCGCTCGGCAGCCCGATGAGCGGGACCACGGTTGCCACCGTGCAATACTCCGCCGCCGCCTGCCCGGCGACGTCGGAGCACACCTCGCAGGAATATCCGGCGAACCTCGCATGCTGCTTCGTCGGCAACGGCCAGGGCCCGAGCGGCGCCTATCTCGGCGGCAACCTCGACCCGTCGCGCATCACCGTCTGGCTGCGCATCTACCGGGACGGCGATGTCTATACCCCGTGGTACAGCCTGGACGACAAGACCTGGTATCGCGAGAACGCCTGGACGCTGACCTCGACCGGCCGCGGCTTCCCGTTGCGGATCGGCCTGTTCGCGCAGGACAACCAGAACATCACCGATCCGGGCGCGAACGCCTGGTTCGACTACGTGCACGTCTACAGCATGCAGTAGCGCCGGGTTGATGCCGCCGGGATCGAGCAGGATCCCGGCGGCAGGCGTGTCAACGTCGCTTCTGCCGGTCGCGTTGACCGGTTGCCCCTGGCACCTGCCCCGGTTGGCCGGCTTCGTCAGGCACCGCAATGACGGATCCGGTTTCAGCCTCCGTCTCGAACCCGCTTGCGTTGCATGGTGCGTCGGACGTAGAGCCATCGTCGACCTCGATCAGGTCGCTGGCGCGGTCGCTTCACCGGGAGACCAGGCCTTGGCAGCCGCACCGCCCTGGATGCTCCCGACCTTGTGCCTGGCCTGCGTCGTCGGACAGGCCGCTGCGGCTCCGAACTCCTTGCCCGATGCCGGATCATCGCTTTCCAGACCCACCGACCTCACCCTGGATGATCAGCAGGAGCGGATCCAGGTCTGGGGTCACCGGCGGAAGTTCTCGCTGGCTCCCATGCCTGATGGCCTGGTGCCGGAGCCGGGGAACCGGACGAGCTTCGGTCCCGGCAGCCGGATCGGACTCGTCGGGATCGAGGGTGGCCCGGTCCACGGTGCCATCTCGGACGGCGTATCCGCAGGCCTGGCCGTTCCCGTGCCGGGTGTGAGGGGCCTGGATCTCACGGCGTCGCTGGCGGGCACCCGCGACAGCCTGTCGCCAGCCGGCACAACCGGCGCTGCCGCGGCCGTCGCAGGTCTTCGGTTGAAGTTCTAGGCCATCATGAACTCCGCCTTCGGCTGCAGATGACCTGCGACGGACAGCTCGGGGCGATGCCTACCGGACGTAGCCTTCCACCGTTTACATCCAGGGGTGCGCCGTTGATCGAGCGCTGCGACGGCTGAAGACAGAATGCGGCCTGCCACGCATGCAGGTCGCCATCGAGCTGGTCCTCAGTCCGGATGCCAGCGTTGTTGACCAGACCATAGATCCGATCGGTCAGCATCTCGGCGCGTGCTCACGGATCGGCGGCGCTCCCGGGCAAGGAAAAATCTGCCTGCAGCGTCCAGCCGCGACCATGGATCTCGTCGAGAAGAGTCGCGGCTCCTGCTTGGTTGCGCACGTAGTGGATGATGGGACGTGCGCCCAGACGAACCACCGCATGAACGAGCGCGCGTCCGATGCCTCCTGACACACCGGTGATCATGGGTTGCTCCGGCGTCGACGCGGGCCAAGGCGGTCGGAACCAGTCCTCGCAGGGTGCGGCCGCAGATCGGTTCCATCCGGATGGCACTGGCGTGTGACGCGGTACTTCTCGACGAGTCCGTCAAGAAGTGAGCTCGGCAGCCGGCCGGATCGCCAGGAACATCGTCAGCTTCTCCCGCGGCACCAGCGCGTGGTTCCAGGCTGCCTCGTCGTGCGCGACCGTCTCGCACGGCGTCGCCAGCCGGCCGGGCCCGAGCTTGACGTCGACGTAGCGACGGCGGCGGATGAAGTGGTTGAGCCAGGGCAGGTCGGCGTTGGGCAGCACCTCGACGAACAGCACCGGGCGGCGCAGTCGGATCGTCCAGCGCGCGCCGTTCAGCACAGCCGCCTCGTGGCCCTCCACGTCGATCTTGATCAGCGAGATCGGCCGCGCGGCCCAGCGCGAGCGCAGCAGCACGCGGTCCAGCCGGTGCGACGCCACCGGCCGGATCGCCGCCGGCTCGCCCTTGAAGTCGCGGCGGAGCGAGGCGCTGGTCTCGACCACGCCGTGCACGTCCGGCGGCACGTAGAACTCGGCCATCCCGTTGCGGTCGCTGAGCGCCACCTGTCGGACGTGGATCCGGCCGGCCATCCCGTTGCGCGACACGTTGCGACGCGCACGCTCTGCGATCTCCGCCATCGGCTCGAACGCCAGCACGGTGTTGCGCGCCGACGCCGACGCGGCCAGCAAGGCATAGAACCCGGTGTTGCTGCCGACGTCGATCACCAGTCCGGGCATGCGTCGCGCCACGCCGTAGAGGTACTCGGGCAGCGGCGCCTCGAATCCGGTCCAGCCGTGCCGTGCCACGGCGCCTGCGACCTGGTCGCGGTTGTCTCCGTTCTCCATGACGAAGCCGCGACAGGCGGCGTCCTCCGGCAGCACGATGACGTCGTCGGCGGCTGCAACGTCCTCCATCACCGGAGACCTTGCGCCGGCCGAACGTGAACATTGTTCATCCGCTGCTCCGTTCCGGTCCGGCATCCGTCATCGCATGGTCTCCCAACATCGTGCCAGCCGCACCGGCCGCCGCCTGATCCCGTCCCGACCGGCACCCGGCTCGCCGCCAGCCTTTCGCGCACGCGCCGGGGACCGGACGCGCGCGGGACGATACGTTACGGGATCGACCTCGCGGACCCGAATCCGCCGGAGCCATCCGTGACATCCAGAAGCCTGGTCATCTTCCGTACCCGCTTCGTGGACCAGCGCCTGCTCGACTTCATCAGCTGTCTCACCGCGTCGCCCGGCTACAAGCTGCGTCTGCCGATGCAAACCTATCTCATGCTGGCACCCGACATGAGGGCTGTCTTCAGGCAGGACGGCTTGTCGATCCTGTTGCAGTGACTGTCGCTGCCCTGCTTCGATATGGCGTTCACTCCGCCTCCTCCGGCAGCCCGGCCAGACGCCGCCAGCCAACCTCGTCCACCGTCTCGATGCCGAGTTCCGCCGCCTTCTTCGCCTTGGAGCCGGCCTCGGCGCCGAGCACCACCAGGTCGGTCTTGCGCGACACCGTGTCGGTGACCTTGGCGCCCAGCCGCTCCGCCATCGCCTTGGCTTCCGGGCGGGTCATGGTGGCGAGCGAGCCGGTGAACACGATCGTCCGGCCTGCCAGGGCGGCGCTGTCCGGCGCCGCCTCGTCCTCGATCTCGCGCATGGCGCCGGCCAGGTCGTCCAGGGCGTCGCGGTTGTGCGCCTCGCCGAAGAAGGTGGCGAGTTCGTCGGCGATGGCGCCGCCGACGCGGGAAATGCTGCCGAGCGCCAGACGCTCGTCCGAGCCGACCACGGTGGCGGCCTGCATCTGCGCGCGCCACTCGGCGTAGGACCCGTAGTGCCGGGCCAGCAGGCGGGCGTTGGTTTCACCGATGCGCCGGATGCCCAGCGCGAAGATGAAGCGGGCGAGCGGGATCGTGCGCTTCTCGTCGATCGCACGCATCAGCTTGGCGATTGACACCCCCTTCCAGCCCTCGCGGCCGTGCAGCTGGTCGGGCGTGAGCCGGAAGATGTCGGCCGGCGTCCGGATCAGCCCGGCCGCGTGGAACTCGGCGATCGACTTCTCGCCCAGGCCCTCGATGTCGAACGCCAGCCGCGACACCAGGTGGATCAGCCGTTCCACCGTCTGCGCCGGGCACACCAGGCCGCCGGTGCAGCGCACCACCACCTCGCCCTCCGGACGCACCGCCTTCGAGCCGCAGGCGGGGCAGTGGTCGGGGAAGCGCCATTCCGGGCCACGTTCGACCCCCGGCTCCTCGATCCGTCGCAGGATCTGCGGGATCACGTCGCCGGCGCGCTGCAGCTGCACCCGGTCGCCGGGACGGACGTCCTTGCGGTCGATCTCGTCGGCGTTGTGCAGGGTGGCGCGGGTGACCAGCACGCCGCCGACGTTGACCGGCTCCAGCACCGCCACCGGGGTCAGCGCGCCGGTGCGGCCGACCTGGATGCGTATCTCCTCCAGCCGGGTGATCGCCTGCTCGGCCGGGAACTTCCAGGCCACCGCCCAGCGTGGCGCGCGGCCGACGAAGCCGAGGCGGTCCTGCAACTGGAGGTCGTCGATCTTGTAGACCACGCCATCGATGTCGTAGGCGAGGCCGGAGCGGTCGAGCGCCAGCTGCGCCTGGAATCGCTCGGCCGCTTCCGCGTCTTCCAGCACCGTGGAGAGCGGGTTCACGTCGAAGCCCCAGCCGCGCAGGCGGTCGAGATAGCCGGAATGGGTGACGGCGACCGGTCCGCTTGACCGGCCCTGGGCGTAGGCGAACAGCGACAACGGGCGGGCGGCGGTAACGGCCGGGTCGAGCTGTCGCAACGAGCCGGCGGCGGCATTGCGGGGGTTGGCGAACAGGTGCTGGCCGGCTTCCGCTTGAACGACGTTCAAGGCCAGGAAGTCCGCCTTGCGCAGGAACACCTCGCCGCGGATCTCGATCAGGGCGGGAGCCTCGCCATCCAGCCGGTCGGGCAGGCCGCGCAGCGTGCGCAGGTTGGCGGTCACGTCCTCGCCGACAGCGCCGTCGCCGCGCGTGGCGCCATGCACGAAGCGGCCGTGCTCGTAGGTGAGGCTGATCGACAGCCCGTCGATCTTGGGCTCGGCCACCAGGCGCAGCCCGGCCTCCTTGAGCCCCAGGAAGCGGCGGGCGCGGGCGGTGAAGCCCTCGAATTCGGCACGGTCGAACACGTTGTCCAGCGACAGCATGGGCACGAGGTGCGTGTGCTTGGCGAAGCCGCCTTCGGGCGGGGCGCCGACGCGCGCGGTGGGAGTGTCGGCGCGCACCAGGTCGGGATGCAGCCGCTCGATCGACTCGTTGCGTCGGAGCAGGGCGTCGTATTCGGCGTCGCTGGCTTCCGGCGCGTCGTCGTTGTGGTAGGCGCGGCTCAACCGGTCCAGCAGGGCGGCGAGGCGGGCGAGCTCGGCGGCGGCCTCGGTCTCGTTTAGCTCGGCCGGCTCCAGCGCGGACACGTCGCGCGGCGTCATCCGTGCAGGCCGAGCAGGCTGTCGGCAGCGGCGCGCGCCGCCTCGGTGATGGTCTCGCCGGCCAGCATGCGGGCGATCTCCTCGCGACGCTCGGTGCCGTCCAGCGGCGAGGCCAGCGTTTCGGTGCGGTCGCTGCGTATCCGCTTGGCGATGCGGAGGTGGTGGTCGCCGCGCGCCGCGACCTGCGGGCTGTGCGTCACCACCAGCACCTGCACCTCGTCGGCGACGCGGGCCAGGCGCTCGCCGATCGAGGCTGCGGTGGCGCCGCCGACGCCGGAATCGACCTCGTCGAACACCAGGGTCGGGATCGCCGAGCGCCCGGCCAGCACCACCTTGAGCGCCAGCATCAGCCGGGACAGCTCGCCGCCGGAGGCGACCCGGGCCAGGGGCCCCGCCGGCTGGCCCGGGTTGGCGGCGATCAGGAACGAGGCCTGCTCGGTGCCGCGCGCGGTCCAGTTGTCCGGCGGCAGCGGGTCGAGGGACACGAAGAACCGGGCCCGTTCCAGGCGGAGCGGACGGAGTTCGCCCATCACGGCGGTTTCCAGCCGCCTGGCTGCGGTGGTGCGGGCGGCGGTCAGCGCCGTGCACTCGGTTCCGAACGCTTCGCGCGCGGTGCGGACCGCCTCCTCCAGTGCTGCGATCCGCGCCTGGCCGCTGTCCAGCGCCTCGAGGCGGATGCGCAGCTCGGCCAGCAGGGTGGGCAGCTCGACCACCGCCACGCCGTGCTTGCGGGCGCTGCCGCGGAGCGCGAACAGCCGCTCCTCGGTCTGCTCCAGCAGCCGGGGATCGCCGTCCTGGTCGGCGGCGAGACGCGACAACAGGCCCTCGGCATCGGACAGCGCGGCCTCGGCGTGGTCGAGCGCGTCTAGGGCGGCCTGGGCGCGGCCGGCCGGCGTGTCGGGACCGGGGAGGCCTGCGTCGGCCTCGTCGCCCGCGGTGGTGGGCAGCAGGCGTTGCAGGGCACGGCTGGCGGCGCGCAGCGCAGCACCCGGGCCGGCGTTGCGGCGGTCGCGCGGGGTGAGCTCGGACAGGGCGGCGGCGATCGCCTCGGCGCGCCGCTCGCCCTGCTGCAGCGACTGCCGGGTGCCGGCGAGCTGCGCCTCCTCGTCCGGTTGCGGGTTCAGGGAGCTGAGGTCGTGCACCGACTGGCGCAGCCAGTCCTCCTCGCGCGCCGCCGCCTCGACCCGGGCGCGCGCTTCCGTCAGCGCGGTGCGGGCGGAGTTCCAGGCGGCATGGCGCGCGCGCACGGCCTGACGCAGCGCCGGCGGGACGCCGAACGCGTCCAGCAGGTCGAGGTGGGTGGCCTGGTCGGCCAGGCCCATCTGCTCGTGCTGGCCCTGTATCTCGACCAGCAGGGTGCCGGCGCGGCGAAGCAGGGCGATGCCGACCGGCTGGTCGTTCACGTAGGCGCGCGACCGGCCGTCGCGGGTGACCACGCGTCGCAGCACCACCGCCTCGCCGGCCTCGTGCTCGATGCCCTGCTCGGACAGCAGCGCGTGCAGCGGATGCGAGGACACGAGCTCGAAGCAGGCGGTGACGCTGGCGGCCTCGGCTCCGGCGCGCACCAGGCCGGAGGCGGAGCGCTCGCCGAGCGCCAGGCCCAGGCTGTCGAGCAGGATCGACTTGCCGGCGCCGGTCTCGCCGGTCAGCACGGTGAGGCCGCGATGCAGGTCGAGGTCGAGCCGCTCGATCAGCACCACGTCACGGATCGAGATCCGGGTCAGCATGGGGATGAGATGGGTGCCCGGTTGGCAGGATCGAGGGGCGGCGGAATCAGGGGCGGGCCTGGACGAGCCCGATGCCGTGTCGGCGCCTCAGAATACCGAATGCAGCGCACGGCCGAAGAAGCCGCGTTGTTGCGCCGGCGTCGACGGCTGGCCGGGGATGGAGCCGTCCGGGGACAGGGCGCCGGCGGAGCGCAGGTCGGCGTAGCTGTCCTGGTACCAGGAGCTGCCGGGGTAGTTGTAGCCGAGCACCGCGGCGGTCTTGCGCGCCTGGTCGGTCAGGCCGAGCTTGAGGTAGACCTCGACCAGGCGGTGCAGCGCTTCCGCCACGTGGTTGGTGGTCTGGAAGTCCTCGACCACGCGCTGGTAGCGGTTGATCGCCGCCTCGTAGTAGTGCTGCTGCTCGTAGTAGCGGCCGATCAGCATCTCCTTGCCGGCGAGGTGGTCTCGGCACAGGTCGATCTTCAGGCGGGCATCGCGGGCATAGGCGGTATCGGGGAAGCGGGTGACCACGTCCTGCAGGGCGTTCATCGCCTGCACGGTGCCCTGCTGGTCGCGCTGGATGTCGGCGATCTGCTCGTAGTAGCACAGCGCGCGCAGGTAGTAGGCGTAGCCGGCGTCGCCGCTGGTGGGATGGAGCTGCAGGAAGCGGTCGATCTGCTGCACCGCGTCCGAATACTGGTCCTGCAGATAGTAGGCGTAGCCTTCCATCAGCTGGGCGTTGGCGGTGTAGCCGGAATACGGGAAGTTCTGCTGGATGTTCTCGAACTGGGTGACGGCGAGCGGGTAGCGGTCGCTGTGCAGCGCGTCGATGCCGTTGTTGTAAAGGGTTTCCGGCGTCTGCGGCCCGGCGGCGAGATGCGGCGCCGGCTTGGAGTCGGAGAACGGGTTGAGGCTGTCGAGGGTGGCGCAGCCGGACAGCAGCAAGGCGGCCAGCGGGGCCAGGGCCAGGCGGCTGAGGCGCAACGGAGTGAACGACATCGACCTGCCAGCTCTGGAGTGGGGCCGCCTTCGTATCACGCGGCCGGGAGGCGAGAAGGCCGTCGGCAGTGCTGCGGTGTCAAGCCGCCCGGTCGGTCTGCGCGGCCTCGTCCGGCGCCGGGCGGGCGGACATGCGCCAGGCGGCCGGATCGGCCAGCAGGGCGCGCAGCAGGCGGTTGTTCAGCCCGTGCCCGGACCGGTGGCCGATGAAGGCGCCGCGCAGGGGATGGCCGGCCAGCGCCAGATCGCCGACCGCGTCCAGCACCTTGTGCCGCACGAACTCGTCCGGATGGCGCAGGCCGATGGGGTTGAGCACCACCGCGTCGTCCACCACCACGGCGTTGTCGAGCGAGCCGCCGCGGGCAAGGCCGGCGGCGCGCATCGCCTCGATCTCGCCCAGCAGGGTGAAGGTGCGGCAGGATGCCAGCTCGCGTCGGAAGGCCTGCTCGCCGAGGCGGATGCTGTAGGCCTGCCGGCCGATCGCGCGCGCGTCGAACTCGATCGACAGCGACAGCGACAGGCCGGGCGCGTGCGACGGGCGCAGTTCGGCGAAGGCACCGTTCTCCTCGACGCGCACGGACTTGAGCACCTCGATCGTGCGGCGCGCCTCGTCCTGCTCGACGCGGCCGGCGCAGTCGAGGAGGAACACGAACGGCGCGCTGCTGCCGTCCAGCACCGGCACCTCCGGCCCGTCCAGCTCGACCAGGACGTTGTCGATGCCGCAGGCGGACAAGGCCGCCATCACGTGCTCGACGGTGGCGACCCGCGCGCCCGGATCGGCGGCGATCCCCAGCACCGTGCACAGACGGGTGTCCACCACCGCGTCGAAGCGGGCCGGCAGGTCCAGGCCAAGGTCGGTGCGGCGGAACACGATGCCGCTGTTCGCGGCCGCCGGACGCAGGGTCAGGGTGACAGGCTGCCCGCGATGCAGCCCGACGCCGCTGCAGGAGATCGGGTTGCGCAGCGTGTGCTGGCGTGTGTGCCCGGGCGTGGCTGCCTTGATCCGCAACTGCTCCGGCAGCGTGGACTCCGGACGGGCCGCCCGCGGCGCGGTGTCGAACAGCGGGGCGGACATGCCGTCCATCAATGCTTCTCCTGGCCGGCGCTCATGTGCGTGGCGTCTATTACCTTGAGGTGTAGAGGCGGCTCCCGGAAACGGCCAGTCAAGCTTTATTGCCGAGTATTTCGATGCAAGCCTATGTTCTTGCGGCATATTTTACCGGAGAATAGTGGCCTGGCCGTCGATCGTGTCGCCGCGCGCGCTCGGCAGCCCACCCGGGAGGGCGCCTGCGTCACGTGCCAGGGGACGCCGCGCAGGGCGGGGATGAAGCCCATCTTCCTGCCGCGGTGCTGCGTGGAAGGCGGGATCGGCTCGCTCGCCGCGAGTCGTTTAGCGACGACCGGGTCGCGTCCGTATCGCAAACCAGCGGTTGCGCTATGCGGTCGGCGGCGGATGTTCTGGAACGAAAGGTCTTCAGGCCAGCCGTAGGGGAGCGACGCCTGGGTCCTCGCAGGTCGGGGAGACGCGCAGGGTCTCGTGGAAGCCCGCTTCCCGTGGTCGACGTCCCCGGCCGGAACGAACGGTCGGATGCCGGAAAAGCCCTCCATGCGATCACCCGGCGACCGGAGAGCACGAGCCCTCCGGTCGCGACCGGCTACGAGGACTGGCGGCGCAGGAAGGCGGGGATGTCCAGTCCGACCTCCTCGCCCGCGGCCGGGCGCACGGTGGCGGAGGGCTCGGCATCCGACACGGTGGGCTCGGTGCGGGCTGCGGCGACGCCGGGGGCGGCCGGGGCGGCACGGCCGCGCAGCGCGCCGGTGACGATCCCGAACAGGCTGCGCGACGGCGACGGCGGTTCGGCGACCTGGCGCGGCGGCTCGGAGAACAGGCCGGGCCGGGCCACCGCCGGCCGGGCGTTCGGCAGCTGGTGCGGCAGGGCATGGGCAGAGGGGGCGTGGGCAGACGGGGCGTGAGCAGACGGGGCGTGGGTAGGGCTCGCCTCCGCGCCGTGCAGCGGCATCGCCGGGCGGAGGGAGCCGACCGGGGTCGGAGAGATGGTCGCCGTCGGCGCCAGGCCCTGCTGCACCGGCGCGGCCGCGGGCTCCACCGCGTAGGCAGACGTGGCCGTGGGATGGCCCGGCGCCGGGTGGTACAGCACCGACTGGTTCAGCGCCGACTGGTTCAGGACGGGCGCGCCGATCGGGCCGGTGTGCATCGGCTGGTGGGCCTGCGGGCCCGGCGCCGCCGGCTCGGCGTGCATGGGCGCGCCGCCGACCGCGATCAGGCGTGGACGCTCGGAATGCGCCATCGGCGTGTCGATGCCGGTCGCTACCACGGACACGCGGATCCGGCCGGCGAGGTTGTCGTCGATCGCCGAGCCGAAGATGATGTTGGCGTCCTCGGCCACCTCCTCGCGTATGCGGTTGGCAGCCTGGTCGACCTCGAACAGGGTCATGTCGTCGCCGCCGGTGATGTTGATCAGCAGGCCGCGGGCGCCGGCCATGGAGGTGTCCTCCAGCAGCGGGTTGGAGATCGCGGCCTCGGCGGCGCGTATGGCGCGGTTCTCGCCGTCGGCCTCGCCGGTGCCCATCATCGCCTTGCCCATCTCGGCCATGACGGTGCGTATGTCGGCGAAATCGAGGTTCACCAGTCCCGGTGCCACCATCAGGTCGGTGACGCCGCGCACGCCCATGTACAGGACGTGGTCGGCCATCTTGAACGCTTCCTTCCAGCCGGTGCGCTCGTTGGCCAGACGGAACAGGTTCTGGTTCGGGATCACGATCAGGGTGTCGACGAACTGCTGCAGGTCGGCGATGCCGACCTCCGCCGCCTTCGCGCGACGGCCGCCCTCGAAGGTGAACGGCTTGGTCACCACGCCCACGGTCAGGATGCCGCGCTCGCGCGCCATGCGGGCGATCACCGGCGCCGCCCCGGTGCCGGTGCCGCCGCCCATGCCGGCGGTGATGAACACCATGTGCGCGCCGTCCATGTGGCGGGCGAGCTCGTCGGCCGCCTCCTCCGCGGCGGCGCGGCCGATCTCCGGCTTGGCGCCGGCGCCGAGCCCCTGCGTCAGGTGCGGGCCCAGCTGGACGCGACGGTCGGCGCGGCTGTGGGTGAGCTGCTGCGCGTCGGTGTTGGCGACCACGAACTCCACGCCGGCCAGCTGGAGCTGGATCATGTTGTCGACGGCGTTGGTGCCGCCGCCGCCCACGCCGATCACGGTGATCCGCGGCGTGAAGTCGGAATAGGTCTGCTGCGGGATCGTGAGGTTGAGGGTCATGGACGAGGTCCCCTGTTGGAGGCTGGGCGGGTGGTCGCGTCGGGCAACCGGTTCGGTGGGATCGCTGGCGTGCGCGTCATGATCAAACGCGCTCGCGCAGGAACTCGACGAGCCGACGCACCAGGCCTGGCGGTCGGGGCTCGTTGAAGTCGATGTCGTGCAGGGTGCGCCCTGCGCCGGCGGCCCAGCTCAGCAGGCCGGTGGCGGTGGCGAAGCCCGGCCCGGTGGCGTTGTCGGGCAGGCCGCGCACGCCCACCGGACGGCCGAGCCGCACCTGCCGGTCGAGGATGCGCGCGGCCATGGGCGTGATGCCGTCGAGCTGGCTGGCGCCGCCGGTGAGCACCACGCGGCCGGCGCTCGCGCGGCCGAGGCCCGCGTTGTCGAGGCGGTCGCGCACCAGCTCGAAGGTTTCCTCGATGCGCGGGCGGATCACGGCGACGATCCGGGCGCGCGACATGCGGGAGAACTGGTGCTCGTCCTCGCCGATCTGCTGCACGCTGAGCATCTCGCGCTCGTCGTCGGAGGAGGCCTCGGCGTTGCCGTAGATCACCTTGAGCCGCTCCGCGCTGCCGAGCGGGGTGGAGATCATGCCGGCGATGTCCTTGGTGACGTGCAGCCCGCCGACCGGAAGCTGCGCGGTGTGCAGGATCTGCCCCTCGCCGAACACGGCGATGGAGGTGGTGCCGCCGCCCATGTCGACCACGGTGGCGCCGAGCTCGCGCTCGTCCTCGACCAGCACCGACAGGCCCGAGGCGAGCGGGGCGGCCACCAGCTCGGCGATGTCGAGGTCGCAGCGCGCCAGCACGGCGGCCAGGTTGCGGAGCGAGGTCGCCGACGCGTCCACCACGTGCAGGCGGGCGGAAAGCTGGTCGCAATGGTGGCCGCGCGGGTCCTCGATCCCGGCGGTCTCGTCGACGGAGAAGCCGAGCGGCAGGGCGTGGATCACGTCGCGGCCGTCGGTGACGGCGCGGTGGCGCCCCTCGTTCACCACGCGTCGTATGTCGGAGTCGCCGACCACGCGGCCGCCGACCGGCCAGCGCACGTTGAACAGCCGGCTTTCCGGCTGGCCGCAGGACAGGTTCACGGTGACGGTGCGCAGGTGGTGGTCGGCCTGGCTTTCCGCCTGGCCCACCGCGGCGCGGATCGCCCGCTCCGCCTCGGCCAGATCGGTGATGCCGCCGAGCCGCACCCCGCGCGAGCGCTGCCAGCCGCAGCCGAGCACGCGCAGCGTGCCGTCCGGCTCGCCGCGGCCGATCAGGCAGGTGATCTTGGTGGTGCCGATGTCGAGCACGCCATACACGCCCGGGCGGTACGGGCGGCGCCGCGGCGTCTGGGTCGCGTCCGGCGGCGGCAGCGCCAGCAGCCGTGCCTGTTCGGGAGCCGGGGCCGCCAGCAGGGCGGGCAGGGTGCCGTCGGCGGCGGGGGCCCGGCTCTGCGTGCCGCGGCGCGACGGCCGGCTGGTCGGCGTGCGGACGAGGTCGGTCATGCCGGCCTCCTGCCGGAGTCGAGGATCGTGGCGCCGGACTCCGTGCCGCCGGTGGTCGCGGGGGGAGCGCCCTTCCGTCCGCCCGGCTTCCCGTCGGCGGGCGCGGCGCCGGCCGGAGTGCTGGTGGCGGGATCCACGGCGGCCGGGTCGGCGGCCGGCACGGGACGCGGACGCACCACCAGCCGGTCCGGCAGCCGCATGTCGATCGCCTCCAGCGGACGCACCATCAGCGCCTGGCTGCGCTGCATCTGCGCCAGGCGGTGCAGGGCCGCCGGCTCCTCGCCTTCCGGCAGCAGCACGTCGCAGCCGTTGCGCAGCGTCAGGTTCCAGCGCCGCTGCCCGACGCGCACCGCGGCGACCACGTGGCTGCGCACCTCCGGCTCGGACGCAAGCGCGTCGATCAGCGAAGCCGCCGCGGCCGGTGCGCCGACGCCCACCACCAGCGGCAGCTCGGCGAAGGCGTCGGCGTCCTTGCCGTTCATTCCCTGGTCGGCGACCAGGGCGCCGCTGCGGTCGATCAGCACGAAGCGGCCCTGGTTCTGCCACACCGCGAACGGGCGGCGCTCGGTGATCTGCACCACGATCGTGCCGGGCAGGCGACGCTCCACCGTGGCGTGCTCGACAAAGGTGAGCCCGTCGATCCGCTGACGCGCCGCCTCGACCGAGAAGCCGAGCATGTCGTCGCCGACCTTCACGCCGAGCGCCTGCTGCAGCGCGGCTTCCGGGGTCATGTCGCGGCCGGTGACGGTGATGGCGGACACGTGCATCGCCACCTTGCGGCCGAGCTCGCTGCGCAGCGGCGCGAAGGAAGCCTCGCTGCGCATCAGGTGGGCCAGGTGCAGCGCGCCGCCGAGGCCGGCCACCGCCGCCGCCGACCACAGCGCCGGGCGCAGCAGCCGGCGCTGCCGCCTGGCGAAGATGCTGTACCGCGACGGGCGGTCGATCAGCCCGCCGGGCGCGGTCGCCTGCTTCACGCGCGGCATGCGGCGTTCTCCACCATCCAGGCGCACAAGGCGGGAAAGGCGATGCCGCGATGCGCGGCCTGCTCCGGCAGCAGGGAGGTGGGAGTCAGGCCCGGCTGGGTGTTGACCTCGAGCAGCACCAGGCGGCCCGGGCGGTCGCCGCCAGGCGCGGTGTCGTCATAGCGGAAGTCGGTGCGCGTGGCGCCGCGGCAGCCGAGCGCCCGGTGCGCCGCCAGCGCCACGCGCATCGCCTCGGCGAAGGCCTCGGGATGGATCGCCGCCGGCAGCACGTGTCGGGAGCCGCCATCGGCATACTTCGCGTCGTAGTCGTAGAAGTCGTGCGACGCGACCTCCGGGTTGGGGGCGATGTCGGTCACGGTCAGGGCGCCGATGTCGCCGTCGTTGCCGCCCATGACGCCGACGGTGATCTCGCGCCCGGGGATGAACTCCTCGACCAGGGCGAGCGGGCCGTAGCGCCAGGCGGACACGATGTCGCCGCGCCGGTTGGAGCCGGCGCGCACGATGTCGACGCCGACCGACGAGCCCTCGTTCAGCGGCTTGATCACGTACGGGGCAGGCAGCGGGTCGGCTTCGGCGAAGCGGGCGATCTCGACCACGCGGCCGCGTGCGATCGGCAGGCCGGAGGCGGCGAACACCGCACGGGCCGCGTCCTTGTCCATCGCCAGCGCCGAGGCGCGTATGCCGGAATGGGTGTAGGGGATGCCCATCCAGTCCAGCACGCCCTGGATCGCGCCGTCCTCGCCGTAGCGGCCGTGCAGGGCGTTGAACACCACGTCCGGGCGGTCGGCGGCGAGGTCGGCCACCAGCGCCGGCAGGTCGGGCCCGGCGTCGATCGCGCGCGTCTCGTAGCCGGCCTCGCGCAGCGCCGACAGCACGCCGCGGCCGGAGCTGAGGCTGACCTCGCGCTCGAACGAGATGCCGCCCATCAGCACCGCGACGGTGGGACGGACGCTCATGCGTCCATTCCCTGGTTCGCGGGAATGCCGATCCGCTTGATCTCCCAGGCGAGTTCCACGCCCGAGCTGTTGGCGACGCGTCGGCGCACCGCCTCGCCCAGCGCCTCGATGTCGGCGGCGGTGGCGTCCCCGGTGTTGAGCAGGAAGTTGCAGTGCTTCTCGCTGACCTGCGCGCCGCCCAGCCTGAGACCGCGGCAGCCGGCCTCGTCGATCAGCTGCCAGGCCTTCGACGCGGTCTGCGACGGGTCGGGGTTGCGGAAGGTCGAGCCACCGGTGCGGGCGCGGGTCGGCTGCGAGGCCTCACGCGCGGCGCGGATCTCCGCGATGCGGGCGCGCGGGATCGCAGGGTCACCCGGCTCGCCGCGCAGGCGGACGCGCACCACCACCGTGCCCTCCGGCAGGCTGGAGCGGCGGTAGCCGAAGCCCAGCGCCTCAACGGGCAGGCGCAGGAACTGGCCTTCGCGGTTCACGATCTCGGCCCAGTCCAGCACGTCGGTGATCTCCGCGCCGTAGGCGCCGGCGTTCATCGCCACGGCACCGCCGATCGAGCCCGGGATGCCGGCCAGGAACTCGAGCCCGCGCAGGCCGGCGCCGGCGGCGTGCTCGGCCACCGTCATGTCGAGGCAGGCGCCGCCGCAGACGATGCCATCGGGCTCGAGCGCGACCTCGCCGAAGCCGCGGGCGAGCCGGATCACCACGCCGGGCAGGCCGCCGTCGCGTATGATCAGGTTGGACGCCTTGCCGATGGTGGTCACAGGCAGCTCGGGCGGCAGGGCGGCCAGGAACGCGGACAGGTCCTCGGCGTCGGCCGGACGCAGCAGCAGCTCGGCGGCGCCGCCGACGCCGAACCAGGTCTGCGCGCCCAGCGGCGCCGCCTGCTCCAGGCGGCCGCGCACCGGCGGCATCAGACGGCCCAGGCCCGTGGGCACGTCGCGTCGGTCCGGGAGAGGAGCGTGAACAATGTTCACGCCGCGTGGCCGCCGCGGCTCTTCTGCAGGGACATCAGCTGTTCCGGCAGCGCCTGCGCCCAGGCGGTGATGTTGCCGGCACCCAGGCAGATCACGAAGTCGCCCGGGCGGGCGATCGCGTGCACCATCTCGGCCAGGTGCTCCGGGCCCGGCAGCGGCACCACCGAGCGATGCCCGGAGGCGCGCAGCCCGTCCACCAGCCCGTCGCGGTCCATGCCCTCGATCGGCGACTCGCCGGCGGCGTACACGTCGGCGATGATCACGGTGCCGGCGTCGTTCATGCAGGTGCAGAACTCGGTGAACAGGGTCTGCAGGCGCGAATAGCGGTGCGGCTGCACGATCGCCACCACGTCGCGGGCGCCGGCCTGCCGCGCCGCCTTGAGCACGGCGGCGATCTCCACCGGATGGTGGCCGTAGTCGTCCACCACGGTGATGCCGCCGGCCTCGCCGGTGCGGGTGAAGCGGCGCTTGACGCCGCGGAAGTCGGCGAAGGCGGAGCGGATGGTGCTCTCGTCGATCTCCATCTCGACCGCCACCGCGACCGCGGCCAGCGCGTTCTGCACGTTGTGGCTGCCCAGCATCGGCAGGCGGAACGGGCCCATCTTGCGGCTGCGGTTGCGGGTGCGGTCGGTGACGACCACCTCGAAGGTGGCGCCGCGCTTGTCGGCGACCATGCGCTCGGCGCGCACGTCGGCCTGTGGGGAGAATCCGTAGGTGATGACCCGGTGGTCGGACAGGCGGGGGATCATGCCCTGCACGTTGGGATGGTCCAGGCACAGCACGGCAAAGCCGTAGAACGGGATGTTGCCGACGAACTGGTCGTAGGCATGCATCATCGCTTCCGGCGTGCCCCAATGGTCGAGGTGCTCGGGGTCCATGTTGGTGACCACGGCGATCACGGCCGGCAGGCGCAGGAACGAGCCGTCGCTTTCGTCGGCTTCCACCACCATCCAGTCGCCTTCGCCCATGCGGGTGTTGGTGCCGTACGCCTCGATGATGCCGCCGTTGATCACGGTGGGATCGAGCCTGGCCGCTTCCAGCACGGCGGCGACCAGGGAGGTGGTGGTGGTCTTGCCGTGGGTGCCGCCGATGGCGATCGACCAGCGCAGGCGCATCAGCTCAGCCAGCATCTCGGCGCGTCGCACCACCGGCACCAGGCGCGCGCGCGCGGCGGCGACTTCCGGGTTGTCGCGCTTCACCGCGGTGGACGTCACCACCACGCGGGCGTCGCCAAGGTTGGCGGCATCGTGTCCGACCATCACCCGTATGCCGGCGGCACGCAGGCGCTGCACGTTGGCGCCCTCGGCGATGTCGCTGCCCTGCACCACGTAGCCGAGCGTGTGCAGCACCTCGGCGATGCCCGACATGCCGATCCCGCCGATGCCGACGAAGTGGATGGTGCCGATCGAAAGGGGCAGGGCTCTCATGCTGGCATCTCCCGAGTCGCGCGCCCGGGGATGGAGGCTGCGGGCGCGGAGCGCAAGCGTGAATCTCTCGGAATCGTGAGCTGGCGTTCGACCAGGTCGGCGAGGGCGAAGGCGGCGTGCTGCCGGCCAAGACCGGCTGCGCGTCCCGCCGCGGTCCGCAGCCGGTCGGGATCGGCCAGCAGGCCCTCCAGCAGCGCGCCCAGCGAAGTGGTCGACAGCTCGGCCTGGCGCAGCATCCAGCCGCCGCCGGCCTCGACCAGCGCTGCGGCGTTGGCGCCCTGCTCGTCGGAGGCGGCGATCGGCAGCGGCACCAGGATCGACGGGCGTCCCACCACCGCGAGCTCGGCCACCGAGGAGCCGCCGGCGCGCCCGATCACCAGATGGCTCGCCGCCAGGCGCTCCGCGATGCGATGGAGGAACGGGGCCACCTCCGCCTCGATGCCGGCGGCGGCGTAGGCGGCGCGCACGCGGTCCACGTCCTCCGCCCTGGCCTGCTGCGTCACCGACAGCCTGTCCCGCAGCCCGGGGGGAAGCGCGGCCAGGGTCTGCGGCACCACGTCGGCGAACACCCGGGCGCCGAGCGAGCCGCCCCAGACCAGCAGGCGAAGCGGGCCGGTCGGGTCCGGATACGGGCTGCACGCGGCGTCGGCGATGTCGGCGCGTACCGGCATGCCGGTCAGCACCGGGTCCGCGCCGTCGGGCAGGCGGGCGACGCGGGCGAAGCTGGTGGCGATCGCGTCGGCGAAGCGGGCGAGCTGGGCGTTGGCCTGGCCGAGCACGGCGTTGCCCTCGTGCAGGACGATCGGCGGCCGGGCGCGGCCGAGCAGCCGGGCGCCGAGCAGCGGCGGCACCGACGGGTAGCCGCCGAAGCCCACCACCGCCGCGGGACGCAGCCGCCGGAGGATGCGACGTGCCGCCAGCGTGCCGCGCGCCAGCGCCAACGCGCCGCCGAGCCTGGCGGCAGGTCCATGCCCGGCGATGCCGCTGCCGGGCAGCACGTGCTGCTCCGCCCCGGCGAACACGCCCGCCGTCCGCCGTCCGGCGCGACGGTCGGTCATCAGCACCAGGGCGTGGCCGCGGGCGGCGAGCTCGGCCGCCAGCGCCTCGGCCGGGAAGAAGTGGCCGCCGGTGCCGCCGGCGGCGATCACGATCGGCGCCGTCATGCCGCCACACTGCGACGGCGCGGCGCCGGGACGGCGAGGCGGCTCGCCTGGGTGCGCCTGCGTGTCAGCGCCAGCACCATGCCGATGGTGAGCGCCACCGACATCGCCGACGAGCCGCCATAGGAGATGAACGGCAGGGTCATGCCCTTGGTCGGGATCAGGTGCAGCGAGGAGGCCATGTTGACGAAGGCCTGCAGCCCGAAGCCGCACACCAGGCCGGCGGAGGCCAACACCACGAACGGGTCGTCCTCGGCCAGCAGCTTGAGCAGCGTGCGCACCACGATCAGGCAGAACACGCCGATGATGAACAAACAAACCAGCAGCCCGAACTCCTCGCCGGCGACGGCGAACACGAAGTCGGCGTGCGCGTCGGGCAGCAGATCCTTGACCCGGCCCTCGCCGGGGCCGCGTCCGAGCAGGCCGCCGTTGCCGAACGCCTGCAGCGCGGTGTCGATCTGGTAGTGGTCGCCCTGGCCGGGATGGAGGAAGCGGGTGACGCGGGAGCGCACGTGCGGGAAGGCGATGTAGGCACCGACGAAGGCGGCCATCATGCTGCCGACGCCGCAGCCGACCAGGAACAGGTTCAGGCCGCCCAGGAACAGCTGGGCCATGAACACGCAGGTGATCACCGACAGCATGCCGATGTCGGGCTGCGACTTCAGCAGAAGCAGGATGGCGGCGAACACGCCGAGCGCCAGGATCGTGCCGGGGAACGCACGGGTGCGCTTGCCTTCCGCCAGCAGCCAAGCGGTCACCACCGCGAAGCAGGGCTTCAGGAACTCCGAAGGCTGGATCGACATCATCGGCAACGCGATCCAGCGGCGCGCCCCCTTGATCTCGACGCCGTGCACCAGGGTCAGCGCGGTCAGGCCCAGGGCGACCAGGCAACCGATCAGCCCCAGCCGCCGCACGCCCCTGGGCGAGAGCATGGAGGTGGACAGCACGATCGCGCCGGCGATCCCCAGGAAGATCACCTGCTTGAGGATGAACATGTCGCGCGATGCGCCGATGCGTGCGGCCACCGACGGCGAGGCGGCCAGCATCAGCACGTAGCCGAAGCCGATCAGCAGGCCGATGCAGCCCAGCGTCCAGCGGTCCACCGTCCACCACCAGCGGCCGAGCAGCGAGTTGTCCGCGCGAGAGAACTGCGCCATCAGCGGAGCCCTCCAAGCTGGTGGGCAAGGTCGGCGAAGCGCTGGCCGCGGGCCTCGAAGCTCGCGAACTGGTCGAAGCTGGCGCAGGCCGGCGACAGCAGCACCACCGGCGCGTCGAGCGCCCGCGCGGCCGCGAAGGCCTGCGGCACCGCGTGCTCCAGCGTGTGCACGATGCGGTGCTCGACCTTGTAGGCGGACAGGGTGCCGGCAAGCCGCGGCGCGTCGCGGCCGATCAGCAGGGCGAGCGGGATGCGGTCGAACAACGGCGCCAGGTCGTCGATGCCGCCGGACTTGGCGAGGCCGCCGGCGATCCAGATCAGCCGGTCGTAGCAGCCCAGCGCGCGCGACGCGGCGTCGGCGTTGGTCGCCTTGCTGTCGTCGACGAAGGCGATGCCGTCGATCCGGGCGACCTCGCGCTGGCGGTGCGGCAGGCCGGGAAAGGAGGCGAGGCCGGAGGCGATCTGCGCGTCCGATAGGCCCAGATGGCGCGCCATCGCGACGGCGGCGAGCGCGTTCTGGGCGTTGTGGCTGCCGGGCAGGGTCGGCGGCAGCAGGCCAGACAGCGCGCCGGGCTCGCTGCCGGAGACCGTGTCGAGGCGGGCCGCGGTGCCGGTCCTGGCGATGGCGCGGCAGGCGGGGTCGTCGAGGCCGATCACGGCCAGGTCGTCCGGGGTTTGCCGGGCGAACACCTCCAGCTTGGCGCGGGCGTAGCCGTCCATGTCGCCGTGCCGGTCGAGGTGGTCGGGGGACAGGTTGAGCAGGCAGGCGGCGTCGAAGCGCAGGGTCTCGAGACGCTCGAGCATGTAGGACGACATTTCCAGCACGTAGACGCCGTCGTCGGGCAGCAGCGGCAGCGCCAGGGCGGCCGGACCCAGGTTGCCGCCGGCGGCGACGGGAACGCCGGCCTCGCGCAGCAGGTGGGCGAGCAGGGCGGTGGTGGTGGACTTGCCGTTGGTGCCGGTGATGCCGGCGAACCGGGCGCGGCTGCCGCTCGCGCGCACCGCCTGGAACAGCAGCTCGGCGTCGGACAGGATCGGGATCCCGGCTTCCTGCGCCATGCGGGCGACCGGGTGCGGGGCCGGCAGGCGATGCGGGATGCCCGGCGACAGCAGGAGGGCGTCGTGGCGGTCCATGCTGTCGAAAGGCGCCATCAGGACCCGGTCGGAGGCGAGATCGGGGCGGTCGCGGTCGTCCCAGGCCTGGACGTGGGCGCCCATGGCGGCGAGTGCCTGCACGGCGGGCTCGCCGTTGCGGCCGAGGCCGAGCACGGCGTAGCGGCGGCCGGCGAACAGGGCGGAAGGGAAGGTGCCGCTCATCGTATCTTCAGCGTCACCAGGCCGAGCAGGCCCAGCACCATGGAGACGATCCAGAAGCGGATCACGATCTGCGCTTCCTGCCAGCCCTTCTTCTCGAAATGGTGGTGCAGCGGCGCCATCAGGAACACGCGCCGGCCGGTGCGCTTGAACCAGCCGACCTGGATGATCACCGACAGCGTCTCGACCACGAACAAGCCGCCGACGATGCACAGGACGATCTCGTGCTTGACCGCGACCGCCACCGCGCCGAGCGCGCCGCCCAGAGCCAGCGAGCCGGTGTCGCCCATGAACACCGCGGCGGGCGGGGCGTTGAACCACAGGAAGCCGAGGCCGGCGCCGATCAGGGCGGCCAGGAACACGCCGAGCTCGCCGGTTCCGGGCACCGGGTGGAGCTGGAGGTAGTCGGCGAAGATGCGGTTGCCGACCAGGTAGGAGATCAGCGCGAACACGACGGCCGCGATGATCACCGGGACGATGGCGAGGCCGTCCAGGCCGTCGGTGAAGTTCACCGCATTGCCGAAGCCGGTGATCACCAGCATGGCGAAGATCGGGAAGGCGTAGGAAAGCGGCAGCAGCGCCTCCTTGACGAACGGAAAGGCGAGCGCGTCCGACAAGGGAGCGGGCATCAGGCTCTCGATCCAGTACCCGGCGATCAGGGAGGTGCCGAACTCGGCGCCGAGGCGGATGCGCTTGGACACGCCCTTGGTGTTGCGGCGCGACAGCTTGAGGTAGTCGTCGAGGAAGCCCACCAGGCCGAAGGCGGCGGTGGCGAACATCACCGCCCACACGTAGCCGTTGGACAGATCGGCCCAGAGCAGGGTCGAGACGAGCCAGGTGGCCAGGATCAGCACCCCGCCCATGGTCGGCGTGCCCGCCTTTTCGGTGATGTGCCGCTCCGGGCCCAGGGTGCGGATCGGCTGGCCCTCGCGCTGGATGCGGCGCAGCCGGGCGATCACGCGCGGGCCCATCAGCAGGCTGAGCACGAAGGCGGTGAGGCAGGCGGCGCCGGACCGGAAGGTGATGTAGCGGAGCAGGTTGAACAGCGCGTAGTGCGCGGCGAACGGGTGGGCGAGGTCATAAAGCATCAGGCCGCGTCCGCCGTCGCTGCGGTGAGGGTCGCGACCACGTCGCGCATGCGGCTGCCGTAGGAGCCCTTGACCAGCACCACGTCGCCGGGACGCAGCGCGGCCTGCACCAGCGGCGCCAGACGGGCGGCGTCGGCAGCGTGGGCGCCGCGGCGCGAGGCGGGCAGGCGGTCGAACAGGACGCGCATCATCTCGCCCGAGCAGAAGACCAGGTCGGCGGAGCCGGCAGCGTCGTCGGCCAGGGATTCGTGCTCGGCGCGGGCGAAGGCGCCAAGTTCCAGCATGTCGCCGAGCACGGCGACGCGCCGGCGTGCCGGCAGCAGGCGCAGCACCGACAGGGCGGCACGCACCGAGGCGCCGGACGCGTTGTAGCTTTCGTCCAGCAGCGAGGCGGCGCCACGGAGGATCGGACGCAGCGCGCCGCGTCCGTCGCCGGGCACGAAGCCGGCCAGGGCTTCCGCGGCGCGCGCCGGGTCGGCGTCGAGGGCGACGACGGCGGTGAGGCAGGCCAGCGCGTTGTCGGCCATGTGCCGGCCGGGGGCGGACAGGCGCAGCGGCACCGCGGTGCCGGGCAGGACCGCGGTGGCAGTGCAGCCGTCCGGGCCCAGCGACAGCGAGTGGAGCCGGGCCTCGGCGCCGTCGCCGAAGCGGAGGATGCGGGCGGAGGCGGCACGGGCGGCGGCGTGGAGGCGGTCGGCACCGGACGCGTCGGCCGGGAACAGGGCGGTGCCGCCAGGCGGCAGGGCGCCGAACAAGGAGGCCTTCTCCTGCGCGATGGCGTCCAGGCTGCCCATGTGGCCGATGTGGGTGGCGGCGATCGTGGTCACGATCGCCACGTCCGGGCGCGCGAGTGCTGCCAGCGGCGCGATCTCGCCCGGGTGGTTCATGCCGATCTCGCACACGCAGAACGCCGCATCCGCCGGCAGACGCGCCAGGGTCAGCGGCACGCCCCAATGGTTGTTGTGCGAGGCCTGCGCGGCGTGGGTGGATCCGGTCGCGGACAGGGCGGTGCGCAGCATCTCCTTGGTGGTGGTCTTGCCGACGCTGCCGGTGACGGCGACCATCCGGCCGCGGAACCGGTCGCGGCCGGCACGGCCGAGCGCCTGCAGGGCGGCGAAGGTGTCGTGGACGTGCAGCAGGCGCGGATCGCGGCGCAGGGCGGCGGGCAGCAGGCCGGTGCCGTGCACCAGGGCGGCGGCGGCGCCGCGCTCCAGGGCGGCGGCGACGTGGGCGTGGCCGTCGGTGTCGCCGACCAGGGCCACGAACAGCTCGCCGGGGCGCAGCGTGCGGGTGTCGATGGAGATGCCGGTGACGGCGTCCGGCAGGAGGCCATCGCACCGGCCGTCCACGGCGGCGGCGAGGGCGGCGCCGGTCCACAGGGCGCTCATGACAGGCCTGCCAGGACGCGCACGGTGGCGGCGTCGTCGAACGGATGCACGGTGCCGCCGACGGTCTGGCCCTGCTCGTGGCCCTTGCCGGCGACCACCAGGACGTCGCCCGGGCGCAGCGCGTCGAGGCCGGCGGCGATGGCGGCGCGCCGGTCGCCGATCTCCGTGGCGCCTGGGCAGGCGGCGAGGATGGCGGCGCGGATCGCGGCCGGGTCCTCCGAGCGGGGGTTGTCGTCGGTGACGATGGCGAGGTCGGCGCCGCGTGCGGCCGCGTCGCCCATCAGCGGGCGCTTGCCGCGGTCGCGGTCGCCGCCGGCGCCGAACACGATCACGAGGCGGCCGCCGGCCTCGGCGGCGTGGGGGCGGAGCGAGGCGAGGAGGCGCTCGATCGCGTCGGGGGTGTGGGCGTAGTCGACATAGGCGGCCGAGCCGTTCGGCAGCCGGGCAGCGAGCTCCATGCGGCCGCGCACGCCGCGCAGGGCAGGCAGCCGCGACAGCACCGACGGCAGCAGGTCCTCGTCCGCCTCGGCCAGCAGCGCGGCCAGCAGCGCGTTGTCGGCCTGGAACCGGCCGGGCAGGGCGAGCGGCGTCTCGATCCGACGTCCCTGCACCTCCAGCTCCAGCACCTGGCCGTCCGCCCGCGGCACCGCGCGCTGCAGGCGGATCGCGTCGCCGTTCCGGCCGGCCAGGCGCAGGATCAGCCGGCGCGCGGCGGCGATGGTGCGCAGCCGGTCCAGGGTCGCCGGCTCCATGTCGGCGTTGGCGGCGGCGAGCGTGCCCTCCGGCACCAGCTCAGAGAACAAGCGCAGCTTGGCGTCGCGGTAGGCGTCCAGGGTGCCGTGGTAGTCGAGGTGGTCGCGCGACAGGTTGCTGAACCCGGCCGCGGACAGATGCACCCCGTCGAGGCGGAACTGGTGGAGGCCGTGCGAGCTGGCCTCGATTGCGCAGGCGCGCACGCCGTGTGCCGCGAGGCCGGACAGAAGCGTTGCCAGCGCCACGCTGTCCGGCGTGGTCAGGGCGGGCGGCTGCTCCGGCAGGATCACGTCGGAAACCAGGCCGAGCGTGCCCAGGCTCGCGGCCGGAACATGGTCCAGGGTCCAGAGCTGGCGCAGGAAGTCGGCGGTGCTGGTCTTGCCGTTGGTGCCGGTGACGGCGACCATCCGCTCCGGCTGCGGCCCGGCATGGAGCGCGGCGAGACGGGCCAGCGTGCGTCCGGGCTCGTCGGCCACCACCAGCGGCACCGGGGCGACCCCGTCAGGCCAGCGCGTGCCGGAGGCTGCGAGCACCGCGACCGCGCCGTGCGCGACCGCGTCGGCGATGTGCCGTCGGCCGTCCTGCACGGTGCCGGAAAGGGCCGCGAACAGGTAGCCGGGGCGCACCTTGCGGCTGTCCAGCGCGATGCCCTCGATGGCGACCGTGCCGGCGCCGGGCGGCACCGCGACCAGGTCGCGGGCGAGCAGGCCGAGCGGGGCAGCCGGACTCATTCGGCGGGCTCGGTGTAGCTGACGTCGCGACGCAGGCCAGGTGCGGACGGCCGGGCGGGCTGGCCCGGCTCGGGGAGCGCGGTCTTTCCCAGTGCCTTCTGGGCGGCCCGGGCTTCGCGTTCGGCGTCGTGGGCCTGCTTCGCCAGGCGCGACTGGACGAGGGGGTCGCCGGGATCGTTGCCGGGGCCGAGCGCCTTGTATCCGCCGCCGACCGGCGGGGACATCGGGATCGACAGCGAGGCCTCGATCTGGTCGACGTTCGTCGTGACCGGGAACAGGCCCATCATCGGCGCGATGCGGGCGACGATCTTGCGCCAGGTCGGCACCGCGTTCCAGCCGGACGTGTACCAGCCATGGGTTTCCGGCGTGGCGATCGGGCTGTCGAGCATCACGTAGACCGCGTAGTGCGGGTCGTTCAGCGGGAAGATGCCGGTGAAGGCGGTGATGTTGGTGTGCTTCAGGTAGCCGCCATGCGGGCCGACCTTTTCCGCCGTTCCGGTCTTGCCGCCGACGAAGTAGCCGGGGATCTCCGCCTGCTTGCCGGTGCGCTCGTCGTCCGGGCCGGCAACCACCATGCGCAGGATGCGACGGAGCAGGGAGGAGGTGTCCTCCGACAGCACGCGGGTGCCCTGCGGCACGATCCTCGGCTCGGGCGCTGCGGGATGGTCGTCCGGCAGGGTGTCGGCGACGGGCTGCAGCGAGGCGGTGTCGGCCCCGTCCGGCTGCGCGTCGTCCGGACCGGGATCGTCCCGGGCGAGCAGGGTCGGCTTGACCAGGATGCCGCCGTTGGCGGTGGCGGCGGTGCCGCGCACGATGGCCAGCGGCGGCACCGCGACGCCGTGGCCGAACGCCACCGTCATCACCGCGGACAGGCCCCAGTTGCTCGGGCGCGGCAGCAGAGGACGCGCGGCCTCGGGCAGCTCCACCGGCACGCGGTCGAAGAAGCCCATGTTGCGGAGCCAGTCCTGCTGGCGCTTTGCGCCGGCGTCGAGCGCCATGTGCGCGGCGGCCGGGTTGGAGGACAGCGCCAGCGCCTCGGGCATCGCCAGCCAGGGCGCGAAGTGATCGGTCTTCATGTCGGAGATGGTGAAGCGCCCGACATGGATCGGAGTGGTGGAGAACCTGTCCCACACGTGGGCGATGCCGTCCTGCAGCACCATGGCCGCGGTCTGCAGCTTGAAGGTGGAGCCGGGCTCGTACAGGCCGGTGACGGCGCGGTCGAAGCGCTCGTCGTCGGTGGCCTTGTTATAAAAGTTGCTGTCGTAATCGGGGAGACTCACCATCGAGATGATCTCGCCGGTGCGCACGTCCATGACGATGGCGCAGGCACCGATCGCCTGGAAATGCTCCCTTGCCGCCTCGAGCTCCTCGCGCACCACGCCCTGCACGCGCACGTCGAGCGACAAGCGCAGCGAGGCGTGGTCGGTGTTGAGGCGGTGGTCGAAGGAACGCTCGACGCCGCCGACGCCGTGGTCATCGACGTCCACCGCACCCATGATCTGCGCCGCGGTGCGGCCGAGCGGGTAGTGGCGCTTCTCGCCGGGCTCGAAATAGATGCCGGGAATGCCGAGGTCGTTGATCAGCAGTTCCTTGTCCGGCGTGATGTCACGGACGATGTAGACGAACTGCTTCTTGGACGACAGGCGGCGGATCGTTTCGTCCGCGTCCAGCGTCGGCAGCACGGTCCTGAGCTTGGCTGCGGCATCCGCGGGGTCGGCGATTTCCAGCGGGTTGGCGAACACGGCGGCAAGCGGCAGGGAGATCGCCAGGATCTGGCCGTTGCGGTCGGTGATGGTGGCGCGGTGCACGTGCGGCAGTCCGACGTCGTCGGCGTACAGGCTGTGCGGGTCGGTCTTCACCGTGGGGATGGGCGGCACCTGCGGCGCGATCTGCCGCTGCGCCGGCGCCATCGGGAACAGCACGGTGGCGCCGACCAGCTTCAGCGACACCGCGCCGAACAGGCAGCTGAAGCCGGCCGCGGTGGCGAGCAGGCGCACGCGCATCCGCTCCAGCGCCGCGCGCTGCTGGAGGTCGCGCCCGGTCACGCTGACGACGGTTTCGGCTCGCTGGCCGGGCCCGATGCGCTCGTCGCTCGCCACGGATCAGTTGCCGTCCGACAGCGGCACCGGGGCGGGAAGCGCGGCATGGCCGCCGCTGCCGAGCGAGGAGCCGAGCGCCGGCATGGTCTGCGGCACCGCGTAGGTGGCCGGACGCTGCGCCGGCCAGCTCGCGCGCGCCGGCCGCCAGGCGGCAGCGGCCTCGATCGGCGGGTGGGCGTACAGGCTGGCCGCCTGCACCACCGCGGGCCGGCTGTGCGGCTCGGCGTAGGCGGCGAGGCGGACCGGGGTGGTGTGCAGGGCGCGGTGCGCGGCCGGGACATGCGGGACCGCCGCGGCTCCGGCGTCGGCGACTTCCACCTCGCGGCGCGCCGAAGCGGCGTGGACCAGCGCGCTTCGGAACGGACGGGCCTGCGCCAGGCGGACCGGGATCGCCGTCCGGTCGGTTGCGGTGGGCGCCGCGTCGGCGTGGGCGACCGCGACGCCGTCCGCGACCGCTGCCGGTCCTGGCGCCTGCGCCGGCGAAGCGGCCGACGGCACCTGGCCGACCAGGCCGGGGGCGGTCTGCGGCGTGGCGATCGGGTGCGGCGGGATCTCCGGGCCCGGTGCCGGCAGATGCCGGTCGAGCGAGGCCATCTGCACGAACTGCGTCGGCGCCATCGCACCCAGCTGCGGCAGGAAGCGGGTGGCCAGGCCCTGCAGCCGGTCCGGCTGGTTCAGCAACGCCCACTCGGCGCGCAGCATCGCGGTGCGCTCGCGTATGTGCTGGGTGTCGGACACGACCGCGCTGATCTGCTGGTCGAGCAGGGTGGTGCGGTGCTTCTCCGAGTAAAGGTAGAGGCCCGAGGCACCGGCCAGGATCGCGCAGACGCAGGTGAGGGGGCGGATCATCAGGCGTTCCCGTCAGGAGGAAGGACGTCGAGGCGTTCGAGCGCGCGCAGCCTGGCGCTGCGTGCGCGTGGGTTGGCGCGGCATTCGGCGTCGCCCGGGCGCAGCGCCCGGTTGGCCAGCAGCCGGAAGCCGGGCGGGGCGGCGGGGCGGTCGAGGCCGCGCGGGTCGTGACGCGAGGGCGCGGGGCTGCGGCCGGCGGCGCCCTGCATGAAGCGCTTGACGATCCGGTCCTCGAGCGAATGGAACGACACCACCACCAGCCGGCCGTGCGGCCGCAGCAGGCTGGCCGCCTGTGCCAGGCCCTGCTCGATCTGGCCCAGCTCGTCGTTGACGCGGATGCGCAGCGCCTGGAACGAGCGGGTGGCGGGATCGAGGCCGGACTTCTCGGCCGGCACCACGCGTCGGATGATGGAGGCGAGCTGCAGCGTGGTGGTGATGGGCGCCTCGGCGCGGGCGGCGACCACGGCGCGGGCGATGCGTCGCGACAACCGCTCCTCGCCGAACTGGTAGAGCACGTCGGCAAGTTCGGCTTCCGGCAGGGTCGCCACCAGGTCTGCGGCGCTCGGGCCGTCGAGGCTCATGCGCATGTCGAGCGGGCCGTCGTTGCGGAACGAGAAGCCGCGCTCGGCCTGGTCGATCTGGAACGAGGACAGGCCGAGATCGAGCACCACGCCGTCGAGCGCGGTGACGCCGTGCGCGCCCAGCAGCGCCAGCATGTCGCCGAAGCCGCCGGGGAGCAGGTGCAGGCGCTGCTCGCCGTGCTCGGTCCCGAGCCGGGCGGCGAGCAGCAAGCCGCGGGCGATCGCCTGCGGGTCGCGGTCGATCGCCCACAGGGTGCAGCGTGCCCGGTCCAGGATCGCCGACGCGTAGCCGCCGCCGCCGAAGGTGGCGTCGAGATAGGTGCCGCCGTCGGCCGGTCGCAGCTGCTCCAGCACCTCGGCCAGCATCACCGGCAGGTGGCCGGGAGCGGCATCGCGATGCGCGCTCACGACGCGGCTCCGGCGGCGGGCAGGCTGACGCCGCGGGCGCGGATGCGGGCTTCGGCGCGGCGGCGCTCGGCGGCGGCCGGTTCCCAGATCTGGAAGTGGCGGCCAAGCCCCATGAAGGCGACCGCCTCGGACACCCCGGCATGGGCCGCCAGGGCGTCCGGCAGCACGATCCGGCCTTCCTTGTCCGGGTCGACCGGGTAGGCGTCGCCGTAGAGCGACAGCGCCATGTCCTCGCCGTCGTCGCTGAACAGGTCGAGGCGGTCGAGAACGGGTGCGAGCTGGAGGTAGGCCGGCATCGGCCAGGCCTCGATGCAGGGATGCTTGGGCGATTGGCGCAGCACCAGCAGCGCGTCACCGGGCTGGGATTCGGCGGCCTGGGCACGCAGGATGGCGCGGAAGCCGGCGGGGATCGAGACCCGGCCCTTGGCGTCCAGCCGGTTCTGGTGCGCACCGAGGAACACGCTCATCGATGCCCCCCTTCCGCACCCGGATTCGCCGGTTCAAGCCGCCCCCACGGCATGGTCTGGTGGCGCATTCCGCATGCGCCGGCCCGGTTGCAGGCCTCCCTCGCGGTGCCGAAGCAGACACGCAGAGGATCGCTTTGGGTGACCGTGGGATATCATGGGAATTTGTGGGAGGTCAAACTAAAGCCGGTGTGAAAATGGCGGAAAACCGCGATTCGCAGCCAACAAACGCATTGAAGCGTCTCTAAAAAATGATCCGTTTTTGCAACAGCGGCGAGGAATACTGTTCACTCTTTGTTCTCAAGAGAATCGGTGCTTGGGAGCATGCGCCGACCCAACCGGGGTGTGGAAGAGCCAGACGGCCTGTAAGCCGGGTTCTGTGCGCAAGCGTGAGCCCGCGCGACGGTCATTCCTCTGGGACACGCATCGCTGCGTGCCTCGCGCGACCAACCCGGACGACGAGGCGGGAGAGCCTCCGGAGACCGACACGAGTGCCGGCTCCCGTCGCCCCTATTCGGTCTTGCTCCCGGTGGGGTTTGCCCTGCCGCCGCCGTTGCCGGAAGCGCGGTGCGCTCTTGCCGCACCGTTTCGCCCTTGCCCGCAACATGAACCCCGTTGCCGGGATCACGCCGTGCGGGCGGTTTGTTTTCTGTGGCACTTTCCCTGGGGTCGCCCCCGCCGGCCGTTAGCCGGCACCGTTCTCCCGTGGAGCCCGGACTTTCCTCCACCGCAACGGGACACGAGGTCCCGCGGCGACAGCGACCGTCCAGCCGTCTGGCGGCCGGAACCTGACCGCCGGCCCGCCTTCCGTCAAGCGGCGACCTGAAGGGCTTGGCAGTCCTGAAGGAGGTAGCGGCCGGCGAGGACCAGCTCCAGCTCCAGCACCGTGGCGGAGTCTGACGGGTCCAGCTCGAGCCGGCCGGCGCCGTCGGTCCACACCGCCTGCGCGCCTGTCTCCGCCGCGTGCCAGCCCCCGGCTGCCGGATCGACCGACAGGATGCGCGTGTGCAGCCCGGTCCACAGCCGGGCGTCGCGCACCGCGACGCCGAGGCGACGGCGGTCGTCGACGAAGGGTCCCTCGATCCGCGACGGCACGAACACGCGCGACGTGATCGCAACGCCGCGCGTGCCGGGAGGCAGCACGAAGACGTGGCGGCCGCTTTTTCGGCGGGCGGCGGCGAGCAGGCTGCCGTCGTCCAGGCGGATGCGCAGTGCCGGGTCGGTGGTGGTGGCGGGAACGGTCGAGGCCGCGACCGGTTGGCCGGTCGACGCGGCGCGGGCGGCCAGGCGGTGCCAGATCGGCTCGACGAAGCCGCGGCCGGTTTCCAGCGGCGCCGCCGCGTCGGCCCAGCCGGACGGGGTCGCGGTGGCGTCGTCGGCAGGGGTGCCGAAGCCGCGACGGTTGCCGGTGTCGAGGTAGCTTTCAGTGGGCAGCCCGTCCGACAGCAGGATGGCGTGCCGATCGCATTCGATGTGGTGCACGGTGAAGCGGTGCAGGCCGGCTTCGCGCACGATGCTCGACCCGTTCACCAGCATGCGCGCCGGCACCAGCCTGTCGTCGACCAGCACGCAGTGCTCCGGGGTGATCAGCAGGTCGCGCGACGGCACGCCATCGGCGAAGGCGCCGGCGCGGATACGCACCGGCGCCGCCTCGCGCGCGTCGTCGGCGTCCATCAGCGACAGGTCCACCGTGCGGCTGCCGTGCCAGCGCACCGGGCGCAGCGTGCGCCGGCCGTGCTCGATCGCCACCACCTGGTCGCCGACCGCGACCTGCTCGACCGCAACCTCGCCCGCGGCGGTCGCGATCCGGGTGCCGGACAGGAAGCAGGCGATCGATACGATCGTCTCGCCGCCGGACACCGAGAGCGCGATCTGCGAGGGCTTCACGCCGGCGGCCAGCGTCACGCCGGTCAGCACCACCGGAGCGTAGTACGGGCCGGCGTCCAGGGCGATGGTGTAGCTGTTGTTGCCGTTCGCGATCACCGTGTCGCCGGTGATGTCCAGGCCAGCGATCTCGATCCTGTCGCCGACGCCGAAGTTCCGGATCGGTGTCGTCACGATCCCGATCTCGTCCTGCAGCGACAGCGTGCCGCCGCCGCTGCCGAAGTCGACCGTGGCGCCGATGCCGTTGCGCAGCGACAGGAAGCCGCCGTTCTCCAGGGTGAAGCCTTGGCTGCCGACGATCGAGATCGGCGTGGCGCTGGTGCCGAGGCGGCCGCCGTCGATGTCGATCGACCCCATGCCGATGATGGTTTCGCCGAGTAGGTTGACGCTGCCGGTGACGACCATGGTGCCGGAGTTGGACAGCGAGGCGCCGACCGTGACCGCGCCGGACAGCGTTTCGTGGCCGGTGTTGGTCAGGCCGGCCGAGTCCGTCACGGTGCCGGCCAGGGTCATCGTGCCGCTGTTGACCAGGCCCGATCCGATCGACAGCGTGCCGGTCTCGGTCAGGGTGCCGCTGTTCGCGGCGGCGGCCGCCACCGCGACGGCGCCGGTCAGGACCGTGGTGCCGGCGTTGCCCAGCGTGCTCGCGGTCAGGGTGCCGCCGGTCTCGGTGTAGCTGCCGCCGGACGCGACCGCGAGGCCGCCTGTGGACAGGTCGATGGCGCCGCCGATGCTGGAAAGCGCCGCACCTCCGGACACCAGGATCCCGCTGCCGTCCAGCGAGAAGCTGCCGGCCAGGTCGAGCTGGACCGTTTCCCCGACATGCCCGTCGCCGATCGTCAGGCTGGCGGCGCGCGGGCCCGACCCGCTCGCGACCGACACCACCACCGATGCCCCGGCCATGCCGATGCTGACCGCGCCGTAGGAGACCGGAATGGCGCCGCCGGACCAGTTGCCGGCGTCATCCCAGGAGGTGGTCCTGCCGGCACCGGTCCATGTCGTCATCGTGCGGTCCATTCTTGTCGTGGCGCACGGCAGGGTGCGGCATGATTGTTGCGAAAACGTTATGAAAGCGGCGGCAGAACGCTGTTGCGCGTCGGGATGCCGCGCGGCTGGCCCATCACGCTAACAGGACGTCAATGTCGGTGTGCACGCATCCTAGCCTGTCCCAAACGGACGCGACAACGCGGAAGACCATGCCGCAAGGACACTAACAAAACGTCAAGATCGCGCAGGGAGCGGTCGGTCCGCGCGTGCCGGGTCGTGCTCAGATCTTGCGGATGCTGTCGAAGTCGAAGGCGGGGCCGTCCGGATCGACGCCGATGCGCAACCGCGACGGTTCCATCAGCCGATAAGGCGGCACCGGCAGGTTGTACTGCGCCGGCGCGCCCTCGAACACGCGGCCGGCAAGGTCGAAGCGCGAGCCGTGGCAGGGGCAGGCATAGCCGCCGGGCCAGTCGCCGCTGCCGGCCGGTTCCGGCTCCGACCCGGACCCTGGGCGGAACTTCGGCACGCAGCCGAGATGGGTGCAGATCCCGACCATGACCCCGAACTCCGGCACGATCGAGCGATGCCAGTTGGCGGCGTAGGTGGGCTGCTGGCGCTCGGCCGAGTTCGGATCGCGCAGCAGGTGCTGCGTGGTCGCCGCCTGGAGGCGGTGCAGCGTGTCCGCGGTGCGGCGGACCACGAACACCGGCATGCCACGCCATACCGCCACCACCTGCTGTCCGGGCGCCAGGGGTGCCAGGTCGACATCGACCGCGGTGTCGGCGTCGTCGGGCGCGGTGCGTCGGCCGAGGCTGTCGAGGAACGGCCAGGCAAAGGCGCAGGCGCCGAGACCCGCGGTCGCGATCGTGACCAGGGACAGGAAGTCGCGCCGGACCGGCTCAGACGTCTCGTCGCCGGGGGGCGGGGGCGGCTCGTCCGTCATGGCAGCGGGTGGAACGAGCCGGGCGACCCGTTGTCGCTCTGCACGCTGCGCGCGGCGCGGTCCACCTTGAGGGTGAACAGCTTGGGCAGCTGGCCGCGGGTGCCGGGACAGGAGCCGGAATGCTTCTCCATCACGTCCATCCGGGTCGCGTCCGGGGGATCGTTGCCGTTGATCACGAACAGCAGGCAGTCCGGGGAGTCGCGGGTCAGCCGGTCCCGCACCACCAGCCGGCGCAGGTGCTCCACCAGGGGATAATCGCTGGACCAGTCCAGGGCCGACGGGAACGCGCTGCCGGACAACCGGTCCAGCAGCCCGGAGCGCTGCAGCGCCAGCAGGGCGAGGCCGGCCAGGAGCGCCACCAGCACGCGCTGCACGATCCGGCCGCGGACCGAGCGCCTGGCCCGCCAGCCCGGCGGGAGCTGGGGGGCAGGCGGTCTGGCGGCAGGAGGCACGGTCGGGCGGCGGGTCCGGCTGGTCGGCATGGCGACCTGCTTAGCAGGACACGGCCGGGCTGCCATCCTCGCCGTCATGCGCCGGGTCGTGGCGGGGGCAGGCGGCCGCGTGCGGGGAGGCCGGCACCGGCCGGGCTCAGGCGCGCGGCGGCAGCGACGCGGCGGTCTGCCCGAACAGCACCCGGCGCTCCTCCTCGGTCCGGATGCCGCCGGCACCGGGGTTGACCGTCCGCACCAGGTCGTAGGCGCGGGTGGTGGCCGGACGGGCCTTGATCGCGTCGTGCCAGCGCTTGAGGTGCGGGAAGTCGTCGATCGACTGGCCCTGCGCGTCGGGCAGGATCCAGGGATAGCTCGCCATGTCGGCGACCGTGTAGGCGTCGCCGGCGAGAAAGGCGCGGTCGGCCAGCCGGCGGTCCAGCACGCCGTAGAGGCGGTTGGTCTCGTTGACGTAGCGGTTGATCGCGTAGGGGATCTTCTCCGGCGCGTAGTTGCGGAAATGGTGGGTCTGCCCGGCCATCGGCCCGAGGCCGCCCATCTGCCAGAACAGCCATTGCAGCGCCTCGGCGCGGCCGCGCAGGCTGTCCGGGACGAAGCGGCCGGTCTTGTCGGCCAGGTAGAGCAGGATCGCGCCGGACTCGAACAGCGACACCGGCTCGCCGCCATCCGCCGGCGCATGGTCCACGATCGCCGGGATGCGGTTGTTCGGCGCCACCCGGAGGAAGGAAGGCTCGAACTGCTCGCCCTTGCCGATGTTCACCGGGATCACCCGGTACTCGAGACCGGCCTCCTCCAGGAACAGCGTGATCTTGTGGCCGTTCGGCGTGGTCCAGTAGTATAGTTCAATCATCCCAGCCTCCTTGTGGTTTGGCGAGTTCTACACGAGATGGCATGGATCACGTTATTCCCATCCCGCGCCCGCCCACCCTTCGCTCGCGAGGTCCGGGCGTGGCGTCATCGCAACCCCGGAGTCCCGTGCATGCACATCCTCGGTCCCGCCCTGCTCGCCGCCAGCCTGATGCTCGCGACCACGGGGGGTGCGCTCGCGGTCGGGCTTCCCCCGCCCAGCAACCTGCCGGCGACGCAGCCGGTGCCGAGCCCGCATCCCTACGACACGGCCGCCGACGCGCATGCGCAGGTCGATGCCGCCTTCGCCGCCGCGCGCAGGAGCGGCCGCGACGTGCTGATCGACTTCGGCGCCAACTGGTGCCCGGACTGCCGCATGCTCAACGGGGTGATGCAGATGCCGGCGGTGAGGGCGTGGCGCGACAGCCGGTTCGAGACGGTGATGGTCAACGTCGACCGGTTCAACGTCAACATGGACGTGGCCGCCCGCTACGGCGTCACGGTGAAGCAGATCCCGACCGTGCTGGTGCTGACCCCGCAGGGAAAGCTGCTGGATCCGGACGGCACGCTGGCGCTCGGCAACGCGCGCGCGATGTCGCCGCAGGCCTCGGTGGACCAGATCGCCGCCTGGGACGCACGTCCGCACTGATGCTGGCGGATTGACGCCGACGCGTTGATGCTAGGTGCATTGACGTCGGACGTCGTCCAACCGTTACACGGTTCCGCTAGAGCATCACCGGATCAGGTGTCATCGCCTGACCGGCGAGGATGCTCGTCAAGACAAAAGGTCTGGGCCGTGACGCGGACCGGCAGGGGAGCGGGCGATGGGATCGAGGCGTGTTGCGGCGGTGGCGGCGCTCGGCCTGCTGTGCGGGATCGGCCAGGCCTCGGCGCAGGACGCGGAAGGCGGCGCGCGCCAGAACCTCGACCGCGTGCTGGCCGTGCTCCGGCTGCGCATGCCGGCGGCGGGCAAGACGTGCCTGGAGGCGATGGCCCGGGTGCACCAGACCGAGGACCAGGTGACGGCGCTGAGCCGGAACGGATCCGGCACCGAGGACAAGCCGAACCCGAGCCTGGACATCGCCCGCGACGTGCTCGGGTCCGACTACGACACGGCGACCGCGGCCTGCGGCCCGGACGCGGCCCGGGTCTGCCAGGCGCCGGCGGGTGCGGCGATGGCGAAGGCCTGCGGCAACGTGAACCCCGGGCCGTCGCAGTAGCGCCCTTGGGACGACCGGCGGCTGATGGACCGATCCCCGGGGCGTGGATCGTGCTGCCGTCGGCCATGGAGGAAGGTGCCGGCCATGCAGGCCGGTTCCCGTGTCCATCATGCCCGGCGGGACGACGACATGCCGGTCGTTCTCGATGGCAGGAGGCATCGTGCAGCTGAACGCCTCATCGTTCGCGCCGTGGCCTGGGATGCCGTGTCGAACCGGGTCCGGCGTCGGCTGCGACGCCTGAGCCGATAGCGGGGAGAGCAGATATCGACGCACGTGCCGTCACCGTCCAGGTCATGGCCGGGCGACGGCGGGCTGTCCCGCCTGCGACCGGGTTCGGCGGCAACGACGAGGACACGCGGCCATTCAGGCTGAAGCACGACGGGCGGTGCCGTCCACATGCAGCCGATTGCCCTTACGGTCAACCTGGACGGCCGGGTGCTGAACATTATCGTGATGCATCATCAGACGATGCAGGCGACGCGCTCCGGCGCCGCAGGGGACAGCCCGGATCCTATGGAGGTCGTGCAGCGGCCAGGCGTGCCGTGAGTTAGAACGTAGCCGAAGCGAACAAGATGCTTGCCAAAACGCGATAGTCGCGCAATTGTCCGCCCCAACCTGGGGTTGTTCATGCGTCTCGTTGCGCTCGTTGCTTTTGTTGTTGGGTTCCTGGCATTTGGCCTGCCGGCTCTTGCCGATGATCTTCAGCCTTCCGTGGATGAAGCAAGCGGTCACTGGGTTGCGCTAACGTTCAGCGATGGCCCAGCCGTGAAAATCTGCGCAACCGGTTCGACTGATCAAAGAATAACTTTTAGGTCGGATGAGACTAGTCTGGATTTTCGCTCTGGTAATGACAGCTGGTCACTGTCAGCTGATGCTTCTGGTGACGTTACAGTCAAGATCGGGAGCGTCATGAAGACGGTTCACATGGAAACCTTAAACGCTACGACGTTGTCGGGGACTATTGCAGAAGCCGATCTCACTGACATCATGGACGCCATGGACAAGGCTGGGAGCGCAACTCTCATTTTCGGCTCCAAGGCTCCAGTGACTGTTTCTCTTGCCGGTAGCACACGCGCCTTGAACAGCTTCCGCACCTGTTCCGCTGTCCATGGTTTCGCGCATCTCGGTGGATCCGCAGGCCAAGCGAACAATCCCTTCTGACGGCGGCCCAGGCCTCCGCGCGAGGCCTCCATGTCCGCCGCCACTCTACTGAATGTCGAGTCCGCCCTCGGCTGCCCCGGCAACGCCGGCTCCGCTCCTTTCAGCTTCGGCCCGTTCACCTTCTACAGGGTCGAGGTCCCATCGGTAGCCCACTTCGGTGACCAGCAGGTTCTGGCGATAGGCGATGGAGGATTCGGGAACGGGCCTGCCCGCTGTCGATGTGACCGGCAGGTTCGTCCGCATCCAGCCGGCAGGATCATGAAACCCGTGCGGGCGGCGGCGGCCATCGGCCGGAACCGGGGTCGAAGCATCGTCGCGGTGCTGGCGATCCTGATCGGCACCCTGCCGCTGTCCGGAACGGCGGGCGCGCAGGGGCGGCCGCCTGATACGCGGCCCGTGCGGATGTCGGGCATCGGCATCGTCGGGCACCTGGACATCAGGGAGTTCGGCGCCAGGGGCGACGGCTCGACCGACGACACGCAGGCCTTCGCCAACGCGGCCCTGGTGGTGACCGGCCATGCCGACCGCGTCGCCGGCATGGATGCGGCACGGGTCTCGGCCCTGGCCGGCCGGCTGGCGGGTAACGGCGCGGTCGAGCTGGACGTGCCATCCGGGCGCTACGTCCTGACCCGTGCCATCGAGTTCGAGTTCGGCCCGAACACGAGCCTGGCGATCCGCGGCGACGGCTCGGCGAACACGCAGCTGCAGTTCGAAGGCGGCATCGACGGCTTCCGGATCCGGATGAACCGCAACCCCGGCGGCAACAGGACCGACATCCATCGCCAGGGATTGTGGCCCGGACAGTCGGTGCGGGTCTCCGGCATCCAGTTCGAGGCCGATACCAGGATCGTTCCGGCGGCCGCGGGACGAGGCAGCAACTCGGTGCCGGGCGGAACGCAGAAGGGCTATGCGGGCACCGCGATCTCGGTGATCGGCATGCCGGGCGAGGGCGCCTCGTTCATGGCGCCGGAACTGTTCGACGACATCGTCTTCACCAACGCGCGCGGCTGGTACGACGGCGCCAACAACTGGGCGGGCGGCTTCTTCCTCCAGGACATGAGCAACGTGCGGCTGGGACGGATCGTGTGGACCGACACGGCACTCGGCGGCAACGCCACGTCGATCCCGATCTGGTACCACAGCACCGCGGCGGCGTTCCGCACCGGAGGGCAGGGCAATTTCGACGTGACCGACGCCCTGATCGAGGGCGGCAATACCGCGGTGCGGATCGACGGGCAGGCGATCCAGGGCGTGGTGCTGGACAAGCTGTTCACGGTGGGGGTCAGGGTCGGGGTGAGCTGGCTGGCGCCGCCGAACTCCCTGACCGGCAGCCTGGTGCTTGCGGACAGCTCGGTGGGGGCGAGCAGCAACATGGTGCTGCTGGACAACGTGTCGACCGTGTTCAGCCACCACAACTTCTTCTACAACGTGGCGCCGCCGATGCGCACGAACCCGGTGTTCTTCTCCGCGTCCGGTGGCACCACCGTCGAGAGCGACCACGACACCTTCTATGGTCCGACCGCGGGTTACGAGGGGCCGGGCTACGCCGCCACCGCGATCTTCTATTCCGGCTTCGGCACACCGAACCCGGACCCGTCGCAGTTCTCCGACGACATCGTCACGCATTTCGACAACGGCATCGTGGCATCCGGCGGCCCGGTGGCATTCGACAACATCGAGGTGGCGTCGGACACCGGCAGGAATCCGGCGACCGGTGCGGTCACCGGCGTCTGCTACCGCGACAGCGGAACCACCGCCGACGTCACCCAGCACCCGATCTTCACCAGTATCCATTGCGGCCGCGACACGATCGAGCAGGATGGTCGGCATCTCGGCACCGCGACGCAGTGGAACCTGCTGCCGCGCTTCGCGGGTGGGCTCGACGTCGGAGCGCCCGGGATCGCATCGCCGAACGGCGATGCGGGCGCGGCGGGGGTGATCGACCTGCATTCCGTGGCTGCGAGGGACGGCAGCTTTGCCGGGCGCAACGCCTTCGACGTGCAGCTCAGGTCCGGCGGCGGCGTGCAGGGTGGCAACGGCAAGGGCGTGCTGGACGTCGAGGACGGGCTGACCCGGTTCGACAGCCCATTGCTGGCGCCAGACATACGCTACGACGGCTTCGTGGTGCCCTCGACCAGCACCTCGCCGTGCAAGGTGGGCGACAGTGGGGATGGCCGGCTGGGCGGGACGTTCTACCATTTCTACTGCACGGCCACCGACCGGTGGAGCAGGGTGGCCCTCGTCGCAGGCGGCTGGTGATCTGCGTGCGCGAGGGCAGCGGAGCGCGTTCAGACATCTAGCCGGGGCGCCGGTCGAGCCGACCGGTCCTGCTGCGTCGAGGCGCGATCCAGCGGAACGCCGTCGTCACCACGGCGACGCTGACGAGGAGGCTCAGCGCGTCGCACAGCCCGTCCAGCAGGGCCTCCTGGTCCTCCGGCGCGGTCACGCCCAGCCTGTGCCTGAAACTGATGAACCAGCCCGATTGGTTCAGCCTGTGCAGTATGCTGCCGACCCGGTCGCTGCGTTGCAGGGCCATGTCCAGGACAAGCGCCAACAGGAGGATGGCGGCCAGGCCAAGGACGATCCCGCCGAGCCGGATCATCGCACCGTAACCGTGCCGGGGATGAAGACTTTTGATACGGCCGGGAGCGTGCGACGCAGCTGGTCGAAACCGTCCTGGTGCACGGGGGTGATGCAGTCCTCGCTGATGCCCGGCCTGCCGATCAGATGCAGGCGGAAGTCGCCGCGCTTGGTCTTCTGCATTGTCATCTGGTCGGCGTTGGAACTGGCACGGTAGAACGCGAAACACTCGTCGCGCTGGCGGTCGGTGTTCAGGCCGTGGATCATGAACTCGATTATCGGGAACCTGTCACCGACCGGTCGTCCCGCAATGTTGTGGCTGCCGGGCTAAGTCGGGTCGGAATCGGTGGCCTTGGCCGGATCGTCGACGTCTTGGCCCAAGCCGCTGAACGCCGGGTGGTTTATGCCTCCGCGCATCAGGCTGCTGAAGTGCCGTTCGCTGCGTAGACATCCTGGTATCTCGTCAAGCCCGGGTCGCATCTCGCAGCCACAGGAACGTTAATTCGTGCTTGTTGTGCGACAGGTGCAGCAGCCGGGCGCCGGGGATCGCAGCGAAGGCGTCGGCGGCGTCGTGGTCGGTCGGGTCCTGGAACTTGATCGTGCAGACGATCCGGCGTGCGGTGCCGGCGGCGATCCAGCGCTGCACGAGAGCCAGCAGGCGGGCGGGGTAGGCGATGATGTCGCTGAACAGCCAGTCCACCGGCGCCTCGCCGGCGGGATCCAGCCCGAAGGCGCTGTCGGGACGGAACCGCACCCCCGGCATCGCGGCGACGCGCGGGTCGAGCGGCGCGCGGTCGATCGCGGTCACCGTGGCGCCCAGGCTGGCGATCGCCCAGGTCCAGCCGCCGGGGGAGGCGCCGAGGTCGAGGCAGGTCTCGCCGGGTTGCGGCCAGGCGCCCAGGCGGGCGCAGGCCTCCCACAGCTTGAGGTAGGCGCGGCTCGGCGGCCCGGTGCGATCCTCGTGGAAGCGGGCGAGGCCCTGTGGGAACGGGCTGGTCTTGGTGGTGCTGAGCAGCAGGCGGTCCGGCGCAAGCAGGGTCCAGGCGCCGAGCGGCGCGGTGGGGGCGGCGGCCGGGAAGCGAAGCGGCGCCGCCTTTACCGGCGGCAGCCGGGCGGCGATCAGGGCGGAACGGCGGTGGTGCAGCGCCGGCAGGTGGCTCCAGTTGCGCTGCCGGTCGCGGAGCGCGGCGACCGCGTCGCCGATGGAGACGCAGGCGAGCAGCTCCGGTGCGGTCCACTGGTCCAGCGCCCAGAACGCCGCCGCCGGCGGGTCCGGCGACAGCGCCAGCCGGCCCAGCCAGCCGGACACGGCAATGCCGCGGCGGTCGAGCTCCTCTGCCAGCACCGCCTCGTTGCCTTCCGACGCCAGGTAGGCGCCGCCGCAGCCCTCCGTCACGCGCGCCGCTGGAGGCAGGCGAGCGCCAGCAGCAGCCAGCCGCCCATCAGCACGCTGCCGCCGAACGGGGCGGCGTGGCCGACCAGGTGGGCCCAGGCGGCGTCGCCGTCGAAGCCGAGCGCGTAGACGCCGGCGCAGAAGCAGGCGATGCCGAGCCCGAAGGCGAGGCCGGCCGCCCGGAGCAGCCCATGGCCGTGCCGCTCGGCAAGCAGGCCGCAGGCGAGCAGCGCCGGGACGTGCCAGCCCTGCATCTGCACCGCGCTGCGCAGCAGCTCGCGGCCGCCCGGCGCCAGCATCCGGTCGGGCAGGTGCGCCGCCAGCGCGCCGATCGCCACCGTGAGCAGGCCGAGCAGGGCGCCGGCGACGAGGAACGTCCGGGCGGCCGGGTGATCGGGCGGCCGGACGCCGGCGGGTGCGGGAAGGGGTGGCATGGGTGCGTGTCCTATAGGGCATGCATGGCGCCCGCGCATCCGCACGCGGCGTCGCGACGGCATCGGATCGCGCCCTGGCTGCCGTTCCGCGGCTGCGTATAGTGCGGCATGGCGAGTGGTGACCTGTTTCCCGAGATCGAACCGTTCGCGGCCGGCTACCTGCCGCTCGAGGCGACCACGGAGCCGGCCGCGCACGTGATGTACTGGGAGCAGGTCGGGCGTCCGGACGGGCGGCCGGTGCTGTTCCTGCATGGCGGCCCGGGCGCCGGGGCCGGGATCGTGCACCGGCGCTTCTTCGATCCGCAGGCGTGGCGGGTGGTGATCTTCGACCAGCGCGGCGCCGGGCGCTCGCGTCCGCAGGGAGCCTTGCGCGACAATACCACCGCCACCCTGCTGGACGACATCGAGCGCCTGCGCCGCCATCTCGGCATCGCGAGCTGGGTGCTGTTCGGCGGCTCCTGGGGCTCCACCCTGGCGCTGGCCTATGCGCAGGCGCATCCCGACCGGGTGGTGGCGCTGGTGCTGCGTGGCATCTTCCTCGGGCGGCCGGAGGAGCTGGACTGGTTCCTGTACGGGCTGCGCACGGTGTTCCCCGACG
>CAXUDP010000002.1:0-75048 GCA_964249735.1 uncultured Acetobacteraceae bacterium | reverse complement strand
CGGCGCTCCATTGACCCGGCCCGGCCCGTTCCGGCAGGACTGTGCGCCTCATGTCCCGTCTGGATCCCGTTCTCGGCGAGGCGCTGCAGGACCTGGCACGGCGCCGGCTCCGACGCGACCTCCTTCCCGTCACCGCCGGGAGCGGCGTGGTCGCGCGCGACGGCCGACGCCTGATCAACGCCTCCGCCAACGATTATCTCGGGCTGTCGCACCACCCGGCGCTGGCCGATCGGGCCGCGGACTGGGCGGCGCGGCATGGCACCGGCGCCGGCGCGTCGCGGCTGGTCACCGGGACGCTCGACCTGCACCTGCGGGTGGAAGCGCGGCTGGCCGCCTACAAGGGATGCGAGGCAGCGCTGCTGTTCGCGTCCGGCTGGCAGGCCAACGCGGCGGTGCTGCCGGCGCTGCTGAAGGCGGCCGGGCAGGGCAGGGCCCTGCCGCTGGTGTTCGCCGACCGGCTGATCCACGGCAGCCTGCTCCACGGCATCGCTGCCGGCGGGGTGCGGCTGCACCGCTATCGACACAACGACCTCGATCATCTCCGGGCCCTTCTCGCTGCCCATGCGCCTGAGGGGACGTGCCGCTTCGTCGTCACCGAGAGCGTGTTCAGCATGGACGGCGACCGCGCCGACCTCGGAGCGCTGCGCGGCATCGCCGAGGCGCACGACGCCTTTCTTTATGTGGACGAGGCGCATGCGACCGGCGTGCTCGGGCCACGTGGCGCCGGCCTGTCGGTCGAGGCCGGTGGCGTGGACCTGGTCATGGGCACCTTCAGCAAGGCGTTCGGCGGCTTCGGCGCCTATGTCGCCGGCTCGCGCGTGCTGTGCGACTACCTGGTCAACGCCTGCTCCGGCTTCGTCCACACCACCGCCCTGCCGCCGCCGGTGCTGGGCGCGATCGATGCCGCCCTCGACCTGCTGCCGGGGATGGACGCCGAACGACGCCACCTGCACGCGTCGGCGGACCGGGTGCGGGCGGCGCTGCGCGAGTACAATCTCGGCGAGACCAGCTCGACCACGCAGATCGTGCCGGTCGCAGTCGGCGAGGCCGCCGCCGCGATGGCGCTCGCCGCCGCCCTGGAGCGTCGCGGCGTGCTCGGCACCGCGATCCGCCCGCCCACCGTGCCGCCCGGCACCAGCCGGATCCGGCTGGCGATGACGGCGGCGCATGACGAGGCGACGGTGGACCGGATCGTCGAGGCGCTGGCCGGCGCGCTGGCCGATCCAGCGCCTGGGAGTGCGGGCGGATGAGCCGGCCCTGCCTGCTGCTGGCGCACGGCTGGGGCTGCGACGCCACGATCTGGGATCGGCTTCGGACGGCGCTGGACGGGTTCGAGACGCTGGCGATCGAGCGCGGCTACCTCGGAGCCCGCCCGCAGCGGCCAGCGGTGCCGGCGGGAGCGATCGCGGTGGGGCATTCGGCCGGGCTGCTCGACCTGCTGGCCGATCTGCCGCCCGGCTGTGCCGGCGTGGTCGCGATCAACGGCTTCACCCGGTTCGCGGAAGCGGCCGACTTCCCGGTCGGGACGCCGAGACGGGTGCTCGACCGCATGACCCGCCGGCTGCGGGAGGATCCGGACGGCACGGTGCAGGCGTTCCGCGACCGCTGCGGCCTGCCACCCTCGGTCGGGCCGATCCGGCGCGACCGCCTGTGCGAAGGGTTGCAGCGCCTGGCGGTGCAGGATTGCCGCGCCGACATGCGCGGGGTGCGGCTGCTGGCGCTGGCATCCGAGGCTGACCGGGTCGCCACCCCGGGCATGACCCGCGCCTGCTTTGCCGAGGCCGACATCGCCTGGCACCCGGGCGGCAGCCACGTGCTGCCGCTGGCCGAGCCGGAATGGTGCGCCGGGCAGCTGCGCCGGTTCGCCGGGTGAGCCGCAGCCGGGCGGTCGGCCGCCGCTTCGACACCGCCGCTGCCAGCTATGACCGCTTCGCGCCGTTGCAGCGTCTGGTCGCCGGCCGCCTGGCCGGACGCGTCGCCGCCGCCATGGCGGATCCCGCACGTCCGGTGCGCATCCTGGAGATCGGCTGCGGCACCGGGCTGCTGACGGAGGCACTGCGCCGCCTCCTGCCGTCGGCGACGATCGTGGCGACCGACCTGTCCCCCGCGATGCTGCGTGTCTGCCGCGAGCGCCTGCCCGCCGATGACCGGCTGCTGCTGCTGGCGGCCGACGCGATGCAGCCGGCCGTTGCGGGCGGCTTCGACCTGATCTGCTCCAGCCTCGCGCTGCAGTGGCTTGGCGATCCGGTATCATCGCTGCGCGCGCTGGTCCGGCTGCTGGCGCCCGGCGGGACCCTGCACGTCGCGATCCCGGTTGCCGGCACGCTGGATGGATGGCGGGCCGCGCATGCCTCGGAAGGCGTGGCCGATGGCGGCCTCGATCATCCGCATTCGGACCGGCTGGCCGCGGCCGGCGGCAGCTGGGACACCGAGACGGTGGCGGTCGCCTACCCGGACGGGCTGTCCTTCCTGCGCGGCCTGCGCGGCATCGGCGCCGACCTCCCCGCCGAGGCGCGGCGCCCGCTCGGGGCCGGCCGGATGCGTCGCGTGCTGCGTCGCTTCGAGGCCGAGCACGGCAGCGTGGCGTCGTACCGGATCGCCTACGGCAGCCTGCACCGTGCGTCGCGCCGCGGCGTGTTCGTGACCGGGACCGATACCGGGATCGGCAAGACCCTGGTCTCCGCCTGCCTGGTACGCGCCTGGTCGGCGGAATACTGGAAGCCGCTGCAGACCGGGCTCGACATTGATCCCGGCGACAGCGCGGTCGTTCGCGAGCTTGCCGGCCTGCTCGCCGACCGCATGCACCCGCCGGCGGCAGCACTTCGGGCTCCCTTGTCGCCGGAGGATGCCGCGCGCCTGGAAGGCGTCGCCATCGATCGCATCCCGGCGCTGCCGGCGCCGCTGAGCGCCGGAGACGATCCGCCGCTGGTGGTGGAAGGAGCGGGCGGGGTGCTGGTGCCGGTGGATGCGGACACCCTGATGGTGGACCTGATCGCCGGGTTCGGCCTGCCGGCCATCCTGGTCGCGCGCTCCACGCTCGGCACCATCAACCACACCCTGCTCAGCCTGGAGGCGCTCCGTCGTCGCGGCGTCCCCGTCGCCGGCGTGATCCTGAACGGCCTGGTCTCGCCCGGGAACCGCAGCGCGATCGAGCGGCACGGCGCGGTCCGGGTGCTGGCCGAGATCCCACCCCAAGAGCAGGTCGATCCCGAGGCGGTGGAACACCTGGCGGCATTGATGCCGGCGCTGGAAACGCTGCAGCAGATCCCGATCAGGTGGATGATCTGATCAGGTGAAGATGCTCTGGACCGGCCGGCTCCGGCGCTCAGTAGCGGCGGAGCAGCCCGACCAGACGGCCCTGCACGCGCACCCGGTCGGACGGCACGATCCGCGTCTCGTAACGCGCGTTGGCCGGCTCCAGCGCCACCGCGCTGCCGCGACGGCGCAGGCGCTTCAGCGTGACCTCGATGTCGTCGATCAGCGCCACCACGATCTGGCCGTTCTCGGCGCTGTCCTCGCGCCGGATGATGGCGGTGTCGCCGTCCAGGATGCCGGCCTCGATCATCGAGTCGCCGGCCACCTCCAGCGCGTAGTGCTCGCCGCTGCCGATCAGCGCCAGCGGTACCTCGATGTGCGCCCCGGTATCACGCAGCGCCTCGATCGGCTGGCCGGCGGCGATCCGCCCGTAGAGTGGCAGCTGCACCGCGCCGGCATCTGCCGCCGCCCGCACGCCGACGAGCCGCTGCGAGAAGTCGCCGCGTATGACGTTCGGCGCAAACGCGGCCGCCTGATCGGCATCCGCCTCGACCTCGACTGCCGCGCCAGGCTGGATGCCGGGCAGCTCTGGCAGCCGCAGCACTTCCAGCGCGCGGGCGCGATGATGGCGGCGACTGAGGAAGCCGCGCTCCTCCAGTGCCGAGATCAGCCGATGGATGCCGGACTTGGAACGCAGGTTCAACGCGTCCTTCATCTCGTCGAAGGAAGGCGAGAACCCGGTCTGCCTGAGATGCCGATCGATGAAGCTCAGCAACTCGTGCTGCTTGCGCGTGAGCATCGGAATCCCCTCCCACGGCCGTCCCGATGCTGCGACCGGCCTGCATGACCCGTCGCCCGATGCCGGACCACGCTGGATCACGGAACAAACAGGCAACTCAATGGGTTGTTCTATATTGGTTCTCTGTCGGGGGTCAAGCGCCTTCACACCGCAAGCGTCAGATCCCGTAACGGTCCAGACGCAGGATCTCGACCGCCTCGCCGGCCGGTGCGGCGGGGGCATGCGGCGCACGCAGCACTAGCGCCTCGCTGGCCGCCAGCCGGCGCAGCATGCCGGAGTCCTGGCGCGTGAATGGGATGACCTCGATCTGGCCATCGGGCAGGCGGGTGAGGGAGGCGCGCAGGTGGTCGGCGCGGAGGTCGTTCGCCGCCAACGGCGAACCCAGGATCGCGCGCTCGCGCTCGGGTCCTGCCGCCGGCTCGCCGGATAGTTGCTGCAGCGCCGGCAGCAGGAACAGCAGCGCGCATACCAGCGCCGAGACCGGGTTGCCGGGCAGGCCCAGCACCGGCACCGGGATCTCGTTGCCAACATGGCCGTGCATCAGCGGCTTGCCCGGCCGCATCGCGATCTTCCAGAAGTCCAGCTGGAGCCCGTGCACGGCGAGACCCTGCTGCACTAGGTCGTAGTCGCCGACGCTGGCGCCGCCCAGCGTCACCAGCATGTCGATCCCGCGCATGCCCTCGACTGCGCCGGCGATCGCCGACACGTCGTCCCGCACCGGCGGCAGCAGCACGGGCACCCCGCCGCCAGCCCGTATCAGCGCCGACAGCATCGGCGTGTTGGAGTTGACCACGCCACCGCTCGGGATCTCCTCGCCCGGCAGCGCCAGCTCGTCGCCAGTCGCCAGCACCGCGACCCGCGGACGCCGGTGCACCGCCAGCCAGGCATGGTTGCCGGCAGCGGCGATGCCGACGTCGCGCGCGCCGAGCCGCCGTCCGGCCGGCACCAGCTCGTCGCCGATGGAGAAGTCCTGCCCGCGCCGCCGGATGTGGCGGCCGGCCGCCACCGCCTCATGGACCGCCACCGCGTTGCCGGTCCGGCTCGCGTTCTCCTGGATCAGCACGCTGTCGCTGCCCGCCGGCATGACGCTGCCGGTATAAAGCCGCACGCAGTCTCCCGGTCCGACCTGACCGGCGAACGGATGCCCGGCCGGAGCCGTGCCGATCACCCGGAGCCGGCCGCCGGGTACGGTGTCGGCGCCGCGCACGGCATAGCCATCCATCGCCGACAGGTCTGCGGGCGGGTTGTCCAGCCTGGCATGCAGCGGAGCGGCCGCGACCCGGCTCCAGGCCTCGGTGAGCGGCACGATCTCGGCGCCGAGCGGCCGGAGCCGCTCCAGGATCCGGCTTCTGGCCTCGTCGACGCTCAGCATGGCCCGATCCTGCCCAATACGGTCCGGCCGCAGGACGCCCCACCGGTCACGACGGCGGCACGCTTGACCTTCGGCGTGCACATGCGCATTTTCCCGCCCCCACACCGACGCTGCGACCAGTGCAGGATCCCCCATGGCGAAGTCCAACACCATCCAGATCAAGCTTGTATCCAGCGCGGATACCGGCCATTTCTACGTGACCAAGAAGAATGCCCGGGCGCAGACGGGCAAGCTGGCGCTGCGGAAGTATGATCCCGTCGTGCGCAAGCACGTCGAATACCGCGAAGCCAAGATCAAGTAGGGTGCGGCCGGTCCACCCGGACCGGCCGCATCAGTACAGCTTGTTCTTGCCGTAAGGCACCACCAGCTCGTTCGGCTCGGCCAGGTTGAGCATTGCCCGCGCGCGCTCGTCGAGCGTGTCGGCGTCCAGCCCAGCATCGCGCAATCCCGACACGCGCTGCATCCAGGCCGCCTGCTCCATCTTCGCCGCATCGTCGGCCGCGTTCGCCTCGGTCAGCAGTTGCAGCCGGTCGCGATAGCTGCGCAGGCCATGCTCGCCCTGGGTGGCGTTCCAGCCGAAATATCCCACCAGGGACAGGAACAGCAGCGGCGGCAGCGCCGCCCTGACCTTGCGCTTGACCGCGCGTGCAAAGCTCATCGTGCGGAACTCATGGGCTGGCGGTCTCCGGTGGGCGCGTGGTTCTGCCAGACCCTAGCGTGACCCGTTACGCCTGCGCTATGTCGCAACCCGCGCCGAACCGATTTTCCTGTTCCGTGACGGCGCCGCCACGGCGTCCGGCACCATCCGCGACCGGAGCCACGCATGACGCCGACCTATCTCCTCGTGGCACCCACCCACTACGAGGTGTCGTACGCGATCAACCCATGGATGAAGCCGGGCACCTGGTCGGAAAACCCTGGCGGGCACCTGGCCGAGGCACAGCGCTCGTTCGCCAACCTGGAGCAGGCGCTGCGCGACGCCGGCGGCACGGTGGAAACCGTGGAGGGCGCGCCGGGCCAGCCGGACATGGTGTTCCCGGCAAACGCCGGCATCGTGCTGGATCGCACCGTCCTGGTCGCCGCCTTCCGCCACCCGCAGCGGCAGGGCGAGGAAGCACCGTTCACCGCGATCTTCGAGCGCCTGCGCGAGCGCGGCCTGCTCGACCGCGTCGTGCGCCTGCCGGAGGGGGTGTTCCAGGAGGGCGCCGGTGACTGCATCTGGGACCGCACCCGACGACTGGCCTGGACCGGCCATGGTCCCCGTTCCGGCAGCGACGCGCCGGCGATCATCGCCGACACCTTCGGCATCGACACGGTGCCGCTCGAGCTTGCGACCGAGCGATTCTACCACCTCGATACCTGCTTCTGCGTACTGCCTGGCGGCGAGGTGCTGTTCTACCCGCCCGCCTTTACCGAGAGCGGCCTACGCGAGATCCGCAAGCACGTGGCGCCGGAGAAGCTGATCGAGGCCACCGACGAGGACGCCAGGCGGTTCTGCGTCAACGCGGTAGCGCTGGACCGGACAGTGGTGATGGCGCAGGCGGCACCGGCGCTGAAGAACCAGCTCGGCGTCCACGGCTACGCGGTGCGCGAGGTCGAGCTGTCGCCGTTCATTCTGTCCGGCGGCGGCGCCTACTGCATGACGCTGCGCCTGGACCTGTCCACCCGCAGCGCTTGAAACCTCCGTTTTATTTGGAGAGCAAGGTCAGGGCTCAGACCGCCAATCAGCTGGCCGCGAACGCGGCCGGCTTTCCGTCGTGCCCTACCGAGCCCGATAAGCATCTTGCCCATGAACGACAGAACCCCAAACGCATTACTCCCTTTCCTGACGACATGAGAACCAGGCTGTTGATGGTGGTCCGGAGCCTTCCCGCACGCGCAAGTAGCTGTGTGAAGCAGCTCAGTGCTTATCGGCATTGGGCCGCCGGGCGATGCCCCCAAGGCCTTCTCCCCAAGAATTCCACTTCTGGAGCACGTCCGGGTGCATGCGTGGCCCGCTTAGCCGTACACGCACCCGAAAACGTGTGAGCGGGTTTGAAGGGCGACGTCCTTCATGGGGTCCAGGGGCAACGCCCCTGGCCTTCGCCCTTCTTCAAATTCCCCGAACGGACCTGGAGCCCAATCAACTGCGCAGGATGGTGCGCCCGGCATAGCGGGCAGCGCCGTCCAGCTCGGTCTCGATCCGGATCAGCTGGTTGTACTTGGCGGTGCGGTCGGACCGGGACAGCGAGCCGGTCTTGATCTGGCCGCAGTTGGTGGCGACTGCCAGGTCGGCGATGGTGCTGTCCTCGGTCTCGCCGGAGCGGTGGCTCATCACCGTGGCGTAGCCGGCTCGATGCGCCAGCTCGACCGCTTCCAGCGTTTCCGACAGGGTACCGATCTGGTTCACCTTGATCAGCACCGCATTCGCCGTCTTGGCCTGGATGCCGCGCAGGATCCGCTCCGGGTTGGTCACGAACAGGTCGTCGCCGACCAGCTGCAGCCTGGCGCCGAGCTCCGCCGTCATGTGCGCCCAGCCGTCCCAGTCGTCCTCGGCGCAGCCGTCCTCGATGGAGATGATCGGGTAGCGGCTGGCGAGCTCGCCGAGATAGGCCACCATGCCAGCGGCGTCGAACGACTTGCCTTCGCCTTCCAGCTCGTAGCGGCCATCGCGGTAGAACTCGTTGGACGCGCAGTCGAGCGCGAAGCTCACGTCCTCGCCCGGCCGGTAGCCCGCCTTCTCGACCGCACGCATCATGAAGGTCAGCGCCTCGTCGGCCGACTTCAGCCCCGGCGCGAAGCCGCCCTCGTCGCCGACGTTGGTGTTGTGGCCGGCCGCCTTCAGCCCCTTCTTGAGCTGGGCGAAGATCTCTGAGCCCATCCGGATCGCGTCCGCCACCGTGGGCGCGCCCACCGGCTGGATCATGAACTCCTGGATGTCGATCGGATTGTCGGCGTGCTGCCCGCCGTTGATGATGTTCATCATCGGCACCGGCAGGGTACGGGCATACACGCCGCCGACGTAGCGGTACAGCGGCAGCCCCAGCTCCTCCGCCGACGCCTTGGCCACCGCCAGCGACACCGCCAGGATCGCGTTGGCGCCGAGCCGGGACTTGTTCGGCGTGCCGTCCAGGTCGATCAGCGCGTGGTCGATCGCCACCTGCTCGCTGGACTCCGCGCCGGTCAGCGCTTCCAGGATCTCGCCTTCCGCAAAGGCGACCGCCTTGAGCACGCCCTTGCCGCCGAACCGGGCCGGGTCGTTGTCGCGCAGCTCGGCCGCCTCGTGTGCCCCGGTGGAGGCACCGGACGGCACCGCGGCGCGGCCCTTGGCGCCGGATGCCAGCTCGACGTCGACCTCGATTGTCGGGTTGCCGCGGCTGTCCAGGATCTCTCGCGCGACGATGTCGGTGATGGCACCCATGTGTTGTCTCCGAGGGATGTTCAGCGTGGCGTTGTTCCACCATCTCGGCCCGCTTTCCGCAAGGCCGGCCCGGACGCGCATCCCGCACCGCGGCCCCGCGTTGTGGAAAGGCCGCAAACCTTGGGAGCTCCGACCGGATGACACGCCTGCCGCTGCTTGCGATCGTTCTGGGGCTGGGTGGGCTGATCCCGTTCGTCGGCATGACGGTCGGCATCCTGTTCTTCCCCGCCGACGTGCCGGCGCCGCGCCTGGTGCCGGCGCTGATCGATTACGGCGCGGTGATCCTGTCCTTTCTCGGCGCGGTGCACTGGGGCCTAGCGCTGGGAGGCGGTCCGGTCGGCGTGGTTCCGCCCGGCGCATCGTCGGCCATCGTGCCGGCGCTGTCGCATGCGATGCGGCTGCGGCTCGGGCTCGGCGTCCTGCCGTCGCTGGTTGGATGGGCGGCACTGCTGGTTGTGCTGGTCGGCCGGCCGCTGCCCGCCCTGCTCCTGCTCGTGCTGGGCTTCGCGCTGACCACCCTAGCCGAGACACGCGCCGCCCGGCACGGGCTGATGCCGCCTGGCTACCTGGCCCTGCGCCACCTGCTGACCGGCGTGGTAGTGCTCTGCCTTCTGGCCGTGCTGGTGGTGCGCCTAGCTTGAACGATACGGGTCGGCGGTACCCTTCAGTAGCGTCGTGGCACCGCCAGCAGGGTCACCAGAGTTCCGGTTCCGAGCGCCGCCGCCAGGGCCGCCACCGGCATCCGGCGCACGCGCACCGCCACCCGTTCCAGCACCCCCTCGACCGCGCCTGCCGCGTTGATCGCGGCCGGGATGATCTTCTGGTCTAGGAACAGCTTGGGCGCCGACGGTCCGGCTCCCTTCTTCAACATGTAGTCGCGACTGACCATGGGGCCTTCCTTTTCCGACCGGAGGCGGCTGTTATGCCGTCAGTAGCGTGAAGCCGGTCGTCGTGCATGCAACGCCGACATGTCCAGGCTGTTCACCTCTTTGATGCCGGAGTTCCGATCATGACACGCAAGGCCGTCTACAAGCCGTATACGATGCCCGCGGGCGGCTGGGGCTCCGCGCGCTCGGTCGGCAACATCCTGCAGCGCGAGGGCGTGCTGGCCAGCGGCTCGCTCGCCCTGATGCGGCAGAACAAGGTGGACGGGTTCCAGTGCGTGTCCTGCGCCTGGATCAAGCCGGCTACCCCGCTGCCGCTCGAGTTCTGCGAGAACGGCGTCAAGGCGACCGCGTGGGAGATCACCTCGCATCGCTGCACGCCCGAGTTCTTCGCCCAGCACACGGTCACCGAGCTGCTGGACTGGGACGACTTCCAGCTCGAGCAGGCCGGTCGCCTGACCCATCCGATGCGCTACGACCCGGCCAGCGACAAGTACGTGCCGGTGTCGTGGGCCGCGGCCATGGCCGAGATCGGCCGGGAGCTGCGTGCGGTCGAGAACCGGCAGAACACCGTGTTCTACTCGTCCGGCCGCTGTTCCAACGAGGCCAGCTACGCCTACGCGCTGTTCGCCCGGCTGTACGGCAACAACAACCTGCCCGACAGCTCCAACATGTGCCACGAGACCACCTCGGTGGCCCTGCCGCAGAGCATCGGCGTCCCGGTCGGCACCGTGACCCTGGACGACTTCGCCCACGCCGAGTGCATCATGTTCTTCGGCCAGAACCCGGGCAGCAACAGCCCGCGCATGCTGCACCCGCTGCAGGAGGCGGCCGAGCGCGGCGTGCCGATCATCACCTTCAACCCGCTGCGCGAGCGCGGGCTGGAGCGGTTCAAGAACCCGCAATCGCCGATCGAGATGATCGGCGGGCACGAAACCCGGATCAGCTCCTCCTACCACCAGGTCCGCACCGCCGGTGACCTCGCTGCCATTACCGGCATCGCCAAGGCGCTGATCGAGCTCGACGACAAGGCCCTGGCGGCCGGCGAGCCCCCGTTCCTCGACCACGCCTTCATCGCCGAGCACACGCACGGGGTGGACAGCTTCGTGTCGTGGACACGCGCGCAGGACTGGGACGACATCGAGCGCGAATCCGGCCTCGCACGCAACGCGCTGGAAGCCACCGCCCGCCTCTACGGCCGCGCCAAGTCGACCATCGGCATCTACGGCATGGGCGTGACGCAGCAGCAGGAAGGGGTGCAGACCATACGCCTGCTGGTGAACCTGCTGCTGCTTCGCGGCAACATCGGCAAGCAGGGCGCCGGCATCTGCCCGGTGCGCGGCCACTCCAACGTGCAGGGGCAGCGCACCGTCGGCGTCTCGGAGAAGCCGGAGCTGGTGCCGCTGGACCGGCTCGCCGAGCAGTACGGCTTCGAGCCGCCGCGCGAGCTCGGGCTGAACACGGTGGAAGCGTGCGAAAAGGTCCTCGCCGGCGAGATCGAGGCGTTCCTCATCCTGGGCGGCAACTTCGTGCGCGCGGCGCCCGATCATGGCCGGCTGGAGCCGGCGTGGCGACGCATCCGCCTGACCGTGAACGTCGCCACCAAGCTCAACCGCAGCCAGCTGCTTCCGGGCAAGAACAGCTTCATCCTGCCGGTGATCGGCCGGATCGAGGTCGACCATCAGGCCTCCGGCGACCAGTCGGTGTCGATGGAGGACACCTCGGGCTGCATCCACGGCTCCAAGGGCGTGCGCAAGCCGGCCTCGCCGCACCTCATCAGCGAGGTGCGGTTCGTGGCGGAGCTGGCCAAGGCGACGCTCGACCCGAACCCCCATGTGCCATGGGACGACTGGACCGCCGACTACAGCCTGATCCGCAAGGCGATCAGCGTCACCTATCCGGAGATCTTCTGGGACTACGAGACGCGTATGTGGGAGCCGGGCGGCTTCCAGCGGCCGCTGCCCGCGCGCAAGCGGGTGTGGAAGACCCCGAACGGCAAGGCGAACTTCGTGACGCCGGACGGACTGGTGGAAAACCCCGACCTGCCGGAGCTGACGCCGCAATCGCTGCGCATGATGACGCTGCGCAGCAACGACCAGTTCAACACCACCGTATACGGCTACAACGACCGCTTCCGCGGCATCAACGGCACGCGCGACGTGGTGCTGATGAACCGCGACGACATCGACCGGCTCGGGCTGATCGTCGGCGGCAAGGTGCGGCTGGAAACCGAGTCGAACGACGGCCACCACCGCGAACTGGGTGGCTTGGCTGTGGTGGCCTATTCCGTCCCTGCAGGGTGCATCGGTACCTATTATCCGGAAGCCAACGTGCTGCTGCCGACCGGCCACTACGCCAAAGGGAGCAAGACACCAGCCGCGAAGTCGATCCCGGTGCGCGTGTTTAGGGAGGAGGACACCGCGTCGGAGCCGGGCCTGATCGCCGCCGAGTAGGCGACAGGCACCCGTTCAGTCGATCCGGTAGCGGATCGGCTTGAACGTGCCGTTGTTCGACTGCAGTGCCGAGCAGGCGGTGAGGCCGATGATCAGGTCGTCCTCGGCAAGAAAGGTGGCGTGGTCGCCGGCGCGGCTCAGCGGCGGCGCCACCGTCAGCGCACCGGTGTCGCCGTCCACCCGCACGTTCATGAACACGTTGAAGGCGACCGGGATCCGGTCCGGCCCGATCCCGTAGGGCGCCAGCGCTGCCGCCAGGTTGCCGAAGCAGCCGCGATGCGGCTCATCGTCGCCGTAGATGATCCGGAACGTGTCGGCCGAGCACGGTGTCAGCAAAAAATCGTGTCGACCAACCGTGTCCTCCACGATCCGCAACAGGACCCGGCTGCGGTTCGAGTAGATCGGATCCCCCGTGCTCAGGAACAGCCGGCTGGCGTAGTCCAGCGTCCGTCCGGAGGAGATGACCTCGTCCGGGTCGTCGCGCCGGAACGCCAGCAGGTCTGCCACCTGCTCGCCTTGCGGGTCGATCACCGTCAGGCGTTGCCCCTTGCCGAGGGTGAAGGCGGTGCCGGAACGGGGCGGGATCTCGACCACGCTCCCGGCATCAGCCGGCATGAGAGCCCGACGACATGGCTCCTCGTGCCGCGCCGGCGCTGCGGCTGCTGAACGGACAGCGCCAGCCGTCTTCCACCGCGCGGCCGCTGTACTGGCGCGCCTCGGAGTTCTCTCCGAACCGCGCCAGCATCGGGTTGGCAGTGCCGTTGAGCGCCAGGTCGCGGTCCAGGATGGTGTCGCGCAGGCGGGTGTAGAGTCCCTCGCTGCGCAGCCGCTCGAACTGGTCGTGGAGGTTGAACACCACGCCCGGCCGCTCGAAGCGACGCGCCAGGCGGCTGGCGCCTGGATGCAGCCCCACCACGAAGAAGGCCTCGCCGCCGAAGCTGAGCGAGAAGTGCGGATGGTCCGGGTCCTGGCTCACCCGGCTGTCGACATGCTGCCCGAGCCACCGGTCCTTGTCGCTCAGCGACTGCAGGCGCGACCAGAGATGGGCCTCGAACGCGTCCTCGGTGAGCGTGTCCGGACCCTCGAACAGCACCACGAAGCTCTGGTAGAGCCGCCGGTCGTCGCGGTAGGCGCGAGCGAAGTCGATCAGCTCCGGCAGGATGCGCAGGTCGTCCCACGCGGACGCGATGTCCCGAGCGACCATGATGCGCAGCTGGTTCCGGGCAAGCGCGGACTTGGCGCCGACGCAGGAGAACTCCGATTTGCGGACGAAGGCGCGGAAGCGCTCGGCAAGCGGGTGCCGTTCGTCGTCTAGTCCCGTGTTCATGCGTCGCCAGATCCCCAATCGTCCGCGGAACGCAGCAGATGGGGACGGTTACCGCCCGGCTGGGTCGGACCAGCCTTGCGTGTGGCGCAGGAAACCGTTGGCGGTTCAGCCGTGCCCGGCCACCGCGACCAGCTCGATCCGGAACACCAGCGCCGCGTTTGGCGGGATCGGACCGGCACCCTTGGCGCCGTAGCCGAGCTCGGGCGGCACGTAGAGCATCCACACGTCGCCCGGGCGCATCAGCTGCATCCCCTCGGTCCAGCCCTTGATCACCGCGTTCAGCGGCAGGGTGACGATGTTGCCGTGGCTGTCGTCGAAGGTGGCGCCGTCCGACAGCTTGCCGACATAGCTCACCATCACGCTGTCGGAAGGCCCCGGATGCGCACCGCCGGCGTCGCCCGACTGCACCACCTTGTACTCCAGGCCCGACGGCAGGGTGACCACGCCCGTCTGGGCGGCATTCTGCTTCATGAAGGCCGCCGCCTCGGCCGGGGTGCCGGCGCGGGCGAAGCCGGGCACTGCGGCGGCGAGGACGGCGAGCAGAAGGAGCGGACGCGAAGCGCAGGCGAACGGCATGGAGCCTCCGGGAGAAGATGCCACGGCGTCATAGCAGCAGATCGGCGACAGGACACCCGCGCCGCTGCCCGCTGGCATGCGGGTCAGACCAGACGGGCCTTGCGGACCGACGCGCCGATGAAGCCGGAGAACAGCGGGTGCGGCGCGAACGGCTTGCTCAGCAGCTCGGGATGGTACTGCACGCCGATGAACCAGGGATGGTCGGGATACTCGACAATCTCCGGCAGGATCCCGTCCGGGGACAGGCCGGAGAAGCTCAGGCCGGTCCGCTCCAGGCGCTCGCGGTAGTGGATGTTGACCTCGTAGCGGTGCCGGTGCCGCTCGCGGATCGTGGTGGTGCCGTAGGCATCGGCGACGCGCGAGTCGCGGTCCAGCACCGCATCGTAGGCGCCGACCCGCATGGTGCCGCCGAGGTCACCGCCGGCTTGGCGGACCTGCAGCTCGTTGCCCTGCGCCCACTCGGTCATCAGCCCGACCACCGGCTGCGCGGTGGGGCCGAACTCGGTGGACGACGCGTCCGGGATGTCGGCCAGGTTCCGGGCGCACTCGATCACCGCCATCTGCATGCCGAAGCAGATGCCGAGGAACGGGATCCGGCGCTCGCGCGCGAACCGTACTGCCTCGATTTTGCCCTCCGCACCGCGCTCGCCGAACCCGCCCGGCACCAGGATGCCGTGCACGTCCTGCAACCGGTCGATCACGGCCGAGGGCTCGCCGCCCTGCTCGAACACCTGGGCGTCCACCCAGTCCAGCTGCACACGCACCTTGTTGGCGATCCCGCCATGGATCAGCGCCTCGTTCAGCGACTTGTAGCTGTCGAGCAGGGAGGTGTACTTGCCCACCACCGCGATCCTGACCTCGCCCTCCGGGTTGCGCATCGCGTCCAGCACCCGGTGCCAACCGGACAGATCCGGCTCGCCCTCGTGCGGCAGCCCGAAATGGCGCAGCACCTCGGTATCCATGCCCTCCTCGTGGTAGGAGATCGGGCAGGCATAGATGGTGTCGACGTCCAGCGCCGATATCACCGCCTCCGGACGCACGTTGCAGAAGTTGGCGATCTTGCGCCGCTCGTTGTCCGGCAGCGGCCGGTCGGAGCGGCACAGCAGCATCTGTGGCTGGATGCCGACGTTCTGCAGCTCCTTGACCGAGTGCTGGGTCGGCTTTGTCTTCAGCTCGCCCGCCGCCGGGATCCACGGTACCAGGGTCAGGTGAACGAACATGGTGCGCTGGGCGCCCAAGTCGTTGCGCAGCTGGCGGATCGCCTCCAGGAACGGCAGGCTCTCGATGTCGCCCACCGTGCCGCCGATCTCGATCAGCGCGAAGTCGAGGTCGCCAGTGTCGTGCACTACCGCGTTCTTGATCGCGTCGGTGATGTGCGGGATCACCTGCACGGTGGCGCCGAGATAATCGCCGCGCCGCTCGCGCGCGATCACCTCGGAGTAGATCCGCCCGGTGGTGGCGTTGTCGGCCCTGGTCGCATGCACGCCGGTGAAGCGCTCGTAGTGGCCGAGGTCGAGGTCGGTTTCCGCCCCGTCATCGGTGACGAACACCTCGCCGTGCTGGTACGGGCTCATCGTGCCGGGATCGACGTTGAGGTAGGGGTCGAGCTTGCGCAGCCGGACGCGGTAGCCGCGCGCCTGCAACAGCGCCGCCAGCGCTGCCGATGCGATGCCCTTGCCGAGAGAGGAGACCACACCGCCGGTGATGAATACGAACCGCGTCATGGGCGTTCGTCCTACACCGGAACCCGCAGGCCGGGATACCCGTCCCCGTCACAATAGCGCCGCACCCGCAGGTCAGGCCGCGGCAAGGGCGTCCAGCACCGCCTGCGCCGCACGCTCGCCGTCCCGCATCGCGCCGCCGACCGTCCCGGCCAGCCCGTCGGTGCGGCAGGCCTCTCCCGCCAGCACCATCCGGCCGTCGCCGAACGGCTCGCCCAGCCGGCCCCTGGCGTCGGCATGGCCGGGCCGGGCATAGGCATAGGCCCCGCCGAACAACGGATCGCTGCCCCAGCGCGACGCCCAGCCGTCCGGCCCGAGCGCCGACGCCGCGTCCGGGCCCAGCAGGGTTGCGACCCTGGTCCGCGCCTCGTCCAGCGCTTCCATCTCTCGCCCGCTGAACGACCAGGCGTATCGGCCGCCGAGAAAGCCGGTCACGTAGGGTGCCCCGTCCGGCAGCACGCCGAGCAGCATCGCCGACGCCTGCCGATCGTGCAGACGCTGCTCCACCAGCGTGCCGGGCGCCACGCCGAGGCGGTGCCGCGACTCGTCCGGCACCGGCAGCGCCAGCTTGCTCAGCAGCCCCATCGGCAGCCCGTCCAGCGCGTCGGCGACCGTCGCGGGCAGGGGCGGGGAGAACGCAATCCGTCCGGCCCGCAGCACCCCGGTCGAGACCGTGACGATGCAGGCGCATCCCGCGATCTCGCCATCGCTCGTCGACAGCGACACCTGCCCCGGCACGCTCCAGTCGATCGCCCGCACCGCGACGCCGCGGCGCACAGGTCCTGCCAGCGGCCCGAGCCGAGTCTCGAGCAGGGTGCCGATGCCGCAGGCCGGCCGGAGGTCGCCATCGTCTAGCTCGTTGCGGTGCCAGTCGCGCAGCGACAGCACGTCCGCGTCGGCGGCCGCGATGATGGCGCCCTCCCACGCCTCGAGGTTGCCGAGCCACGGGTCGAGGGGGTTCCAGCCATCGCCTGCCGCGGCAAGCGGCCGGTCCGGCAGCGCCCGATCGGCGGCCAGCGCCTCGGCATGCGCCCGCCAGGACTCCTCCGCCGCCTCGTAGGCGGCTTCCTCCTCCCCGGTGGCGACCCGGCCATCGACAGCGAGGCGCCGCCCGCCCTCGTGCCCCGGATGCAGCGCATCGCCGGCGGCGCGCGCCAGCTCCACCAGCGGGTTGCGGTCGACCTGATGCAGCCAGGTGGCGCCCTCGTCGATCCAGGCTCCGCCGAGCGAGGCTGGGCGGGAGGTGCGGGCGCGCCCACCGATCCGGTCGCCCGCTTCCAGCACCAGCACCGCCTGTCCGGCGCGTCGGAGTAAAGCGGCGGCGGACAGTCCGGCCGCCCCGGCGCCGACAATGACGACCGGCAGGCCGATCGTCCTGCGGCCGGGGCCGTTCGTCAGTGACCGGGAACCGGTGGCGAGGCCGGCGCCGGCGGTACCGGCACTGCCGGCAACGCCGCCGCAGGCGGCGTGGCCAGGATGTCGCGGCCGGGAACCGGCGCCACCGGCGGCCGCGCCGGCAGTGCCGGGGCGCGGGCGCCCGGGGGCAGGGCGGCCGGTGCGGCGGCCTGCGGCAGCGCCAGGATGTCGCGACCCCGCCCGGCGCCGCCGCGGTTCAGCACCGCCAGCGCCAGCGACAGCAGCATGAAGACGGCCGCCAGGATCGCGGTGGTGCGGGTCAGCAGGTTGGCGGTGCCGCGTCCGCTCATGAAGGAGCCCATGCCCTGGCTGGAGCCGATGCCGAGGCCGCCGCCCTCGCTGCGCTGGATCAGTACGGTGCCGATCAGCGTCAGCGTGACCAGGAGGTGCAGGACGAGCAGGGTGGCGATCATGGCGGGTTCCGGCTCAGCCGCGCGCGGCGGCGGCGATGGCGAGGAAATCGGCGGGCTTCAAGCTGGCGCCGCCGACCAGCGCGCCGCCGACCTCCGGCACCGCAAGCAGGGCGGCGGCGTTCCCGGCGTTCACCGAGCCGCCATACAGGATGCGCACGCCGGCGCCGTTCTCGCCGAACTGGCGCACCAGTTCCGCACGGATGAAGGCGTGCATGGCGAGCACGTCATCGACGGTGGCGGTACGGCCGGTGCCGATCGCCCAGACCGGCTCGTAGGCGACCACGCCGGAGCCGTCGGCGAAGCCGTGCGGCAGGCTGCCCTTGAGCTGCCAGCCGACCGTATCCTCGTGCCCGTCGGCCAGGCGCTGGTCGGCGGTCTCGCCGACGCAGACGATCGGCAGCAGCCCGGCCGCCGTGGCGGCCACCACCTTCTCGCGCACCGTCTCGTCCAGCTCCTTGTGGTCCTGTCGCCGCTCGGAATGGCCCAGGATCACGTGGGTGGCGCCGAGGTCGCGCAGCATCGACGCCGAGATGTCGCCGGTATGCGCACCGTGCGGTGCCATGTGGCAGTCCTGCCCGCCGACCGCGATCGGGCTGCCGTGCAGCAGACGGACCAGCGCGCCGACTTGCGTGAAGGGCGGGCACACCAGCAGCTCAGCGGCGATCGGCCCGGCACCCGCGGCGAGCGCCTGCGCCAGCGCCTGCGCCTCGGCGGTGGTGCCGTTCATCTTCCAGTTGCCGGCGATCAGCTGACGGTCCATGAGCGTGACATCATCCCGGTAACAAGCCGGACCGGACAGGGTCCAGGCGGCGCTGGTAGACCATGCCACGCCCTAGCATGACAAGCTGCCGGTCGCACCCTATGGTGCGCCGCCCTCCAAGCCCGGCTTCCCCGCGCCGCACCGTTCATCGTCCGGACATCCCCATGCTCGCCTTCATGCGTCGCCTGTTCATCGGCTCCTGGCTCGGACGGATCCTCGCCGTGGTGATCTTCCTGAGCTTCGCCGTCTGGGGCATGGGCAGCTTCGTCACCGGGCTGGGTCGCGTGTCCGCCGGCAACGTCGCCAGCGTCGGCGGACGCGGCATCGGCAGCGACGAGTTCGAGCGCACCTACCGGCGTGGCCTGGCCTCCGCGGCGCAGAACGGCGGTCTGACAGACCCGACGACGCTGCCGTTCGACCAGAAGCGGCAGATCGCCGCCCAGGCGCTGCAGCAGCTGGTGTTCCAGGCGGTGATCAACGATGCCGCCACCCGGATCGGCGTGGTGGTGCCGGATGCGGTGGTGCGCGAGCAGATCTTCGCCGAGAAGGCGTTCCTGGGGTCGGACGGCCGGTTCAGCCGCGCCCTGTTCGACCAAAGGCTGCAGGCGGCCGGCTTCACCGAGGACGGGCTGATCCGCATCTTCCGCGAGCAGGCCGCGGCACTCGCGCTGATCGAGCCGATGCGCATCGGCGCCCACGCGCCAGGCGAACTGGTGCGCCGCGCCTACGGCTTCGGCGCCGAGCAGCGCGTGCTGGACATGGCGAGCCTGCCCTTCAGCGCCATCCCGGCACCGTCCGCCCCGGACGCCGCGACGCTGCGCCGCTACTACGACAACAACAAGGACCGTTTCGCCGCACCGGAATACCGCAAGATCAAGCTGGTGCTGCTGTCGCCTGACACGGTGGCGCATGGCCTGGACGTGTCGGAGGCGGACGAGCGCAAGCTCTACGACGAGCTGACTCCCCGGTACCACGTGGCCGAGAAGCGCTCGGTGCAGGTGATGATCGCCAACGACCAGGCCCGGGCAGCGCAGATTGCCGCCTTGTGGCAGGGCGGCATCGGGTGGAGCCAGCTGCAGGCGACGGCCAAGGACGCGACGCCGATCGCGCTGGACGACGCCACCGCCGCCAGCATCCCGTCACCCGACATCGCCAGGCTGACCTTCGCCACCGCTCCCGGCACGGTGGCCGGGCCGGCAAAGACCGAGGCCGGCTGGGTGGTGCTCCGGGTCAACAAGGTGACGCCGGCGCAGGACCGCAGCTTCGCCCAGGCCCAGGGCGAGCTGCACGACATCATCGCCAGGCAGCGCGCCAACGCTCTGGTGTCGCCACGCGTGCAGAAGCTGCAGGACGCGATCGCCGGCGGCGGCCTCGACGCCATCCCGGCCGACCTCGGCGCGGTTCCCGCCGAAGGCACGCTGGACGCGCAAGGGTTGACGCGATCCGGCGACCCGGCGCCGCTGCCCGGCTCCGAGGCGGTGCGCAAGGCGGTCGTGGCCCAGGCCTTCACGGCCCGGAAGGGTGACGTCCCAACCCTGATCCAGGGCCCGGAAGGCAGCTGGTACGCGCTGGTGGTCGAGGACGTCACCCCCGCGTCGCCGCTTTCCTTCGTGCAGGCGGCCGACCGGGTGCGCGCCGACTGGCAGCAGGACCAGGTGCGTCATGCCGACGAGCAGCGCGCGGCCGCGTTGTATGCCGACGCCGACGCGCATCACGGACTGGCAGCGGTGGCGGCAGCCACGCCCGGATCGTTACCCGGGCTGCTGACCGGCATCCCGGTACGCCGCGGGCAGAACCAGGGCCCGGTACCGGCCAACCTGGCACAGATCACGTTCTCGCTCGCTCCCGGCACCTCGACCATGCTGCAGACCCCTGACGGGTTCGTGGTTGCCACCGTGACTGCGGTTCGCCATCCCGATCCGGCGAAGGATCGTACCGGATACGCTCGTGTCCGCGACGCGCTGGACGCGGCGATGGCCGACGACGTCGAGAACACCTACGTCACCGCGCTGCGCGATCGCGCCCGTCCGTCGATCGACGACAAGGCGGTGGAGCAGGTGGTCGGCACGCCGGCGGGCCCCGGCAGCGGGTCGTGAGCGGAGCCCCCGCCGCGATCGTCTGGACGGTGGAGGCCGCGGACCTGCTGACCCCGGTCGCGGCCTTCCTCAAGCTGCGCCGCCACCTTCCCGGCGCCGAGCGCAACGGCTTCCTGCTGGAAAGCATAGAAGGCGGCATTGCGCGCGGGCGCTATTCCGTGATCGGCCTGCTGCCGGACCTCCTTTGGCGCTGCCGCGACGGCATGGTGTCGTCGCAGGTGGCCGGCGAGGGGCAGGACTTCGTGCCGGACCACCGGCCGGCGATCGACAGTCTGCGGGCGCTGGTGGCGGACAGCCGCCTCCCCCTGCCGCCCGGCCTGCCGCCGATGATCGGCGGGGTGTTCGGCTATCTCGGGTACGACATGGTGCGCCAGATGGAGCACCTGCCGGACGCGCCGCCCGACGATCTCGGCCTCCCGGAAGCCATGCTGCTTCGCCCGTCGCTGTTCGCGGTGTTCGACAACGTCCGCGACGAGCTGACCCTGGCGGTGCCGGTGCGGGAAGGGAATGACGATCCCGAGGCGTTGCTCGACCGTGCCCGGGCGGCGCTGTCGCTGGAGCTGCCCCCCGAGGCACGGTCGGCCGAGGCACCGCCGGAGCGGTCCGCGGCGGGACCGATCGAGCCGCGCTCGAACTTTTCCCGCGACGGCTTCCTCGGCGTGGTGCGACGCATCCAGGAGTACATCGCCGCCGGGGACGCGTTCCAGGTGGTGCCGAGCCAGCGCTTCTCCGCTCCCTTCGCGCTGCCGCCATTCGCGCTCTACCGCGCGCTCCGTCGCATCAACCCGGCGCCGTTCCTGTTCTTTCTCGACCTCGGGACGGAAGAGGACGGGTTCCAGCTGGTCGGCAGCAGTCCGGAGGTGCTGGTGCGGCTACGCGACGGCATCGTCACCGTGCGCCCGCTGGCCGGCACGCGCCCGCGCGGCGCCGATCCCGAGGCTGACCAGGCGCTGGCGGCCGAGCTGCTCGCCGATCCGAAGGAGCGTGCCGAGCACCTGATGCTGGTCGACCTCGGCCGCAACGACGTCGGCCGGGTGTCGCAGCTCGGCAGCGTCCGGTTGCGCGAAAGCTTCGCCATCGAGCGCTTCAGCCACGTCATGCACATCTCCTCCACGGTGGAGGGCACCTTGCGTCCGGAGCTGGACGCGCTGGACGCGCTGGTGGCGGGCTTCCCGGCCGGCACGCTTACGGGCGCTCCGAAGATCCGGGCGATGCAGATCATCGACGAGGTGGAGCCGACCCGTCGCGGCACCTATGCCGGCTGCATCGGCTGGTTCGGCGCCGACGGCACCATGGACACCTGCATCGGCCTGCGCATGGCGCTGATCAAGGACGGCACCATGCACGTCCAGGCTGGCTGCGGCGTGGTCGCCGACAGCGTGCCGGAAGCCGAGTTCGAGGAAACCCGGCAGAAGGCGCGCGCCCTGTTCCGTGCGGCCGAGGCGGCCCAGGCCCAGGCTGCTGCCCGTTGATCCCCGTTTGACCCTGCTCTGGGCCATCTCCACAATACGGTCATGATCCTGCTGATCGACAACTACGACAGCTTCACCTTCAACCTCGTGCACTACCTGGGCGAGCTGGGGGCGACCTGCGACGTGCGCCGCAACGATGCCCTTTCGCCGCGGGACGCGCTGGCGCTGGAGCCGGAAGCGATTGTGCTGTCGCCCGGCCCGTGTTCGCCGAACGAGGCCGGGATCTGTTGCGAGCTGATCCGCGAGGCGGCCGGCCGTGTGCCGGTGTTCGGCGTGTGCCTCGGCCACCAGGCGATCGGCCAGGTGTTCGGCGCCGAGGTGGTGCGGGCACCATCGCCGATGCACGGCAAGGTCAGCCTGGTCGAGCACGACGACAGCGACGTGTTCGCCGGCCTGCCCTCGCCCTTCAAGGCGACCCGCTACCACAGCCTGACGGTGCGGCCGGACACGATGCCCCCCACCCTGGTCGAGACCGCCCGCACCGCCGACGGCGTGGTGATGGGCCTCCGCCACCGCGACTGGCCGATCTTCGGGGTGCAGTTCCATCCCGAAAGCATCGCCTCCGAGCACGGCCACGCCATCCTGGCCAACTTCCTGGCCCTGGCGCGTGGCCGGAACCGTTCCGCGGTCCGGGCGGCCTGAGCGATGGACCCGTCCTGACCGGATGGCCGACCCCCTCACGTTGAAGCCGGTGCTGGCGCGGATCGCGTCCGGCGCAACCCTGGACGAGGCCGAGGCCGAGGCCGCGTTCGCGATCGTGATGCGGGGCGACGCGACGCCGGCGCAGATCGCCGCCCTGGCAATGGGCCTGCGCCTGCGCGGGGAAACCGTAGCCGAGCTCACCGGTGCGACCCGCGCAATGCGGGCACGGATGCGGCCTGTGCCCGGCGTGGCCGACGCGATCGACGTGTGCGGTACCGGCGGCGACGGCCACGGCACCCTGAACGTGTCCACCGCGGTCGCCTTCGTGCTGGCGGCCCTGGGCGTGCCGGTTGCCAAGCACGGCAACCGGGCGATGTCGTCGCGCGCCGGCGCGTCCGACACGCTGCAAGCATTGGGCCTGCGTCCCGACGCCGACCCGCAGACGCTGGAACACACGCTGCAGCGGCACGGGATCGCGTTCCTGTCCGCGCCGCTGCACCATCCGGCGATGCGCCACGCGGCCGCCGTGCGTGCCGAGCTCGGCTTCCGCACCGTGTTCAACCTGCTCGGCCCCCTGTGCAACCCGGCCGGTGTGCGACGGCAGATGATCGGCGTGTTCGACCCCGCCTGGCAGGCGCCGATCGCCCGCACCCTCGGCCGGCTCGGCTCGGACTGGGTCTGGGTGGTGCATGGCGAGGATGCATCCGGCGCCGCGCCGAACGGGCTGGACGAGCTCGGGCTGTGCGGGCCCAACCGGGTGGTGGCGTTCGACAGCGGCAGGCTGACGCGGTTCGGCTTCGAGCCGGCCGATTTGGGCCTGCCGGCGCATCCCGTAGGCGCCATCGCCGGCGGCGACGCCGCGTTCAACGCTTCGGCGCTGGAGCGCCTGCTTTCGGGGGAGCCCGGCCCCTATCGGGACACGGTGCTGCTCAACGCGTCCGCCGCCTTGCAGGTGAGCGGGCGCGGCCGCATCTCCTCAGGCGAGCCGCGCGATGCGGGACACGTGCCGGAGGTGGCAGCGGAGGTGGCGGCGCCGATCGGGGATCTGCGCGACGGCCTCGGCCACGCCGCCCGGGCGATCGACGATGGCGCGGCGCTGGCGGTTCTGACGGCGATGCGCCGGCAGCCGGTGCCCGCTAGGCAGGACGGCGACAGCTGAGGATGCTTGAACTTGAACAGCGTTCACACGGACGCGGCGCCGCGATGACCAAGCCCGACATCGACCGGGGTGCGCAGCACCTGGAGGTTCCGGACGTGCTGGCCCGGATCTGCGCCCAGACTCGCCAGGAGGTCGCGCGCCGCTCCGCCGGCCTGCCGCTGCGCGAGATCCGGCTGCGTCTGCGCGACCTCGCCGAGGCGCCGCGCGGCTTCGGCCAGGCGTTGAAGCTGACCACCGCGCATCACCAGGTCGGCATGATCGCCGAGATCAAGAAGGCGTCCCCGTCCGGAGGCCTGATCCGCCCCCACTACGATCCCGCCGCCATCGCGCGCCAGTACGAGGCGGGCGGCGCGGTGTGCCTGTCGGTTCTGACCGAGGGGCCCTCGTTCGGGGGTCATGTCGCCGACCTGCAGATCGCGCGCGCCGCGGTGAAGCTGCCGGTGCTGCGCAAGGACTTCATCGTCGACCCGTGGCAGGTGTACGAGAGCCGTCTGATCGGCGCCGACTGCATCCTGCTGATCATGGCGGCCCTGACCGACTCGGTGGCCGAGGAGCTGCTGGAGCTGGCCCGTTCGCTCGACCTCGACGTGCTGGTCGAGGTGCACGACCAGGCGGAGCTCTACCGGGCGCTGGGGCTGAACACCTCGCTGATCGGCGTCAACAACCGCAACCTCCGCACGCTGCGCACCGACCTCGAGACCACGCTGGCGCTGGCGCCGGGGGTGCCGCCGGACCGCATCGTGGTGGCGGAAAGCGGCATACGCACACGCGACGACGTGGTCCGGCTGAGCGGCGCCGGCGCCACCTGCTTCCTGGTCGGCGAAAGCCTGCTGCGGCAGCCCGACCCCGGTGCCGCATGCGCCGCCCTGCTCGGGCCGATCTGATGGAGTCCGGGCTGACCCATCTCGACGATGCCGGCCATGCCCGCATGGTGGACGTGTCGGCCAAGGCCGCGACGGCGCGCGAGGCCCGGGCAGCGGTACGGGTGGCGATGCGCGCCGAAACGCTGCGGCTGATCCTGTCCGGGGCCATGCCCAAGGGCGACGTCTTCGCAGCCGCACGGATCGCGGGCATCATGGCGGCGAAGCGGACCGCCGAGCTGATCCCGCTCTGCCACCCGTTGCCGATCACCGCAGTCTCGGTGACGCTGGCGCCGGAGCCGGGCGGGGAGGCGGTCGCGATCGAGACGGTGGTGCGCACCACCGGGCAGACCGGCGTGGAGATGGAGGCGCTGACCGCGGCGAGCGTCGCCGCCCTCACGCTCTACGACATGTGCAAGGCGGTCGATCGGCACATGCGGATCGAGTCGCTGCGGGTGGTGCACAAGGCCGGCGGCAAGTCCGGCGACTGGAACGAGGCCGGGACGGATGCACTCCGTCCCGATGCAGGCAGGAACGGGGAGCGAGTATGAGCGGAGCGACGAAGTTGGTGCAGGCGCCCCGCGGCGCGAACGCACCCTCCATGACGCAGGACGAGCTGACACGCGCGTATCACGACATGCTGCTGATCCGGCGCTTCGAGGAGCGCACCGGGCAGCTCTACGGCATGGGGCTGATCGGCGGGTTCTGCCACCTCTACATCGGCCAGGAGGCCGTGGTGGTGGGGGTGCAGATGGCGCTCAAGCCCGGCGACAAGATCGTCACCTCGTATCGCGACCACGGGCACATGCTGGCGGCGGGCATGGAGGCCCGCGGGGTGATGGCCGAGCTGACCGGCCGCGCCACCGGGTATTCCCGCGGCAAGGGCGGCTCCATGCACATGTTCTCCAAGAAGGAGCACTTCTATGGCGGCCACGGCATCGTCGGCGCGCAGGTGCCGATCGGCGCCGGCCTGGCGTTCGCCAACAAGTACCGCGGCACCGACGAGGTGGCGGTGGCCTACATGGGCGACGGCGCGTCCAACCAAGGGCAGGTGTTCGAGGCCTTCAACCTGGCGGCACTGCACAAGCTGCCCTGCATCTTCATCATCGAGAACAACCAGTATGGCATGGGCACCAGCGCCGCGCGCTCCTCGGCCTCTAAGGCGCTGCATCGCAACGGCGAGCCTTGGGGCATCCCGGGGCAGCGGGTCGACGGCATGGACGTGGTCGCGGTGCGCGAGGCGGCGCGCGAGGCCGTCGCGCATTGCCGCGCCGGAAACGGCCCGTACCTGCTTGAGATGAGCACCTACCGCTACCGCGGCCATTCCATGTCCGACCCTGCCAAGTATCGCACACGCGAGGAGGTCGAGGAGATGCGCCGGGAGCACGACGCGATCGAGCAGGTGCGTCGCGCGCTGCTCGCCCTCGGCGTCGAGGAGACCGCGCTCAAGGCCACCGACGACGAGATCAAGCGGCTGGTCGCGGATGCGGCGCAGTTCGCGCAGGACAGCCCGGAGCCCGATCCGTCCGAACTGTGGACCGACATCCTGGTAGAGGCCTGAGGTCATGTCGACGCAGGTCCTGATGCCGGCGCTCTCGCCGACCATGACGGAAGGCAAGCTGGCGCGCTGGCTGAAGAAGGTGGGCGACCCGGTCTCGGCCGGCGACGTCATCGCCGAGATCGAGACCGACAAGGCGACCATGGAGGTCGAGGCGGTGGACGAGGGCACGCTCGGCCGCATTCTGGTCGAGGAGGGCACCGACGGGGTGGCGGTGAACGCGCCGATCGCGGTGCTGCTGGCTGCGGGCGAGGATGCGTCGAGCCCGCCCGGGCCCGGCGCTGAGGCGCCGGCCATGCCCAAGGTCGCGGCGGAAGGGATGGAGCCCAAGGAGATCGCCGACCGCGCCTCGGAGGCCAAGACGCCTGAGCTGGCCCGTTCCTCTCCCGAACGCGACTGGGGCCCGACCGCGACCGTCACCGTGCGCGAGGCCCTGCGTGATGCCATGGCGCTGGAGATGCGCGCCGACGACGACGTGTTCCTCCTGGGCGAGGAGGTCGCGGAGTACCAGGGCGCCTACAAGGTCAGCCAGGGCCTGCTGGAGGAGTTCGGCGCCAGGCGGGTGATCGACACGCCGATCACCGAGCACGGCTTCGCCGGCATGGCGGTGGGCGCGGCGCTGACCGGCCTGAAGCCGATCGTCGAGTTCATGACCTTCAACTTCGCCATGCAGGCGATCGACCAGGTGATCAACTCGGCCGCCAAGACGCTCTACATGAGCGGCGGCCAGATGGGCTGCCCGATCGTGTTCCGTGGTCCCAACGGCGCCGCGTCGCGGGTCGGGGCGCAGCATTCGCAGTGTTACGCCAGCTGGTACGCCCACGTGCCGGGGCTGAAGGTGGTGGCGCCGTACTCCGCCGCCGACGCCAAGGGTCTGCTGCGTGCGGCGATCCGCGACCCGAACCCGATCATCTTTCTCGAGAACGAGATCCTGTACGGGCAGAGCTTCGAATGCCCGACCGACCCGGACTTCGTGCTGCCGATCGGCAAGGCCAAGGTCGAGCGCCAGGGTATCGCGGTCACCATCGTCGCCTTTTCCATCATGGTGGGTGTGGCGCTGAAGGCGGCCGAGATCCTGGCAGAGCAGGGGATCGAGGCGGAGGTGATCAACCTGCGCTCGCTGCGTCCGCTCGACACCTCCACGATCGTGGACAGCGTGAAGAAGACCTCGCGGCTGGTCACGGTGGAAGAAGGCTGGCCGTTCGCCGGCATCGGTGCGGAGGTGGTGATGCAGATCGTCGAGCACGCGTTCGACTGGCTCGACGCCCCGCCGGTGCGCGTGCACGGGCTGGACGTGCCGCTGCCCTACGCCGCCAACCTGGAGAAGCTCGCCCTGCCGCAGCCGGACTGGGTGGTCGACGCCGTGAAGAAGCTGGTCTGAAGGTCGTCGCCCATGTCCGTGAACATCCTCATGCCGGCGCTGTCGCCGACCATGACCGAAGGCACCCTGGCGCGCTGGCTGAAGAAGGAAGGCGACCCCATCGCGTCCGGCGACGTGATCGCGGAGATCGAGACCGACAAGGCGACCATGGAGGTCGAGGCGGTGGACGAGGGCATACTCGGCCGTATCCTGGTCGTCGACGGCACCGAAGGGGTGAAGGTCAACGCGCCGATCGGCATCCTGGTCGTCGGCGGCGAGGCGGTGCCGGACGCAGCCGGGGACGCGCGGGCGGCACCGCCGAGGCAGGCGGCGGAACCGGTCAACCAGGGCTCCGAGCCCCCGGCCGTACACCCGGCACCGGCGGCACCCGCTCCGGCGACCGCCGCGGGCACCAGCGACAGCTTCAGCCGCGTGTTCGCCTCGCCGCTGGCGCGCAGGCTGGCCGGGGAGGCCGGGCTCGACCTGTTGACCATCAACGGATCCGGGCCGAACGGCCGCATCATCCGCGCCGACATCGAGGCCGCGCGCATGGCGCCGCTTCCGGCCGCGAAGCCGGCAGCTCCGGCACCGGTCCAGGCCGGCGTCCCGCCGCAGGCGCCGGCTCCCGCGCCGGTGCGCCCGACGCCGGTGCCGATCACCGCACCGCACCGGGTGCTGCCGAACTCCAACATACGGCGCGTGATCGCGCGCCGGCTGTCGGAGTCCAAGCAGTTCGTGCCGCATTTCTACGTCTCGATCGACGTGGAGATGGACGCGTTGCTGGTGCTCCGCGCCCAGCTCAACCGCGCCTCCCCGGAAGGGGCGGGCGCGTTCAAGCTGTCGGTCAACGACATGCTGATCAAGGCCTGCGCGGTCACCCTGACGCGGGTGCCGAAGGTCAACGCCAGCTACACCGACGAGGCGATCATCGAGTACGAGGACGTGGACATCTCGGTCGCGGTGTCGATCCCGGACGGGCTGATCACGCCGATCGTGCGCTCGGCCGAGAAGAAGTCGCTGGCGCAGATCAGCGCCGAGGCGCGCGGCCTGATCGCGCGGGCGCGCGAAGGAAAGCTGCGTCCCGAGGAGTTCCAGGGCGGCGGGTTCTCGATCTCCAACATGGGCATGTTCGGGGTCAAGCAGTTCTCCGCCATCCTCAACCCGCCGCAGGCCGGCATCCTCGCGGTCAGCGCCAGCGAGAAGCGCCCGGTGGTGCGGGCGGACAAGGACGGCGACCGCATCGAGGTCGCCACGGTGATGACGGCGACGCTGTCGGTCGACCATCGCGCGGTGGACGGTGCGCTGGCGGCGCAGTGGGTGTCGGTGTTCAAGAGCGTGGTCGAGAGCCCGCTGAGTCTGGTGATCTGAGCGATGGCTGATACCGAGTTCGATCTGGTCGTCGTCGGTGGCGGGCCGGGCGGCTACGTCGCGGCGATCCGTGCCGCGCAGCTGAAGATGAAGGTGGCGGTGGTCGAGAGTACCCATCTCGGCGGCATCTGCCTGAACTGGGGCTGCATCCCGACCAAGACGCTGCTGCGCTCGTCCGAGATCAACCACCTGCTGCACAACCTAGGCGAGTTCGGCTTCGCGGCCGACAACATCCGATACGACCTGGATAAGGTGGTGAAGAGGTCGCGTGGCGTGGCGAAGCAGCTGTCGTCGGGCATCGGCCACCTGCTGCGCAAGAACAAGGTCGCGGTGTTCGACGGGCATGGCGCCCTGGACGGCACCGATGGCGAGACACGCAAGGTCGCGGTAACCAAGGATGGTGCCCCGGTCGCGACACTGACCGCGCCGCACGTGATCCTGGCCACCGGCGCGCGGGCGCGCGTGCTGCCCGGGCTGGAGCCGGACCGACTGGTCTGGTCCTACCGCGAGGCGATGGTGCCGACGCTGATGCCTGGGCGCCTGCTGGTGATCGGCTCCGGCGCCATCGGCATCGAGTTCGCGAGCTTCTACCGCAACATGGGCGCCGAGGTCACCGTGGTGGAGGTGGTGGACCGCATCCTTCCCGTGGAAGACGTCGAGATCGCCGCCTTCGCGCGCAAGGCCTTCGAGAAGCAGGGAATCCGCATCCTGACCGGGGCCAAGATCGGTCCGGCACAGAAGAATGCCGACAGCGTCACCATCTCGATCGAGGCCGACGGCAAGGCCGAGACGCTGGAGTTCGATCGCGTCATTTCTGCGGTCGGCATCGTCGGCAACATCGAGGGCATCGGGCTCGAGGGCACGAAGGTGGTTGTCGAGAAGACCCACGTGATGATCGACCATTTCTGCCGCACCGGCGAGCCCGGCGTGTATGCGATCGGCGACCTCGCCGGCGCGCCCTGGCTCGCGCACAAGGCGAGCCACGAGGGCGTGCTGTGCGTGGAGAAGATCGCGGGCCTCGACGTGCACCCGATCGACTGGACCAACATCCCCGGCTGCACCTATTGCCGCCCGCAGGTGGCCAGCGTCGGCTGGACCGAGGCCAAGGCGCGCGCGGAAGGCCGGGAGATCCGGGTCGGCCGTTTCCCGTTCATCGGCAATGGCAAGGCGATCGCCATGGGCGAGCCGGAAGGCATGGCCAAGACTGTGTTCGACGCCAACACCGGCGAGTTGCTCGGCGCGCACCTGATCGGCGCCGAGGTCACCGAGATGATCCAGGGCTACGCCATCGGCCGTACGCTGGAGACCACCGAGCAGGAGCTGATGCACACGGTGTTCCCGCATCCCACCGTCAGCGAGACCATGCACGAGGCGGTGCTGGATGCCTGGGGGCAGGCGATCCACTTCTGACCGGCCACTTCTGACCGCGTGGCCGGCAGGCGGCATCGCGGGGCTGTACTTGTTTTCTGCGCCCTGCTCGCCGGCTCGTCGCCGTCCGACCATCTCCTGCCGCAGGATGCCTATGTCTGGCAGCTTGCTTGGTCCGACGGGCTGAGGAGCGCCCTGCGGCAGACGGCGCCCCTGGTGGCCGGCTACCGCGTCTTCGCAGTGGAATGGCCGCCGGACGGACAGCCCGTCTGGGCCGATACCGACTGGACGCTGTTGCAGGCGCTCGGCCGGCCGGTGGTGGCGGTGTTCAGGATCGACGGACGAGGCGCACCACCCTCCGTCCGAGCGCTCCGGACGGCGTTGGACCGCCTGCCGCGACACCTGGCCGGCCTGGAGCTCGACTACGACTGTCCCACGTTCCGGCTCGCCCGGTATCGCGACCTGCTTCGCGCGCTGCGGCCGGAACTGCCGGCGCGTGTGGCGCTGTCGATCACCGTCCTGCCGGACTGGCTCCGCGCGCCGGACTTCCGGCTTCTCAGCACTGCGGTCGACCGGCTGGTGCTGCAGGTGCACGCCGCTGACGATCCCCGCCACGGCCTGTTCGACCGCGACGCCATGCTGTGCTGGATCGATGCCATGGACCGTCGCAGCGCCCGGCCGTTCCTGGTGGCGCTGCCGGATTACGGCGTGCGCGTCGTGATGGGCCCGACCGGGCGGGTGCTGTCCACCGAGGGGGAGCGGCCGGCGCTGGCCGGATCGTCCGGGACCGAGCTGGCGGTGGCGCCGGCGCAGATGGCGGACGCCTGCGTGCGCTGGAGCGCGACCCGCCGCACCGCCTGCTCGGGATCGCCTGGTTCCGAGTGCCGGTAGAGGGCGACGCACGCAGCTGGAGCCTCGGCAGCTGGATCGCGGTGCTGCGGCGCGAGCCGATCGCGGTCCGCCTCCTGCTGCGCGTGGTGCCAGCCGGACCCGACGGCCTGCGCCTGCTGCGGCTGGTGAACGCGGGCGACATCGACGCGTCGCTGCCGATGCGGATCACGCTCGGGAGCCCGTGTGCCGCATCTGATGGCGCCGGCCCGTACCGGTTGGACCGCGACGCACCGGTCGCTGTCCTGGAGCGCCGCCAGGAAGCCCTGCTCCGCGCCCACGCCGCGATCGTCGTCGGCTGGACCCGCTGTTCGGCGGAGCGGGTACTGGCGCCGCCATAGTCCGTTGCGCTAACGTTTCGAGAAGCGGTGGCCGCTCGGGTGCCGGCATGCCGCATCGGGAACGGATGGATGATCGACCGGGTGACGCTCCGCGGCTGGCTCGTCCTGTCCGCCGCCCTGACGGGCTCGGCGGCCTTCGCCTGCGGACCGGGCTTTCCCTGGCAGCTGCTCGACAACCGCGACCAGACGCTCGAGGACCTTCCGATCGACAGCTTCGCCTTCGGTGCGGCGCGTCTGGTGCCCAGGCCGTCCCTGCGCCTGCCGTCGCTTCCCGCAGGTAGCAGCGGCACGGACCAGCCGACTAGGGAGTCGGAGGAGCGTCGCACCTTGTCCGCGTCGGACGCGGCGCTGGTCTCAGCCATGCGACGCCAGGCCGAAGCAGACGCTGCGGAGGCGGCCGGGCGGGCGCTGCCGGACGGGGTGCGGCTCTATGTCGCAGGCGCGGTCGCCTTCGACGCGGGCGATTGCGCCGGTGCAGCGGACCGCTTCCGCCGGGTGTCGGCTGTGCCAGCGGCACCCGGACCGGACCGGACGCTGTGGGCGGGCTTCATGCTGGGCCGTGCGCTGGCGGCGTGCGGGGCGGACGCGGCGGCGACCGACGCGTTCCGGGTAGTCCGCAGGCGGGTCGATGGCGGCGCCGCCGATCCGCTCGGGCTGGCTCTGGCGAGCCTCGGCGAGGAAGCGCGGCTGTCGCTGCGGGCAAGCGGGCTGCCGATGGAGGGCGGGGCGGCGGGACGCGACCATCCGACCGATGCGGCGATCGCGGGGCTGCACAAGGCTGTGACGCTGTACGGTGAGCAGGCTACCCTGGGCGGCGACGGCGGCACCAGCTCGTTGTAGCTGGTGGCGGAGGCGCTGCTGTCGGACAGGCCCGGCGCGTCCGCTTGGCTTGCAGCGGCCGTCCAGGACCCGCTGCTGTGCCACCTGCTCGTGCTCTATGCCTTGTCCGCAACCGGCCCGGCGCCGCAGGACATGTTCGAGGCTCACGGGAGGGACGTGCTTCTCTATGACGCGCCGTTCTTTCCGAACCTGAGCCCGGAGCGGTTCGAGGACCGCGTGCTGAACCGGTTGTCGGATGTCATGACCGCCGCCAGCGGGCTGAACGGGGAGGATGCCGGCCGGCTGGCGGCGCTGGCCTACCTCCAAGGCAGCTACGATCTGGCGGACCGGTTCGTGGTACACGGAACCGGACCGCTGGTGGCGTGGATCCGCGCCAAGCTGTCGCTGCAGCGGAACGACCTGCGCGCCACCGGCCGCGCCTATGATGCCGCAGTGCGGGAGCTGGCGGCACATTCGGACGCCGTGACCGCGGAGGCTGCCGGGCGTGTCCAGGCCGAAGCCGGCATCATCACCCTGGCACGGGGTGATTTGGGGCAGGCAATGGCGATCCTGTATCCGCTCGCCGACCGGTACTGGGGAGACGCTGCCTATCTCGCGGAGCGGGTGCTGACAACCGACGCGCTGCGTCGTTTCGTGGCGGCCAGCGTGCCGCCCGTCGCGTTGTTGACGGAACAGGATGTGTCCGCCGGTTCGACCGACCAGGAGGCCAGGCGCTGGAACCCGGCTCGTGCTCTGCGTGAGCTGCTGGCGCGGCGGCTGATGCGCGACAGGCGCTGGGCGGACGCGATCGCATCCTTCACGATGACTGAGGAGCGCCGGGAGGCCGAAGCCTATGGGGACGCCCTGGCCCGGTCGGAACGCGCCTTCTGGCGAACCGACCGGGCGCGTGCGGCGTGGGAGGCTGCGCTGATCGCCCGGCGGCACGGCCTGGAACTGTTCGGCACCGAGCTCGATCCCGACCAGGGGGCGGTCGATGCCCGGTTCGACCACGCCTACGGCCCGGGGAGTCCGCCCTCCGGGCCGTTGGTCACGGCGAACGAGCGCTGGCGCTATGCCGGCAGCGGCGCGGTGCCGAACCGCCGCTTCCATTACCGGTTCCTAGTGGCGGCCGACGCGGAACGCGCGGCCGACGTGCTTGCGCCGCGTTCGCAGGCCGTTGCCGCAGTGCTGTGCCGCGCCGCCGGCTGGATGTTCGGGAGCGACGACGAGGCGGACGCGTACCGGCTCTACCGGCGCTACAGGGCCTCCGGTGCGATCGTGCCGTTCGCCACCCGGTTCGGCTATGGCTGCCCGGCGCCGGACTTCGACGCGGCGGCGCGGCTGCGCTGGAGGGAGCCCTTCAGCCAGCTCGCTTCGGCCGCCCGTCGCCACCGCCGGCCGGTCACCGCGGCGGGTGTGGTGCTGGTGGTGCTGGGGGGAACCGCAGTGCTGGTCCGCGCGCGACAGCGTCGTGCTTGACGCCCGTCCGCCACGGCGCCACCTGTCTGGGCACGGTTTCCTTCTCCGAGCGGATACACGCAGCCCCATGTCCACCCGAGTGCTGATCGACCACCGGAGCGGGAGCGCCGTTGCAGCACCGCGCCATCCGGAAAAGGCGCACCGACCGGACAACCCCATCCTGCGCAAGCCGGACTGGATCCGGGTCAAGGCGCCGACGCATCCGGTCTACCACGAGACGCGCACCCTGATGCGCGACAAGAAGCTGGTGACGGTGTGCGAGGAGGCGGCCTGCCCCAACATCGGCGAGTGCTGGTCGCAGCGCCACGCCACCATGATGATCATGGGCGAGATCTGCACACGCGCCTGCGCCTTCTGCAACGTGCGCACCGGTCAGCCGGACGCGCTCGACGCGGGCGAGCCGGGACGGGTGGCCGACGCGGTGGCCACGCTTGGCCTACGCCACGTGGTGATCACCTCGGTCGACCGCGACGATCTCCCGGACGGCGGGGCGGCACATTTCGCGGCCGTGATCGGCGCGCTCCGCCGCGCTGCGCCGGACACTACGGTCGAGATCCTGACCCCTGACTTCCTGCGCAAGCCGGGTGCCCTGGAGGTGGTGGTCGAGGCCCGACCGGACGTGTTCAACCACAACCTGGAAACCGTGCCCCGGCTCTATGCCACGATCCGGCCGGGTGCGCGCTACTACCAGTCGGTGCGCCTGCTGGACCGGGTCAAGCAGCTGGATCCTGCGATCTTCACCAAGTCCGGCATGATGGTGGGGCTGGGCGAAGGGCGCCCGGAGGTGCTGCAGGTGATGGACGACCTGCGCATCGCCGAGGTCGACTTCCTCACCCTCGGCCAGTACCTGCAGCCGAGCGTGAAGCATGCCGCGGTGGACCGGTTCGTGACGCCGGACGAGTTCGCCGACTACGCCTCGATGGCGCGTGCCAAAGGCTTCCTGCAGGTGAGCGCGACCCCGCTGACCCGTTCGTCGTATCATGCGGACGAGGATTTTGCTGCACTGCGCGAGGCGCGCGCGGCACGTTTGGCGGGCTCGCGCGTAGCATCCTGATGCCGACCCACGCCGAACGCCGCCTCATTCCCTACACCGCCGAGCAGCTGTTCGACATGGTGGCCGACGTGGGCCGCTATCCGGAGTTCCTGCCCTGGTGCACCGGTGCACGGGTGCGCAGCCACACCGACACCGAGCTGGTCGCCGACATGAGCATCGGCTTCGGCCCGTTCCGGGAAAGCTTCACCAGCCGGGTGGCGCTGGACCGTCCGCGCACGGTAAAGGTCCGCTACGAGAAGGGCCCGTTCCGCTACCTCAACAACGTGTGGACCTTCACCCCCGACCCACGCGGTTGTTTGGTCGATTTCTTCGTCGAGTTCGAGTTCCGTTCGCGCCTGCTGCAGGTCGCGATCGGCGTGGTGTTCAACGAGGCGGTCCGCCTGATGGTCGGCGCCTTCCTCAAGCGCGCCCGCGACATCTACGGCGTGCCGCCGCGTCCGGCCGTCCAGGTCGTGACGCCCGCCACGGCGGATCCGGCGCCGGCCAGCTGATTTTCACGCTGATGTCCCGGTTTATCCGACTGTGGCGCAACTGCCACGGCGTGTGGTCGTTGCTTGGTCGTGTCGGAGCGTCTGCCGACGACGCTTCTTTGTCTCACAGCTCTGTCGGTCGTGACAGAAAAGGAACATCCATGAAGTCGATCCTGAGTGCCTCGATCTGCACGGCCGCGCTGGCCTTTGCTGTTCCTGCCATGGCTCAGACCACCGACACCAGCAAGCCGCCGATGCACCACCATCACCATCACTCGAGCCGCATGGATCACATGCAGGGTCCGAAGACCCACTCGAAGCGGGCCGGTGATCCGTCCACCGACGAGCTGAACGCCAAGAGCCTTGCCGCCGCGCGCGGTGGCAGCACGCCCGCCTCCGGCGACAGCACCACGCCGATGAGCACGCCGTCCTCCAGCACCGCCCCGGGGACCGGCATGGCGGCGCCGTCCACCATGCCGCCGTCCGGCAGCGCCCCCTCCTCGGGCAGCACCGGTACCACCACGCCGTCGAACACGCCCGGCGGCCAGTAGACCCCGATCCGGGAGGCCGATTGACGTCGGCCTCCCGTCGATCACGAATCGTTCATCTCGTTTTAAGCTTTTCCTGATCAACTATGTGTGTTCAAGGCCGGTGGCCGGGAACCCATAGTCCGGTGTTACCGGCGTCGTCAGGAAAGCGATCCACATGCGCATGGTCCTCAACATCAGCGCCGTCCTGCTCTGCGGCAGCCTTGCCGGGCTATCCGCCCTGGCACAATCCGCGCCGTCGCGCGCGGCATCCGTGCCAACCGTTTTGTCTAATGCTGCGCCCCAGGCCGTCGATCCCGACCGGATCGAGATCCGCCACGGTTCCAGTGGCGTCGAGGCGCATTTCGCCCAGGCCAACACCACTCATGACGGTCACCTGACGCGGCAACAAGTGGAGCTGGCGGATTGGCCGCGTGTGGCCAAGCACTTCGACGAGATAGACACCGACCACAAGGGATGGATCACGGCCGAACAGATCCATGCCTTCAACCGGTCGCACCACAAGCACCGCAAGGAAGGCGTCGCCTAGCGCATCGTTCGATCGACGCCGCCCGGTCGATCGACAGGCAGAGCGCCATCCAGCAAGGCGAGGGCGTGGCGAACCGACGCCGCTCGGACCTGACCACGGTCGCCCGGCAGCACCAGACGCTCGGTCCGTATCGGATGGCCAGCCTGCGCCAGACCGAACCAGACCAGGCCGATCGGCTTGGCCGCGGTGGCGCCTCCGGGACCGGCAATCCCGGTGATGGATACGGCCAGGCCGGCGCCGCTCCGGGCCAGCGCACCCTCCGCCATCGCCGCCGCGACCTCGCCGCTCACTGCTCCGAATTTGTCGAGCAGCGCGGTCCCGACCCCGAGCAGCTCCTGCTTCATCTCGTTGGAGTAGGTCACGAACCCGCCCAGCACCGCGGCAGACGAGCCGGCATGGTGCGTCAGCGCCGCCGCCACCAGGCCGCCGGTGCAGCTTTCGGCGGTGGCGACGCTCACGCCGGCGGCCTTCAGCCGTTCCAGCAGCAGCCCGGCCTGGTCCAGCGTGTCCTGGTCAATCATCGGTCCCAATCCAGCGCCAGCCTCGCCGCGAGCAACAGAACCGCGCCCGCGAGCCCGGCGGCGACGTCGTCGCCCATCACCCCCAACGAGTCGTGGCGCCGGTCGATCCGTCCGATCGGGCCGGGCTTGGCGATGTCCAGCAGCCGGAACAGGGCGAAGGCCGTCACAAGCCCGACCGCCAGTCCGATCCCGTGCGGCGGCGGCAGCCGTGGCAGGCCGACCAGCCCGAGCAGCGTGATCCACAGCCCTGCCACCTCGTCGATCACGATCCAGCCGTGGTCGACGCCATCGGCGGCACGCTGCACCGCGACGGTCCCGCCGACGCAGGCTGCCAGGATCGCCCCGACCAGCAGCCAGGGCGCCTGCAGCAACGCCCAGCCGAATGGCAGGGCCGCCAGCGTTCCTGCCGTGCCCGGCGCACGCGGCGTGAAGCCGACGCCGCCGAAGCTCGCCACCACCCGCGCCCAGCGAGCCCCGCCGCTCATGCGCGGGAGCCGGGTCCGGCGCGGTAGATCGCCATGTTCTCCATCACCCGCTGCACGTAGTTGCGCGTTTCCGCGTAGGGAATGCTCTCGATCCAGTCGACCATGCCGTCCTGGCGGTCGATCCCGGCGGCGGGCGCACGCGCCGGATCGCCGGCCGCCAGCCACTGGTCGACCCGGTGCGGGCCGGCGTTGTAGGCCGCCACCGCATACGGCACCACGCCGCCGAACCGGGCCAGCAGGGTGTCGAGGTAGGCGTCCCCCAGCGTCATGTTGGCGTTCGCGTCGAACAGAACCGTTCCGCCGCCGGACAGGTCCGGCCGCCCGGCGGCGCGTGCGGTGTCGCGGGCGGTGCCGTCCGTGAGCTGCATCAGCCCGCGCGCGCCGGCCGGGCTCGTGACCTGCGGGTCGAAGCTGCTTTCCTGACGCATCACCGCCAGCGCCAGTCCCGGCGGCAGGGTGTCGTCCGGCGGGGTGAACGGTTGCGGCCAGCCCGCCTCACGCAGAACCAGCCCGTGCCGGCCGGCTGTGCGCGCGACGGCTACCGCCACGTCCGGCAGGTCGAGCCGATCGGCGAGGGAGGCGGCCAGGGCGTGGTCGGCATCGGTGGTCGCCATCGCGTCGAGGCGGAGCAGGAAGGCGCGCGCGTGCCTGCGGTCGTTCCAGGCCACCAGCAGCTCCGCCGCCCGTGCCAGCTCCAGCCCGGCGAAACGGATCGCCTCGTCCTGGGTCCAGGCGGGATCGTGCAGCTGCCGGAGACGATCGGCGGCCGGATCCGCCGCGGTCGGCGCCAGCAGAGTCGCCGGCCCCGGCGCCGGCGGCTGCAGCCGGGCGGCGGCGAGCTGTCCATAGAAGGTGGTCGGGAAGGCGGCCGCCTGCTCCAGCGCAGCGGTGGCCCCGCCGGCATTGCCGCGTGCCAGCCGGGCTCGCCCGGTCCAGTAGGCGCCGCGGCTGCGGGTGATGACGGCGGCCGCCTGCATCAGCGGGGCAAATCGCGCCTCGGCGGCCACCGGGTCGTGCAGGCGGCGCAGCGCGATCCAGCCGGTGAGGAAGTCGGCGTCGAGTCGCGGTCCCGGCTCGACCTGCATCCGGTCGTCGGCGACGGCGAGGGCGTCGACGTTGCGGTTCCCGCCCAGCAGGTCCCGGGACAGGGCGTCACGCTCGGTCCAGAACGCGGGCAGCCGGTCGGGACCGACCCGCGCTTCCGCCGCTGCCGCATCGCCGTGCCAGAGCGACACCGCGGCATCAAGGCGGCCGTTGCGGCGCAGCCAGCGCGTCAGCTCCAGCACCAGCACCGGATCGTGCGCGTCCGAGGCAGGCAGTGAGGCCGCGACGGCATCGGCGTCCGGCGTGTTGCGTCGCAGCGCCAGCCGGGCCGCGGCCAGCGCCTGGTCCGCTGGCGGCAGCAGCGGCAGGGTGCGGCCAGCGGCGAGGGCGTTGCCGGCCCATTCGAGGCGATCGAAGCGGTGCTCCTGGTCGTTCGCGGTCAGGAATCGGCCCCAGACGCGCAGGAATGCCGATGCCTGGTCGGGTCCGTCGATGCCGTGCACCCAGGCGTCGCGCGCCGCGGCCACCAGCGCCGGCGGCACCGCATCCGGAAGCTCCACGGTGGATCCGGACGAGGGAAGGATCCCGGCGCAGCGCAGCAGCGAGGCGGCGGAGTCCGGGCTCACGCTGCCGCACACGGCGCCCAGCGCTGCCGGGTCGGTTTCCGCGGCGATCGCCTGATCGAGCCGCTGGCGCAGCAGCGCCCGGTTCGGCCAGGTCGGGTTCTGCGACAGGAACCCGGCGATGGCGGCAGCCGACCCGCCGCCGGGCCGGAGCAGACGCAGGTAGACCGACAGCCGCGCCGCCACCGGGTCGTCCCGGTCCGCGGCCGCGTCGCGTTCCACCACCGCCGGTGCCGCCTGTGTCTCCGCCCGTGCCATGGCCGCCACCGGCACCGTGCTGCCGGCGCAGCCGGCAAGCGGCAGGAGGGCGAGGATCAGCAGCCCGGGCCGCGTCCGCGCATCGGGTCCGGAGCGGATCGGAAGGCGGGGACGGGGGATCATCGGCGTGGACGCAGCATCCGGCGAACCGGCGCCCGCGGCAAGAGCATGCACTGTTCCAGCCCGGCCCAAGCTGGTCTAGAACGAGCGGCGCCGACCGGTCCGGCGAACCGCGGCCCACAAGGATCCGGCCGGACGCCGTCGGGGAGTCGACCATGTTCAAGGGCTCGATCGTCGCCCTCATCACCCCCATGCAGCCGGACGGCGCCCTGGATGAGGCGGCTTTCGAGCGTTTGATCGCGTGGCAGATCGAGAGCGGCACCAGCGCCGTGGTGCCCACCGGCACCACCGGCGAAAGCCCGACCCTGACGGACGGGGAACATCGGCGATTGATCGACCTGGCGGTCCGCACCGCCTCCGGCCGCGTCGGCGTGCTGGCCGGCACCGGCTCCAGCAGCACGGCGGAGGCCATCGCCATCACGCGCCACGCCAGGGAGGCGGGGGCGGACGGCGCTCTCGTGGTGACGCCCTATTACAACAAGCCGACCCAGGACGGGCTGTATCGGCACTACATGGCGATCGCCGATGCGGTCGACCTGCCGATCGTGATCTACAACATCCCGGCCCGCAGCGTGATCGACATGAGCGTCGAGACCATGGCGCGGCTGGCGCGGCATCCCAACATCATCGGCGTGAAGGACGCCACCGCCAACCTGCTCCGCCCGCTGCAGATCCGTCGTGCCGCCGGGCCTGGGTTCTGCCAGCTGTCCGGCGAGGACGGCACCGCGCTGGCGTATAATGCCGCCGGAGGATCCGGCTGCATCAGCGTCACCGCCAATGTCGCTCCCGTCCTGTGCGCACAGATGCAGGGAGCCTGGGACCGGGGCGACGTCCGGGCGGCGATGGCGCTGCAGGACCGGCTGCTGCCGCTGCACGACGCCTTGTTCGCCGAAAGCAGCCCGGCCCCGGTGAAGTATGCGGCAAGCCTGCTCCGAAGGGCCGGCGAAACCTGCCGCCTGCCGCTGGCTCCGCTGCGTGACGAGACCCGTGCCGTGGTACGGGCGGCGATGGAGGAGGTCGGCCTGCTCGGCTGACGCATCCATGGCCAAGGACAAGAAGAAGAGCGGGATGATCTCGCATGGCATCGCGGCACAGAACCGCAAGGGCCGGTTCGACTACACCATCAAGGAGACTGTGGAAGCCGGGATCGTGCTCAAGGGCCCGGAGGTCAAGAGCCTGCGACTGGGACGCGCCACCCTGACCGAGGCCTACGCCGCCGAACGCGACGGGGCGGTGTGGATGTTCAACTGCTACATCCCCGAGTACCAGGGCGGGGTGCTGTCGCGGTTCGAGCCCAAGGCGCCGCGCAAGCTGCTGCTGCACCACAAGCAGATCGACAAGATGCTCGGCGAGGTGAAGAAGAGCGGCTACACGCTGGTGCCGCTCGACATCCACTTCAACGACAAGGGCGTCGCCAAGGTGACGCTGGGCGTGGGCGAGGGACGCAAGAACGCCGACAAGCGCCATGCCATCGCCGCGCGCGATTGGCAGCGCGACAAGGCTCGGCTGCTGCGCAACCGCGGCTGAGGGCGGCGCCTTCCTCACGGTCGCGTTGGACGGGAAACCCTTGGGCCCAGTCACCTGTTGCGGTGGCGACGTTGCGATCAAGCACCGTGCCTCAACCAAGCAGGTCCAGGACATGCCACAGTTCGACGCCACGATTAAGCACTTCAAGGATGGTGTGAAGGGCTTCACCATCAGTGCCGCCACCAAGAATATTGAGGGATGGGAGGAAACGCTGGGCAAGCTCGACGCGCCAGGCGCGAAGGCCATCGTCCGCGACCTCGAAAGCCTGAAGAAGCACCTCCACGCCAAGGAACTGGATGGCGAAGCGATCAGGAAGCTGGTCGCCAAGCTCGGCAAGGAGACCGTGACTCTTGCCGGCAAGGCTGACACCAAGAACGCCGAGAAGGTGCGCGCCCTTGGCGAGGCACTGACGCAGGCGTCGGAAACCACCGAAGCCGCCTGACGGTCTTATCCAGGCCAACCTACCGTCGCGGGTCCGGATGGCCGCCGTCCGGACCCTTGATGCTGGCCGCAGCGGATGACAGGGATCGTGCGACGTCCTGCACGGAACGGAGCGAAGACAACGATCCCGGGACGGGGGATTCGCAGGTCCACAGGAGGCAATCAAGATGAGCTTCGTGAGTTATCACCTCGGCATCGAGACGCTGGCGCCAGGCGAGACGGAGACGATCGACGGCATCGTCACGTCCATGCAGAACGAGACCGTCAGAGTGGCGAAAGCCCAGGGTGGAAAGGCCGTACGCGCCTCACATGCCAAGACCAGCGGCCTGCTGAAGGGTGTCCTGGTGGTGCACGGCGAACTGGCCCCGGCATTCCGGCAGGGGCTGTTCGCGCAGCCGGGATCCTATCCAGCGCTGGTACGGCTGGCGCAGGGTCCCGGCGAGCACGTGTCCGACAAGATTTCCACCCATCGCGGGCTGGCCCTCAAGGTGTTCGGCGTGACCGGGCCGAAGATCGACGGCCATGCGGAGGACACGCAGGACTTCGTCCTCGCGACCGGCCCGGTGTTTCCCGACGCGGACGCAGCCGCGTTCCTCAAGAGCATGCGCCAGATCGAGGCAGTTTCCGGCGGCCATGAGACGCTCAAGACTGCCGCATCCGTTACCGCTCGCACCCTGAACGCAGCCGCCAAGGCGGTGACCGGCAACGACGTGCCCAGGCTGGACTTCTTCGGCCATGCTCCGCTGCATCCGGTGGCGGAAAGCTACCATAGCCAGGCCGCGATGCGTTATGGCGACCACGTGGCGAAGATCGGGCTGTTTCCGGTGTCCGCCGCGCAACAGGCGCGGTCCGTGGAAACGCTGGACCCCGGCGCCGATCCGGACGTGTTCCGCAACGCCACTGCTGCATATTTCCGCGATCATGACGCGGTGTTCGAGCTGCGGGTCCAGCTTTGCACCGACCTCGACACGATGCCGATCGAGGATGCGTCCGTGCAGTGGCCGGAGCAGGACAGTCCTTACGTCACCGTCGCCACGTTGACCCTGCCGAGGCAGGACGCGCTGTCGCCGGCGCGGGTGCAGTTCGTGGAGGACCGGATGAGCTTCCGGCCGGCGCATTCCTTGGAAACGCACCGCCCGCTGGGCTCGCTGATGCGCGCCAGGCTGCGAGTCTACTCGGCATTGGCGACGTTCCGGATGAAGCAGGATGGTGTCACGGCGATGGAGCCCGCCGGACTGGAAGCGATTCCAGACTAGATGACACGAGCGGGCCGGCGACGGTTCCGGCCATGGACCAGGCAGATGCGATCGGGAGGAACAGGCACCGACGATCCGACGGAAGAACGGCGCAAACCGACACTGCGTGCCGCTACGCCGAGATCGGGACGCCTGCGGCGACCGGAACCGAGACGGGGAATGACGTCATCGCGTCCATGTATGACCAAGTTGCCGAGATGAAGAAGGGCGGCGGGATGGTGCACGGCCCGCACGTGAGGACCAGAGACCGTCCCGTCCGCAGGGCTGCGTCGCATTGTGTCCTGGCCATGACGTCTGCCCGGATCGAGTTCGCCCCGTTTCCGGGGCAGGCCGGCTGGTGTGGGTCAGGGAAGTACCCGCTCCTTGCCGGATCGAACGCTTCCTTTGCTTCGGCTCGTCCGGCCGCCAGCAGGGTATTGCAAGTGCAGGATGGCGGGCGGCGGATTGAAACCGAAGCCCGCCTCCCATGTCCTGCGCATCACCGTCAGGTAACAGAAGGCTCGATGTTCAATCCGTGACTGCCATGCCGCTCCACATGCTGAACCAGGCGGTCGGATATCCCCTGCGGGTCGCGGTGCAGATCACCGGAATGCCCGACCCGTTCCCTGCGGCCTCGCCGGCCTTCCGTCCGTCGCTCGCATAGAGCTGCTGCCCGGCGGTGCAGTTCCTCGGAAGGCTTGCCGTCGTGAGCATGCCGGCCTGTACCGCTCCGGCGGCCTTCAGGTTGCCCGCGCCGTCGACATGGAATTCCTCCGTGCTGCCGTTCCACCACTGCGCGAGGTAGTCCCAGCCGGCACCGTTCAGGCTGTAGCCGACGGCGGTCGCGTTGGTGGGCTTCAAGGCCAGGTTGTAGTTCGACCCGTAGATCTGGTTGCCGACGTTGATCACGCCGACCTGCACGTCGAGCATGGCATCGACGACGCCATTGCCTGAGGTGATCTGCGGCTGGATCGTGACCGTTCCTTCCATCACGCTCGCGAACCCCAGGCCGGTCGCAACGATCTGGCCGAGATAGGCGGACGTGTCGGAGCCCTGGCCACCCTGGTAGATGGTCGAGTAGACACCGTCCTCCTCGCCGACGGCGGCATGGTTGTCCCACCAGTTCGCCTTGTTCATGTTGACGGACAGGCCGACCTGGGCATGCCCCGGACCGTTGACACCTGCCCCGACGATGCCGGCATTGATCGTGGACGCTGCCTGGAAGCCGGTACCGGTCAGGTTGACGCTCATGGTCATCGGCGTGACGCCCTGCGCCAGCGCCGGCGCCGCAGAAAGACAAAACATGGTAGTCGCAATAAGCATCTGTCGCATGATCTTGCTCCGGAAAGGCGGCCTGGGAACTCGTTCCCGATGCGAAACGGACTACCTTCGTTTCAGATACAGAACAACAGTTAATATCACGTGAATGTGCTGTCGGCGGCTGGCTTGAACCGGTGCACGTATGGAAGCCCTGCTGGACCGAGGCAGCAGGCATTCACCTAGTTTTAAGACGTTTTGATAACGAACCGTTATGGTCCACAAAGCTTGTGGCGTTCCATGATCTGACACTGCCTAGAATTGGGTCATGCAGTTCTTGTGACGATGAACCACGCGCCGCATGTCGGTCGTATCAGAAATGCTGTGTCCCCGGCCGAACAACGGGGAGACAGGATGTCGCAATCGGATGTCGATGGCCGACATCCGAGGTTCTGTCGCACGAACCGCTTCCTGTTGTTGATCCGGACGCGTCGTGCACGATGCATGACGCACAGGCCGACTTTTCGTTACGTTCAAGAACCGTTCCGTCCGCTGGAACAACCGGTCAGACGCTGAGGTGGCGATCGGCACGTTGCAGGATGTCGATCACAAAAACGTGACCGAGAAGGGAAAGGTGGTAAGGATCCGGTTGAGGATCGTGTGGCACCGAGGCTGCGGGCGGCCTCGTCATCGCAGGATCTGCGCGGGTGCTCGATACAGGCGGCCCGGCGGGGACGCGGGAGCGGATCGGGGAGCCGGTCGTCCTATGTCGCTGGTCGGGACGGGAACAGGTCGTTGCGCTCCTGATACGTCCCGGCTCGTTGCAGATGACCTGTGCAACGCCGGGGATTGCCTGGCGCTCCCACATCCCGTTCCGCCGCCGCCGGCCGTCCCGTAAGCCAAGCCAACCGGTCCGGAGTGCCGGCGGTCCTATCCATGCATCGGGCCGGTCACGAGCTTGTGGTCGTCCAGCTTTGGAGGCGGTCGCGCAGGTCGCCCACCACGGCTTCGAACATGTCCGTCGTCAGCAGCCGCGTGTTCGTGTTGTAGCGCGACACGTGATAGCTGTCGGCCAGCAACAAGCCGTCGGCCAGGATCAGCACCTGGCCGTGCTTGAACGGTTGGCGCGATGCCGGCAGGCCGAGCGCCCGCAGCACCGCGTTGTGCGCCACCACCCCCAGCGCCAGCACCGCGCTCTTGGCGGTCATCGCGTCGAGCTCCGCCCGGAGGAAGCCGTTGCAGGTGCGCACCTCCGCCGGCAGCGGCAGGTTGCCTGGCGGCACGCAGCGCACCGCGTTGACGATCCGCGCACGCGGCAGCGACAGCCCGTCCGAGGGATCCGCGGCATAACTGCCCTCCGCGAAGCCGAACCGGATCAGCGTCTCGTAGAGCAGCACGCCCGCGTAGTCGCCGGTGAACGGCCGGCCGGTGCGGTTGGCGCCACGCACCCCCGGCGCCAGCCCGACCACCAGCAGCCGGGCGCCCCGGTCGCCCCAGCTCGGCACCGGGCCGTTCCACCAGTCCGGATGCGCCGCGCGGTTGGCGGCACGGTATTCGGCGAGACGTGGGCAGAGCGGACAATCACGTGGCGGCTCTGCCGCGTCCGGCGCCGCAGCCACACCCGTTCCCGCCGCCATGCGTCCGCTCCATTCCCGCCAGGGCCTTCCTGGCAGCCGGAGTGCGTCGGGTCCAGCGCCGGCGAACCGGTCAACCGGTCAGAGCACCTCGTCCGGCTCGCCCATCGCTTCTGCCGGCACCGTGCGGGGAGCCTGGCGATGCCGCGGCTCGGTCTGGCGGCGGGTGAACTCCGGGGCGATGTCGGCCAGCTCCAGGAACTGGTCGGCCTGGCGTCGCAGCTCGTCGCCGACCATGACCGGCGTGGTGCGCAGCGACGACACCACCGACACCCTGACCCCTTGTCGCTGCACCGCCTCCACCAGGCGACGGAAATCGGCATCGCCGCTGAACAGCACCGCGTGGTCCATGCGCGGCGCCAGCTCCAGCATGTCGATCGCCAGCTCGATGTCCATGTTGCCCTTGATCCGGCGGCGCCCGTTGGCGTCGGTGAACTCGCGCGCCGCCTTGGTCACCAGGGTGTAGCCGTTATAGGCCAGCCAGTCGGTGAGCGGCTTGAGCGGGGAGTACTCCTCGCTGTCGAGCACGGCGGAATAATAGTAGGCGCGAAGGACGTTGCACCGGGCGCGGAAGTACCCGAGCAGGTTGCGGTAGTCGACGTCGAAGCCGAGGTTGCGCGATGCCGAGTAAAGATTCGCCCCGTCTATGAAGAGACAGACCCGTTCGTCCTGCCGGAAGATCATGATGCGCTGCTCCTGGTCGTGTGTCCCCGGGACGCGGCGCTTGGGCGCGCCGTCTTCCCCCCGTCCGCGGCGCCGGCGATGATCCTCGTGGCGGTCGGCGCCAACCTGTCCGGTGCGGACGGATGCACACCCTACCAATCCTGCGCGCAAGCGGTCGAGGCGCTGCGGCGCCTGCCGGGCCTGGCCGTGATCACGGTGTCGCGCTGGTATCGCTCCGCGCCGGTGCCGCGTTCGGCGCAGCCCGACTACGTGAACGGGGTGGTCCGGCTGCATGCGCAGCCCGGCCTGGCGGAACCCGACCCGGCGCGGCTGCTGGACGCCCTTTCCGCCATAGAGGACAGGCATGGCCGCCAGCGCAGCGTCGTCGACGCGCCGCGCACCCTGGACCTCGACATCGTCGCCATGGGCAAGCGGGGCGGCCTGCTCCGGAACGCCCCCGATCCGGTGCTGCCGCATCCCCGCGCCCACGAGCGCGCCTTCGTGCTGCTGCCGCTGCGCGACGTGGCGCCGGACTGGGTGCATCCCGCGAGCGGCCGGGACCTGGCGTCGCTGATCGCGTCGCTGCCGCAGGCCGAACTGTCGACGGACGCGATCTCGCCGCTGCCCTGAAAGCCCGCCGCCCTTGCCATGCCGCCCTTGCTATGACGGCCGGGGCTCGCTATCTCGACCTATTCCACACCGATGACATACGGAGGCTGGCCGCATGGCGCGCGTCACCGTCGAAGACTGCGTTGAACGTATCCCCAACCGCTTCGAGCTGGTCCTGCTCGCGGCCCAGCGCGCGCGCAACCTGAGCCGCGGCGAGGAGCTGACGGTCGACCGGGACAACGACAAGAACCCGGTGGTGGCGCTGCGCGAGATCGCGGACGAGACCGTCGACCTCGATCGCCTGCACGGCGACCTGATCAAGTCGCTGGCGCGTGCGCCGGAGCCGGAGCCAGCCGACGAGGAGGTGCTGGACCTGATCCCGACCGACCAGAACATCTTCGGCCTGCAGGACGTGTCCGCCGAGGAGGAAGCCGGCGCCATGGGCACCGAGCTGTCCCCGGAGGAGCTCGAGGCCGCCATCGAGGCCGAACTCGGCGGTCGCACGCGCCGGTAGGAGCGGGAATGTGGTCTGGAGCTGACGACAGGATCGGCGCTCCAGGCCGACACGCGGCCGTCCGGGCGCCGGACGGGCCGGTCGTGGTGCCGGGATCGGCACCCGTGCCCGAGGCGGCTGCCGACCGGGCGATCACCTGCGCCGGCCTGGTCCGGCGGGTGCGCTCCTACGATCCGGGCGCCGATACCGCCGCGATCGAGCGAGCCTTCGCCGTCGCCAGCCAGGCTCACGAGGGCCAACGGCGCGACAACGGCGAGCCCTACATCATCCATCCGCTCGCGGTCGCCGGCATGCTGGCCGGGTTCCGGCTCGACGTCGCCAGCATCTGCACCGGGCTGTTGCACGATACGGTTGAGGATACCGGGCTGAAGCTGCCGCAGCTCGAGGCGCAGTTCGGCCCGACCGTCGCTGCCCTGGTGGACGGTGTCACCAAGCTGACCCGGCTGGAGCTGCAGTCGGACCGCACCAAGCAGGCGGAGAACTTCCGCAAGCTGGTGCTGGCGATGAGCCGCGACATACGCGTGCTGGTGGTCAAGCTGGCGGACCGGCTGCACAACATGCGCACCCTGAACTGTGTTCAGGAAGAGCACCGCCGGCAGCGCATCGCGTCGGAAACCATGGACATCTATGCGCCGCTGGCTGGGCGCATCGGCATGGACAAGGTCAAGACCGAGTTGCAGGACCTGTCTTTCGCCGAGCTGGAGCCGGAGCACAACGCCACCATCCGCGCCCGGCTGAACTACCTGCGCGGGCAGGGTGCCGACGTGATCGAGGAGGTGCGACGCGAGCTCGCCCGGCTTTGCGCCGATGCCGGCGTGCCGCAGGCGGAGGTCACGGGACGCGAGAAGTCGCCTTTCTCCATCTGGGAGAAGATGCAGAAGCGCAACGTCGCCTTCGAGCAGCTGTCCGACATCATGGCGTTCCGGGTCATGGTACCGACCCGCGAGACCTGCTACGTGGCGCTGGGTGCGGTGCACGGCGCCTATCCGACCATCACCGGCAGGTTCAAGGACTACATCTCCACGCCAAAGGCCAACGGCTACCAGAGCTTGCACACCGGCGTGACCCTGCGCTCCCCGCGTAACCAGAAGATCGAGGTGCAGATACGCACCCCGGAGATGCACGACGTGGCCGAGAACGGCGTCGCCGCGCACTGGTCCTACAAGGGCCTGGGCGACAGCGGCACCGCGCCGGCGAGGCGGCCCCGCTGGGTGCAGGACCTGGTGGAGATCCTGGAGAATTCGGCCGCCCCGGACGAGTTCATGGAGAACACCAAGCTCGAGCTCTACCAGGACCAGGTATTCTGCTTCAGCCCGAAGGGGCAGCTGATCCCGCTGCCCCGCGGCGCCACCCCGGTCGACTTCGCCTATGCCGTGCACAGCCAGATCGGCGACAGCTGCGTCGGCGCCAAGGTTAACGGCCGCCTGATGCCGCTGCGCCACGAGCTGCAGAACGGCGACCAGGTCGAGATCATGACCGCCCGCGGCGGCACCCCGTCGCCAGCCTGGGAACGCTTCGTCGTCACCGGCAAGGCCCGGGCGCGGATCCGCCGCCACGTCGCCGCCCAGGCGCGCGAGACCCATCTCGATGCCGGCCGCGTGGCACTCGCCAAGGCGTTCCGTCAGGAAGGGGTCGACGGCTCGGAGAAGGTGCTGGAGGGAGCGCTCAAGGGGCTGAAGTGCAACAGCCTGACCGACCTCTACATTGCGGTCGGCAACGGCAACCTCGGCCCCAAGGAGGTGGTGCAGGCGACCTATCCCGAACTGCGCCGCGCCGCCCGCGGCCCACGCATGGTGCCGAGCCTGCCCGGCCGCGGCAGCCTGCGCGCCGAACGGGCCGGTGGGGGCGGAGGCGGGGGCCTGTCCCTGGTCGGGCTCGGCTCGGGCGTCGCCAAGCACTTCGCCGGCTGCTGCCACCCGCTGCCTGGCGACCGCATCGTCGGCATCGTCGCCAACGGCAAGGGCATCACCGTGCACACCGCCGGCTGCCAGACCCTGGAAAGCTTCGCCGCCACCCCGGAGCGCTTCCTGGACATCGACTGGGATTATGACGGGGTCGGGCGCGGCCAGGCGGCGGAAACCCATGTCGGCCGGATCAGCGTAATCGCCGCCAACGAGCCGTCGGTGCTGGCGGGGGTGACCAACGCGGTGTCCAGGCAGGACGGGAGCGTGGTCAACCTCAAGATCGTCAACCGCCAGCTCGACTTCATGGAGATCCTGGTGGACGTCGAGGTGCGCGACCTGCGCCACCTGTCCTCGGTGATCGCCGGCCTGCGCTCCGCAGGAGGGATCACCCAGGTCGAGCGCGCCAAGGCCTGAGGGACACGGCGATGGTGATCGGCCTCGGTTCGGACCTGTGCGACATCCGGCGGATCGAGCAGGCGATCGCGCGGCACGGGGAGCGCTTCCTCCGTCGCTGCTTCACCGACGCCGAGCGGGCGCGGGCGGAACGGCGTACCGAGGCGCTGCACGCCGCGACGTACGCCAAGCGCTGGGCCGCCAAGGAGGCCTGCGCCAAGGCGCTCGGCACCGGCTTCAGCCAGGGGGTGTTCCACAGCGACATGGGGGTGGTGAACCTTCCCTCCGGACAGCCGACCCTGCACCTGACCGGCGGCGCCTTGCGCCGGCTCGAACAATTGATGCCGCCCGGTCACCGGCCGCTCCTGCTCCTGAGCATGACTGACGAGCCGCCCTACGCCTTTGCCGAGGTGATGATCCAGGCGGTCGCGGATCCGGCGTTCGCTTGACACGGCCCGGCCGCGTCGGCTTCATCCCGCCACCTCCGGACCGGCCGTCCGGCTCGGAACCGGCCTCCACCCGGACGCATGCAGCCGCCATGAGCCTGTTCAAGACCACCCCTCCCGTGCATCCGGCCGTCGGCGTCAAGGCCGGTGGAGCCGAGGCTGGCCGCTCCGGGCTCGGCGAGACCGTGCGGACGATCGTCTATGCGTTGCTGATCGCTGCCGTGGTGCGGACGGTCGCGTTCGAGCCGTTCAACATCCCCAGCGGCTCGATGATCCCGACCCTACTGGTCGGCGACTACCTGTTCGTGTCCAAGCCATCCTACGGGTTCTCCCGGTTCTCGCTGCCGTTCTCGCCGGACCTGTTCTCCGGCCGCATCCTGAACTCCCTGCCACATCGCGGCGACGTCGCCGTGTTCCGCTACACCCGCGACACCTCCATCGACTACATCAAGCGCATCGTCGGCCTGCCCGGCGACCACATACAGGTGCGCGAAGGCCAGCTGTTCCTGAACGGTGTTCAGGTTCCGCGCAGCGACGAGGGTGACTACGTGGCGGTGGACGAGCAGCGGCGCGAGCTGGCCGGCCGGCTCTACACCGAAACCCTGCCCGGCAGCGGCGGCCACGCCGACGTGCGGCACCGGATCCTGCGCCTGACCGATGAGGGCCAGCAGAACAACACCCCCGAATACGTGGTGCCGCCGGGCTACTTCTTCGCCATGGGCGACAACCGCGACGACAGCGCCGACAGCCGCTTCATGGACGACCTCGGCTACGTGCCGCTGGAGAACTTGGTCGGCAAGGCGGAGCTGATCTTCTTCTCCTACGACGCCCGGTATCCCGTTTGGGAGTTCTGGGAGTGGCCGGTCGAGATCCGCTGGAGCCGGCTGTTCCATTGGGTGCGTTGAGCACGGCCGAGCAGGGGCTGCCGGTCGAGGCGCTCGCCGGGATCGAGCGCACCATCGGCTGGCGGTTCCGCAAGGTCGCGCTGCTGCGCGAAGCCCTGACCCATCGCTCGGCGGCGCACGAGGCCCGCGGCGGCGCGGCAGGGGGACGGAACAAGCGCCGGGCCTCACGGAAAGGGCAGGGCTCCAACGAGCGGTTAGAGTTCATCGGTGACCGCGTGCTGGGGCTGCTGATGGCGGAATGGCTGATCGAGCGCTATCCGGACGAGCAGGAAGGCCATCTCGGGCCGCGCCTGGCGCAGCTGGTGTCGCGTCCGGTGCTGGCGCAGATCGCCGCCGAGCTCGGCTTCCGCGAGGCGCTCGACGTGGCGCCGCACGAGGACCGCGCCGGCATACGCGACGCCGCCAACGTGCTGGCCGACAGCGTCGAGGCGGTGCTGGGCGCCACCTTCCTCGACGGCGGCCTGGACCCGGCGCGGGCGTTCGTTCGCTCCGCCTGGAGCGGGGTCATCACCGGCCAGACCCTGCCTCCCAAGGATGCCAAGACCGCGCTGCAGGAATGGCTGCTGGCGCGCGGCCTGCCGCTTCCGGTGTACGTGCTGGAGGCGGCCGAGGGTCCCTCGCACGCGCCGCGCTTCACCATCCGCGCGGAAGCGGCCGGCCGCTCGGCGACCGGGGAGGCGGGCACCAAGCGGATCGCCGAAAGCCTGGCCGCGTCCGACCTGCTGGGACAACTTGCATGACCGCAGATCCTGCCCCGGCGCCCGAGCGCTGCGGCTTCGTCGCCATCGTCGGCGCGCCCAACGCCGGCAAGTCGACCCTGCTCAACCGGCTCACCGGCGCCAAGCTGTCGATCGTCAGCCCCAAGGCGCAGACCACCCGGTTCCGCGTGCTCGGCATCCTGATGCGCAAGGTCGCGGGCACGTCGAGCCAGCTCCTGCTGGTCGACACTCCCGGCATCTTCAAGCCCAAGCGCAAGCTCGACCGCGCTATGGTCGCCGCCGCCTGGACCGGGGCCGAGGATGCCGACATCACGCTGCTGCTGGTGGACAGCCAGAAGGGCCTGACCGACGGCGTGCGCGCGATCGCTGACCGATTGCGCACCACCCGCCGTCGCACCTGGCTGGTGCTGAACAAGACCGACGCGGTGGAGCGCGGCCAGCTGCTGCCGCTGACGGGGGCGCTGGCCGAGCTGATCCCCTTTGAGCACGTCTACATGGTGAGCGCCCGCAAGGGCGACGGGCTCGACGATCTGCTCGACGCGCTGGCGCTGGCGCTGCCGGAGGGCCCGTTCCTGTATCCGGAGGACGACCTGACCGACCTGCCGGACCGGCTGCTGGCGGCCGAGCTGGTGCGCGAGCAGATCTTCCTGCAGACCCAGGAGGAGATCCCCTACTCCTGCACCGTGGAGACCGAGAGCTTCCAGGAGCGCCCGGACGGCTCGGTGCGGATCGAGGCCACGGTCTACGTGTCGCGCGCCGGCCACAAGGCGATCCTGATCGGCGAGAACGGCAGCCGGATCAAGGAGATCGGCCAGAAGGCACGTCACGGACTGTCGGCGCTGCTGGAGCGGCCCTGCCACCTGTTTCTCAACGTCAAGGAACGCGCCGGCTGGGACGAGGAGGGAGCCCGGCTGCGCGCGATCGGGCTGGACAACCTCGACTGACCGGTCGACGTGCCGGATGAACTGCGGCCGGCATCGGTCAGCCGACGTCCAGGTCGGGTTCACGGACGGTCGGCGAGAGCCGACGCAGCGTCTCGAAGGCGCTTCCCAGCTGCGCATCCAGGCCCGGCCCCGGATCCTCAAACCAGGCCTTCGCGGCGTGGCCGAGGGCAGCCATGCCGACCTGAGCCGCGAGGGTCGCGAGGCCATCATCAAAGCCCCGGCGGCCTAGAGCCGCGGACAAGGCGCCGACCAGGCTCGCCGTCTTCGTCAGCACCCGCTCCTGCAGCGCCGGGGTGCGGGCGATGATTTCCTGCCGGACCTCCGAGAAGGGACGGTTGCGTTCAAGCATCGGCCCGACGGAGCGGAACGCGCAGAGCAGGGCGTCCATCGGGGCCAGCCCCTCGGGCGCCCCGGCAACCGCGTCGGTCAGGGCGTCACGAAACGCTTCCTCTCCGTCGAACAGCGGTTCCCGCTTGTCCGGGAAGTGCCGGAAGAAGGTGCGCTCCGTAACGCCTGCCCTGATGGCGATCTCGGCCGTCGTCGTCGCGTCGTAGCCGCGCTCGCGGAACAGCTCCAGGGTTGCCTGCTGCAGGCGGCGGCGTGCGTCCTCCCCGCTGCGTGGCATGGACCGACCTTACAACGGTTGTCAGTCACTGTCTCTACGCGCATATGTCAGTTACTGACGCAACGGGAGATCCAGAGCCCATGAAGACGCTCCGTTTCCACGAGTATGGCGAGCCGGCGGACGTGCTGCGCCTGGAGGAGGTCGCCGTGCCGAGCCCAGGCGCCGGGCAGATACGCGTGCAGGTGCACGCGTGCGGACTCAATCCCGCGGACTGGGCCCTGTGCCGAGGGCTGTTCCCTGGCGACCTTCCTCGTGGCGTCGGCCTCGACGTGTCCGGAACGGTGACGGCGGTCGGCGAGGGGGTGACGGACGTCCATGTCGGACAGCGCGTGCTGGGCGTGCCCGACTTCAGGGGGTTCCCGAGTGCCGGCGCGTCGGACGAGGCCGTCCTGGCCGTCTGGACGCCCGTTCCGCAGGGCCTTGATCCTGTCGACGCGGCCGCGCTGCCAATGGCGGTCGAGACCGCCTGCCGGAGCCTCGACATCCTGGCGGTGGCGGCCGGGCAGACGCTTTTCGTGTACGGTGCAGGAACGACCATCGGCTTTGCCGCCGTGCAGATGGCGCTCATGCGTGGGGCGCGGGTGACAGCCGCCGCAGGCGACACCTTCGCCGGGCGGCTTCGCGCGCTTGGCGCCGCCGTCACGTCCTATGGGAACGACATGGTCGAGCGGGTGCCCGGGATCGGCGCGGGCGCGCCGGACCTGATCCTGGACGCCGGCCCGACCAGCGGCGTACTGCCTGACCTCGTCAGGATCGCCGGCGGCGACGGGCGCCGCGTGCTGACGATAAGCAATCACGGGCCCGCCGCGGAGGAGCTCGGGGTACGCAACAGCTTCGCAAGCGGGCTGCGCTACGACGTGCTCGGGGACTTCGCGAAGCTTGCCGGCGAGGGCCGGTTCACCGTGCCGATCGCGCGTACGTTTCTCCTTGAGGAGTGGCGTGAGGCGCTCGACCTCAGCCTGAGCGTACACGCCCATGGCAAGCTCGTCATCCTCCCCGCGGGCGCAACCGCTGGAGCGTGATCCGATCGCATCGGCTCATGCTTCCTTGAGATTGACCCACCGAAGGTCAAGGCTCCGTCTGGGAATCCTCCTATCTGATGGAGCGGTTTCCAAAGGCCCCGGCCTTTGGCGGGTTTGGGCAGAGCCCAGCCTTGCCTACCAACGGTCAACCCGTCGCCGGCTGGTCAGAGAAGCACCACCGCGTTGTAGACCATGTGCAGCAGCACGGCCGGGGCCAGATAGCCCGACTTCCGGAACAGCACTGCGTTGCCGATGCCGAGCAGCCCCACGGGCAGCCACGACAGCACGGGATGGTAGATGGCAAAGAACGCGGCACTTCCGCCGATGGCGGTCCAGCCGCCCCATTCCCAATCGAGGGCGCGGTACAGCAGCCCGCGGAACAGGAACTCCTCGGCGGGCGGGGCGACGATCACGGCAAGGAGGAACGACCACTCGCGGTGATGCGGCAAGCTGGCGGACGGGTCGGGCTGGTCCAGGATCGCGCGCGCCCAGGCGAACTCGTGCAGGCTGAGCAGGTAAAGGTGGGCCAAGCCGCCCAGCATCGCGCCGGCCGCACCGCCGATGGCGAGAAAGACGAACACGCGGCGGCGCCTGGCGATCCCGGGCTGCGGCGATACCGTGTGCCACCTCCACAGGGTAGACGCCCTCAGGCCCCGTTTGTTCAGGAAGCGCATCATGCCGAAGCCGACAACCGCGGCTGCCACGGCATAGCCGGAGGTGCGCGCCGCGATGGCCCAGTCCGGTCCGGCGAAGGCCTGTATGGTGCCGGTGATCACCGCTCCGCCATCGACCAGGGCGGCGATGGCGACCATGGCATGCATCAGGGTCGGCGGATCCGGCCGCCGTTCCGACCAGGGATCGAACAGGTAGGGGAGGCGGGCACGGAAGTTCTGCCACATGGCCGCCCCGGCCAGGCCCGAGTAGACGACTCCGGACGCCGCGATCGGCCATTGCCGGGTCAGGACGCCGATGCTGAAGGTGAGCGTTCCGAGATAGGTCGCCCAGCGGCGGCTGGTGGGAACCTTCTCCGCCTCGCCGGACGATCCGGTCACGGTGACCAGCGTCACCGTCTTCAGCGCCATGCTGTAGCCGAACACGATCCAGCCGACACCGACCAGCACCACGCCGACTAGGTCGCCGGGGAAGCGGTAGGCGGCGTAGCACAGCGGCAGGGCGACGAAGCCGGAGGACACGATCGTCCATAGCCGCGCCTTGGCGCGAAGCAGGGCTTCCAGCCCGTGCGGCCACGTCATCGCGATCCAGAGCGCCGACCCTTCGGAGGCGAGCGATTTCGGACCGAGGACGATCAGGAAGTAGGTGCCGAACAGGATGGCAGCACCACAGATCGCGTTCCATGCCTGGCCCGCACCCGCGATCAGGCCGCGCATGTTGAACAGCTGCATCCCGGCCAGCGACAGCGGCACCAGGACGGCCTGGACGATGGCGCTGCGGTCCCGGGCGAACCACAACCACTCCTTGCGGTGCATCGGGTTGCGGCCGAAGCGGGTGCGGCGCCGGCTGGCGGGGCGGACAGGCGCCAGGGTGTCGGATGCGCCACCCAGGCCGCGCATCACGGCCCATACGCTGAGCGCCACCGACGATGCGGCGACGGCGACGGCCGTCAGGCAGCAGATGAGCGCTCCGGCGGGAAAGGAGGGCGGCCCGGCGCCCAGCCGGCCCAGCATCAATCCGAGCCAGGGCCAGGGCAGTCGGGCTGCCACGCCCAGCAGGCGGGCGATCGCGGTCGCGAGCGGGTCGATGAACAGCCAGGCGATGAAGGTTAGGCTCGCCGCGGTGGTGCCGAGCCAACCCATAAGGCCAAACACGGCGCCACGGCTGCGCGGGCGGAGCCGCAGCATGGCGGCGATCTCCAGCGCCTTGGAAAGGCAGGCGGCGGCCACGGCCACTGGGATGCCCACCACGACGGTGGCCAGCAGGCCGAAGGTCGGGCCGTAGACGAAGCCGAACAGGATGCCCGGCATCAAGGGCGCACCCCAGAAGGTGGGATTGGCGGCGAGCGGGGCCAGCATTTCGGCGCAGAACAGCGCCGCCGGCCGGACGGGATGGCTCAGCACCCATTCCCACATCGGATGCCGACGCCGCTGGGTGTCGAGTTCGAGCCCCTCGCCCTGCATGACCAGCATGACGGCCCACCAGGCCAACGCGATCAGGCCGAGCAGCGCTCCGGCCCCTTTCGGCTGAAGGCTTGCCAGCCCCGGCGCCGCGTCCTCCTCCGCGACGAACCGGTCGATCCGGCCGGCAAGCATCGCGGCGCGCAAGCGCTGGGCGATCTCGTTCGCATCCCCGCCGGTTTCCTTGGCGAGGCGCTCGCCTTCCCAGGTGCAGATGGAGCACAGGGATGAATCGGTCCCGGTTCCGGGTGAAGCTCGGTCCGACGCGCCGCCCTGCGCATGACGGACCCGTTCCACGAACCCCCGCTCTGCCACGATCTGCCCGGTCCGCTCGGCGTCGGTCCGCTGCCCTGCCTTCACCGCGTCCTGAACCAGCAGTCCCGACACGACGGAAAGCCCGATCGCCAGCCCCAGGCTCAGAAGGCTGCCGAAGCCGAGCAGGCGGTTGCCGGTTCGCCTGGTCTGGCTGCGGATGATCTCGCGGGCGCGGGAACGCCGGCCCACCGCCCGCCGCCGGGCCGCAGCCAGCAGGAGGCCGACGACCCTGACGGAGCCGGGCGGCCGGGCGATCGTCATCCTTGGGCCGGCCGCGCCGTGAGTTGGAGGAACACGTCCTCCAGGCTGGCGCCGCCATGCCGGGCACGCAGCTCGTCCAGCGCGCCTTCCGTCACCATCCTGCCTTCGTTGATGACGATGACGTGCGAGCACAGCCGGGCGACGTGATCCATCAGGTGGGTCGAGAACAGCACGGTGGTGCCCCGTCCTGCCTCGGCCAGGATCAGGTCGTAGAACAGGTGGATGGCCTCGACGTCCAGGCCGTTGGTCGGCTCGTCCAGCACCAGCAGGCGCGGCTGGTGCAGCAAGGCCAGCAGCAGGCCCAGCTTCTTCTTCATGCCGCGCGAATAGTCCTCGGCATAGTTCCCGAGGTCGTCCGCCATCCGGAGCTGCGCGATCACCGGCGCCATGCGCTCGAGCGTCGCCGGGACGTCCAGCCCGTGCATGGCGGCACTCAGCTCCAGGATCTCGCGCCCGGACAGGTAGGAATAGAACACCGGCTCGTCCGGCAGGAAGCCGACCAGGCGCATGACCTCGACCCGGTCGGTGAACGCGTCCTGGCCGGCCACCCTGATCTCGCCGCCGCTGGCTTGCAGCAGGCCGTTCAACAGGCGGAACAGCGTCGTCTTGCCGGCTCCATTCGGTCCCAGCAGGCCGCAGACGCGGCCGGACGGGATGGAGAACGTCAGGTCCGACAGCGCCCGCTTGGTCCCGAAGGACTTGCAGATGCGTTCGGCACTGACCAGTGCTTCCACAGGGGCTGTCCCGCCACCCTTGTCGTCCCGCATCGCCAGCCTTCGTTGCAGGAGCGACATGCTGCCCTGCCGATCCGTTCCTACACCGCCTGCGCGTCCTGCCAAGCGTCCACGGAGGCAGAAGAAGCGGCGATGAAGGTCTAGGCTGCCGTCCTTTCACACGCCCTGGGTCGAAGCCAGACGCTGCGACAAACGAGCCGGCTGGCTTTTCCGCCCGCGGCACCGGCTGGCGTGTCCGCCCGACACGGCATCACGGCGCTTGTGGGCGCCCGGCCTGGGCATTATGAGAAGCGCGCCGACCGGGCCGTACCGGATGGGCCGCCACGCCGCGAGGATCGATGTCCGGACCCGACCGAAGTGCCGACCCGTCGATCCCGGCGCTGTACCGCCGCGTGCTGCTGAAGGTTTCCGGCGAGGCGCTGATGGGCGAGGGCAGCTTCGGACTGGATCCCGAAACGGTGTCGGCGATCGCTGCCGACGTCGCCAGCGTGCACGCCATGGGCATCGAGATCGGCCTGGTGATCGGCGGCGGCAACATCTTCCGCGGCATCGCCGCGGCGGCGCGCGGCATGGACCGGGCGCAAGGCGACTATGCCGGCATGCTGGCGACCGTGATCAACGCCCTGATGATGCAGAACGCGCTGGAACGGGTCGGCGTCGACACCCGGGTGATGTCGGCGATCCAGATGCCGGGGATCGCGGAGTCCTACATCCGCCGCCGCGCCATGCGTCACATGGAGAAGAACCGGGTGGTGATCTTTGCCGCCGGCACCGGCAACCCGTTCTTCACCACCGACACCGCGGCCGCACTGCGCGCTGCCGAGCTGGACTGCGCCGCCCTGTTCAAGGGCACCCAGGTGGACGGGGTGTATTCCGACGATCCGCGCAAGAATCCCGACGCGACGCGGTTCGAGGAGCTGAGCTATCTCGACGTGCTGTCGCAGGACCTGAACGTGATGGACGCGGCCGCCATCAGCCTGGCCCGCGAGAACAACCTGCCGATCATCGTCTTCAACATCCACGCCCACGGCGCCTTCGCCAAGGTGATGCGCGGCGAGGGCCGCTTCACCCGGATCACAGGTCCGGCCTGACCAGCGCCGCACGTCATCGGAGTTCATGCACCGTGGCCGACCAGACCAGCCTGACACAGGACCTGACGCGACGCATGGACGGCGCGCTGGAAACGCTCCGCCGCGACTTCGCCGGCCTGCGCAGCGGCCGAGCCAGCCCGGCGCTGCTGGAGCCGGTGCGGGTCGAGGCCTATGGCGGCGAGGTGCCGATCACCCAGGTCGGCTCGATCGCGGTGCCGGAAGCCCGGATGATCACGGTGCAGGTCTGGGACCGCACCCTGGTGGGTGCGGTGGAGCGGGCGATCCGCGACGCTGGGCTCGGGCTGAACCCGTCCGCGGACGGCCAGATCGTCCGTGTGCCGATCCCGATGCTGACCGCCGAGCGCCGCGTCGAGCTGGCCAAGGCAGCCGGCCGCTACGCCGAGAACGCCAAGATCGCGGTGCGCGGCGTGCGCCGCGACGGCATGGACCAGGTCAAGGGGTTGGAAAGGAAGGGCGAGATCAGCGAGGACGACGTCAAGGACTGGTCCGATGCCGTGCAGAAGCTCACCGACTCGTATGTGAAGCGGATCGATGACAGCCTCGCGGACAAGGACCGCGAGATCAGGCAGGTCTGATACTTGGCCGAGCCAGAGATCGTCCTGACCGAGCCCGTTCCCGTCCCGGCGTCCGCATCGGCCCGGCTGGTGCCGGCTCCGGCCGCCGCCCTGGCCGTGCCCGATCGAGGCGCGCGGCGGCCCGACCACGTCGCGATCATCATGGACGGCAACGGCCGCTGGGCTGCCGGCCGGCGGCTGCCGCGCGTGGCAGGCCACCGTGCCGGCGCGCAGGCGGTGCGCCGCTGCATCCGCGCGGCGATCGAGAACGACGTCCGCTGGCTCACCCTGTACGCATTCTCCTCCGAGAATTGGCGCCGTCCGGCGGACGAGGTCACCGACCTGACCGCGTTGCTGCGTCACTACCTGCGCAGCGAGATCGCCGAGCTGCACCGAGAAGGGGTGCGGGTCCGCGTGATCGGCGAGCACGAGCGGTTCGGTCCCGAGATACGCGCCGAACTGGACAACGCCGAGCGCCTGACCGCGTCCAACACCCGGCTGACCCTGATCGTGGCGCTGTCCTATGGCGCGCGCGCCGAGATCCTGCAGGCGGCGCGCCGCATCGCCGAGGCCGCCCAGGCCGGCACCCTGCAGCCCGACGCGCTCGACGAGGCCGGCTTCGCCCGCCACCTGTCCACCGACGGCATCCCGGATCCCGACCTGGTGATACGCACCAGCGGCGAGTGCCGGCTGTCCAACTTCCTGCTCTGGCAGTCGGCCTATGCCGAGCTGGTGTTCCTCGACGTGCTGTGGCCCGACTTCGAGGCGCGCCACCTGGTCCACGCGATCGAGGAGTTCACCCGGCGCGAGCGCCGCTATGGCGCCCGTCCTGGCTGAGGTGGCTGCGGCAGGGGCCAGGGCAGGCGGGCCGGCCGGACCGCCTCCCTCCCGGAGCTGGCGCGACCTGCGCCTGCGCCTGCTGTCCGCCGGGCTGCTGGCGCCGGTCGGGCTCGGCTGCATCTGGGCCGGCGGCTGGCTGTTCGCGGTGCTGGTGATGCTGGGCCTGGCAGGGGCCGGGCTGGAATGGGCTGGGCTGCTGCATCATCCGACGCGCAGCCTGCGCGCGATGGTGCTCCTGGGATGGCCATCCGTCGCCTGCGTCGCCGCCCTCGTCCCCGGGCGCTGGACCGACGCGGTGTTGATGCTGGCGGCCCCTGTGCTGCTGGGCCCGGCGGTGGCCCTCGGCACGGTGACGATCGGGCTGGCCGGGCTGGCGCTGCTTTGGCTGCGCTTCACCGTCGGCACCGGCTGGGACAGCGTGCTGTTCGTCGTGCTGGTGGTGTGGTCGAGCGACAGCTTCGCCTATCTCGCCGGCCGCGCGCTGGGCGGCGCCAGGCTGGCGCCGCGCATCTCGCCGGGCAAGACCTGGTCGGGGGCTCTGGGCGGCCTGTCCGGCGCCATGCTGGTGGGCGCGCTGCTGGCGCTGCTGCTGCCTGTGCCGCACGGGGCGGAGCTGTCGGCGGTGGCCGCGCGCGGTCTTGCCGCCGGGCTGCTGCTCGGCCTGGTGTCGCAGGCCGGCGACCTTGCGGAGAGCGCGTTCAAGCGGCGCAGCGGGGTCAAGGATTCCGGCCGGCTTATCCCCGGCCATGGCGGCCTGCTGGACCGGTTCGACGGCCTGCTCGCCGCCGCACCGGTGGCGGCCCTGCTGTCTCTCGCGGCGCCGCAGGGTGCGGGTTTCTGGTACGCCTTCGACATCCCTCATGCGGCGGGGCCGGCAGCCCGCGGGACCTCCTGACATGAAGAGCGTTTCCATTCTCGGCAGCACCGGCAGCATCGGCGGCAGCACGGTCGACCTGCTGCTGCAGGCGCCGGAGCGCTACCGCGTCCAGGTGCTGGTCGGCGGCCGCAATGCCGCGAAGCTCGCCGAGCAGGCGAGGGCGCTCCGGGCGGGACACGCGGTGATCGCCGACGAGGCTGGCCTGCCGGTGCTGCGCGACCTGCTCGACGGCACCGGCATACGCGTCTCGGGAGGTCGGGCCGCGGTGTGTGAGGCGGCCGCCGAGCCGGCGGACTGGACCATGGCGGCGATCACCGGCGCTGCCGGGCTGGCGCCGACGCTCGAGGCGGTCCGCGGCGGCCGCACTGTGGCGCTGGCCAACAAGGAGGCGCTGGTCTGCGCCGGTGACGTGATGCTGCGCGCGGTAAGGGACGCCGGCGCAACCCTGCTGCCGGTCGATTCCGAGCATAACGCAGTGTTCCAGGCCATGGCCGACCGGCAGGAACGCGCTGTCGAGAAGATCGTGCTCACCGCCTCCGGGGGGCCGTTCCGCAGCGCGAGCCTGGAGCAGATGGAGGCGGCAGGACCGGAGGCGGCGCTGCGACACCCGACTTGGTCAATGGGCGCCAAGATTAGCATCGACTCCGCCACCATGTTCAACAAGGGCCTGGAGGTGATCGAGGCGGCGCGGATCTTCGATCTCCCCGAGGAGCGGATCGACGTGCTGGTGCATCCGCAATCGGTGGTGCACGGGATGGTGCAGTACGCCGATGGCAGCGTGCTGGCGCAGCTGGGTGCCGCGGACATGCGCATCCCGATCGCCCACGCCCTCGCCTGGCCGGCGCGCATCGCCACCAACAGCCCGCGCCTCGACCTGGCGCAGATCGCGCGGCTTGACTTCGAGGCGCCGGACCCGCTGCGCTTCCCGGCACTCCGCCTGGCGCGTGCGGCGCTGCGCGACGGGGGGGCGGCGCCGGCGATCCTGTCCGCCGCCAACGAGGTCGCGGTGGACGCGTTCCTCGACCGGCGGATCGGTTATCTCGACATCGCCCGTCTGGTCGAGGCGGTGCTGGGCCGGCTGGGCGCGCCGCCGGCCGACACGCTCGATGCGGTGCTGCACTGGGACGGCGAGGCGCGGCGACAGGCCGTGGCCTTTGCCTCCCGCCGCGCCGCCGCACGCGCCGCCTGAGCCTCGCTGCCTTGAGCCCCTTCGCCTGAGCCCTGGGAGGCTTCCCATGCTGCCCGACTTCCTGCGTACCGTTCTCGCTGCCTTGTTCGTGCTCGGCGTGCTGGTGTTCGTGCACGAGCTCGGCCACTACCTGGCGGCGCGCTGGCGCGGCGTCCATGTCGAGGTGTTCTCCATCGGCTTCGGCAAGCCGCTGCTGCGCTGGCGCGACCGGGTCGGCACCGAATGGCGCCTGTGCGTGCTGCCGATCGGCGGTTACGTGAAGCCGCACGGCTTCGAGGGGCCGGAGGACGCCAGCCCGGAGATGCGCGCCGCCTGGCTGCCGGGCCGCACCTTCCATGACAAGCCGGTGCTGAGCCGGGCGATCGTGATCGCCGCCGGCCCGGTGTTCAACTTCCTGCTCGCGGTGGTGCTGTTCGCCGCCGTGTTCGCGACGGCGGGCAAGCCGGCCGACCCGTCCGACCTGGCGATGATGCGCCCCCTCGTGGGCGGGATCGCCTCGGGAAGCGCCGCCGAGCGGGCGGGCCTGAAGGAAGGCGACCTGATCGAGGCGGTGGACGGGGCGCCCATCGCCAGCTTCGGCAACCTGCAGCGGCTGATCGCCGCCAGCCCCGGCCGCACTGTGCGGCTCCAGGTGCAGCGCGATGGCCACGCGCTCGACCTTCCGGCCACGCTCGGCACGGTGCATAGCGGGGGCGGGCTGACCACCGGGCAGCTCGGCGTGATGGCGGAGCCGCCGCCGCCGCGTCGCGTGGGTCCGGTCAAGGCGCTGGTGGCGGCGGTGCACACCACTGCGGTGGTGATCGCGAGCTGGGTCGCCGGGCTGTGGCAGATGCTCACAGGCCACGTCGCCGCCTCCCAGCTCGGCGGCACGCTGCGGATCGCGCAGATGTCCGGGCAGTTTGCCGCCGCCGGCACCGCCAGCCTCCTGACCTTCATGGCCATCCTGTCGATCAACCTCGGGCTGGTGAACCTGCTGCCGGTGCCGATCCTCGACGGCGGCCGGCTGGTGTTCTACGCGATCGAGGCGCTGCGCGGCCGGCCGGTGTCGCGCGGCGTGCAGGAGGCGGGGTTCCGCGCCGGCTTCGCCCTGATCGCCGGGGTGTTCCTGTTCGCCACCGTCAACGACCTGGCCCAGTTCGGCCTGTTCGGCTGGCTCCGCCATGTGATCGGATGACCAGAGGGGTGGCGATGGTCGCGGCACCGCGCTTGCGCAGGTGCTCGGTATTCGGGTAGCTCCGCCGCAACGGATGCTGCCTCCCGATCGCGTCATCGTCCGGTGGCGACGGGCTGGCGTCCGAGCGAGCGACGAGCCCCGATCGGGGGGAGGCGGCCTCGGAAAGCAGTCCTGGGGGATGGGTCGCCTTGTCCGGTAAACGTTCTGCTCTGCTCGCTTCCGTCTGCCTGCTTCCCTTCGCCACCACCGCCGCCGCGCAGGATGCGCAAGCCCCGGCTCCCGAGACCGGAGCCCAGGCGGTGCGGCACCATCCGGTGCGTCGCGGCGCCGTCGGACATCGCCCGGCACCGGAGCCGGCGGAGACCGGCGGCACCATCCGGTCGATCCGGGTGGAGGGCAACTCGCGCATCGAGACCGGCACCGTGCTGTCCTACCTGGTGGTGCAGGCGGGCGAGCCGTTCAACCAGGAAGAGCTCGACCGCAGCCTGAAGACGCTCTACGCCACTGGGCTGTTCCGCGACGTGACCCTGCACCGCAACGGCGACACGCTGGTGGTGGTGGTGGTCGAGAACCCGATCGTCAACCGCATCTCGTTCGAGGGCAACCACGCCAACAAGGACGAGGACCTGCGCAAGGAGATCGAGCTGCGCGCGCGTGCCGTCTATACCCCCGAGATGGCTAGCCGCGACCGGCAGAAGATCCTCGACCTGTATGCCCAGAAGGGCCGCTACGCCGTCACCGTGACGCCGCAGATCATCCGGCTGTCGCACAACCGGGTCGACGTGATCTTCCAGATCACCGAGGGCGAGCTGACCCTGATCCGCAAGGTCAGCTTCGTCGGCAACAAGGCGTTCGGCGAGGCGCGCCTGGCCCAGGTGATCACGTCCAAGGAGACGGCCTGGTACCGGTTCTTCTCCACCTCCGACGAGTACAACCCGGACCGGGTGAAGTACGACTCCGAGCTGCTGCGACGCTTCTACCTGCGCAACGGCTATGTCGACTTCACCGTCAACGACGCCACCGCCGAGCTGGCCCCAGACCGCAAGTCGTTCCTGATCACCTTCACGATCAGCGAGGGGCCGCGCTACCGCATCGGCCACATCGAGGTGAAGTCCACCCTGCGCCACGTCAGCTCGGAGAGCCTGCGCCCCCAGGTCGGGCTGTTCGAGCACCAGTGGTACAACGGCGACGACGTCCAGCGGGTGACGGAGGCGATGCAGACCAGGCTGCAGGCCAGCGGCGAGCCCTTCGCCTCCGTGCGTCCGGAGATCGCGCGCAACACCGACAACCACACCGTGGACCTGCTGTTCGACGTGAGCGAAGGCCCGCGCGTCTATGTCGACCGCATCGACATCAACGGCAACACCATCACCCAGGACCGGGTGATCCGGCGCCAGTTCGGCTTCGCCGAGGGCGACCCGTTCACCCCGGCCGAGCAGCGTCGCGCCAAGCAGAGCCTGCAGGACCTGGGCTTCTTCAACACAGTCACGGTGGACACCGCCCCCGGCTCCGCGCCCGACCGGGTCAACGTCAACGCCAACCTCACCGAGAAGCCGACCGGCCAGATCACGCTGGGCGGCGGCTACTCGACCGATGCCGGCGTGCTGGGCAACGCCGGCATCCGCCAGTCCAACCTGGTCGGCTCCGGCATCGACGCCAGCCTGAGCGGCACCATCGCCCAGTACGAGAGCCAGGTGGACTTCTCGCTGACCGATCCGTACTTCCTCGGCCGCAACATGGTCGCCGGCATCGACCTGTTCGACATCCAGACCGAAGGCAACAGCTCCAACGTCCAGAACTACTACGAGACCCGAATCGGCGGCACCGCGCGCATCGGCTACGCGTTCAACCGCTACCTGTCGCAGTCCTGGAACTACACCCTGACCGACCGCCGCGTGTCGGACATCTTCACCCAGGCCAGCCTCTACGTGCAGGCGGAGGAAGGCACGTCGCTGTTGTCGCAGGTCGGCACCACGCTGGCCTACGATCGGCGCGACAGCCGGCTGGCGCCGCATGACGGCTACGTGGTGACCCTGGGCGTCGACGTGGCAGGCCTCGGCGGCAACGAGAAGTACGTCCGCGGCAAGATCGACGGCTCCTACTTCATCCCGCTCGACTATCTCACCGGCAACCACGACTGGACGATCTCGCTCAAGGCCGGCACCGGCTACCTGGTCGACTACGGCGGCGGCCGGCAGGACATCGTCGACAACTTCTACCTGGGCGGCGACAACCTGCGCGGCTTCTATGACGGCGGCGTCGGCCCCTATTCCAACCCCACCAACCACTACCCGGCGGCGGACGCGCTCGGCGGCCGCTTCATCTACACGCAGTCCTCCCAGCTGAACTTCCCGCTGCCCGTGGGTCCCGACCTCGGCCTGTCGGGACGCTACTTCGTCGATGTCGGCGGCCTGTCCGGCGCCCGCGTCATCACCACCGACTTCTCCCGGTTCCCCTTCAACACGGATCAGAAGATCCTAGGCGACAACCTGCGGCCGCGAGTCGGCACCGGCGTCGGCGTGTCCTGGAAGAGCCCGTTCGGCCTGATCAACGTCGATCTCGGCATCCCGGTGGTGAAGCAGGCCAGCGACAAGCAGCAGGTCTTCCGATTCGGCTTCGGCTCCCAATTCTGAGGTGATGATGTCCCGTTCCACCGGCGCCCTCCTGCTGGCGGGCGCCCTGCTCATGCAGGCCCCTTTCCTCGTCCCGTCCGCGCACGCGCAACAGAACGGCGGCTGGTTCGTGCCCAAGAGCAGCCAGCCTGCCGACGCGCCCGCGGCCTCGCATCGCCGTGCCGCCCCGCCGCCGCGCCCGGTCCCCGAGGCGGTGCCGGTGGCGATGCCGGTGCAGGACCAGCAGCAGGGCGGGGATCCGCAGGCGCAGGGCCCGCAGGTGCAGCCGGTGCTGCCGCTGCCGCCGATCCCGTCGCTTTCCGACCTGCCCAAGGGCAACCCGCCGCCGGCAGCTGTTTACGGCATCATCAGCGTGCCCGAGGTGATGCACGCCTCCTCCGCCGCCCAGCAGGTCGAGAAGATCCTGGGTGCGCGACGCGACAAGCTCAACAGCGACGCGCAGAAGGAGCAGGCGGCCTGGCGCGAAACCCAGCAGCAGATCCAGGCGGCGGCCAAGGGGCTGAGCCAGGACCAGGTGCAGGCCCGGGTGCGCGCACTGCAGGCGCGCGTGCAGGCGGCGCAGAAGGACTTCCGCAACCGCAACCGGGTCATCCAGGAAGCGGCCCAGGTCGCGATCGGCCAGATCGAGCGCGAGCTGGTGCAGGTGATCAAGCAGGTGTCCGCCTCGCACGGCATGAACTTCGTGCTGCACCGCGAGCAGGTGGCGCTCAACATGCCGGAGTTCGACATCACGCCCCAGGTGGTGAACCAGCTCAACTCCACCCTGCCGTCGGTGTTCATCCCGGCCGACGGGGTCGATTCGGAGGTGCTGGCCAGGAGCGGCACCTATCCGACCACGGCGAACCCGGGACCGCAGCCGGCCGCTCCGGCGGCAGTGCAGCCGACGCCGGTCTCCGCGCGGAAGTAGCGGCAGGCGAGGCCAGGCGTGCGGATGGGCGAGGACGATCCCGGCCGGTCCGGGCCGGGGGACGGGCGCTTCTTCGCCCGCACCGGCCCGTATCCGCTCGCCCGCCTGGTGGACGAGATCGGCGCCGAGCTGCGCGGCGCGTCGGACGGACCGTTCGTCGGCGTGGCGCCGCTCCAGGCGGCCGGCCCGGATCAGGTCAGCTTTCTCGACAACCGGCGCTACCTGCCCCTTCTCGCCGGCACCGGTGCCGGCGCGGTGATCGTGTCACCCGCCTTCGCCGACGCGGTGCCGGCGTCCTGTGCCGCCCTGGTCACGCCGGAGCCCTATCTCGGCTGGGCACGGGTCGCCGCGCTGTTCCATCCGCGCGACGAGGCGACGCCCGGGATCCATCCGAGTGCCGTGGTCGATGAGGGCGCCAGGATCGATCCCGCCGCCGAGATCGGCCCGTTCGTCCATGTCGGCCGGGGTGCTGCGATCGGTCCCGGCACGCAGGTCGGCGCGCATGCCGCCATCGGTCCCGGCGTGGTGGTCGGTCCCGGTTGCCGGATCGGCAGCCACGTCAGCCTGAGCCACGCGGTGCTGGGCGCCAGGGTGACGCTGTTTCCAGGCGCCCGGATCGGTCAGGAAGGCTTCGGCTTCGCGGTCGGGCCGGCCGGCTTCGTCACCGTCCCGCAGCTCGGCCGGGTGCTGATCGAGGACGACGTGGAGATCGGCGCCAACGCCACGATCGACCGCGGCTCGGCACAGGACACGGTGATCGGCGCCGGCTCGCGCCTCGACAACCTGGTGCAGATCGGGCACAACGTGCGCCTCGGTCGTTGCTGCATCGTGGTGGCGCAGGCGGGAATTTCCGGGTCGACGGAGCTCGAGGATTTCGTCACCGTCGCGGCGCAGGCGGGCCTGATCGGCCACATCCGGGTCGGACGGAAGGCCCGGATCGGCGCGCAGTGCGGTGTGATGTCGGACGTGGATGCGGGCGCCGACGTGATCGGCAGCCCGGCGATGCCGTTCCGCGAGTTCTTCCGCAACGTCGCGGCCCTCCGTCGGCTGGCGAAGCGGCCGGACAGGGTCCGCGCCGGCGGCCCGGCTGCGGACGATTCGGAACCAGCGTGAGGGAGAAGGGTTCGATCCGGATGGACGGGACGACACAGAACGAGCCGGCCGGATCGGCGGCCGGGGCGGAGGATGCCGGCATCCGTGGCGCGCCTCCCGCCGGCGTCGGCAGCACCATCGACATCCAGCGGATCATGGCGGCCCTCCCGCACCGCTACCCGTTCCTGATGATCGACCGCATGGTGGATGTGGTGCCCGGCGTGTCCGGGATCGGGATCAAGAACGTCACCGTCAACGAGCCGTTCTTCCAGGGCCATTTTCCGGCCCGTCCGGTGATGCCGGGCGTGCTGATCATCGAGGCGATGGCGCAGGCTGCCGCCCTGGTGGTGCTCGAGCTGGGCGGCATTGAAGGCAAGCTGGTCTACTTCATGACGATCGAGAACGCCAAGTTCCGCCGTCCGGTCGGTCCCGGCGACCAGTTGCGCATCCACGTGGTCAAGGAACGGGCGCGCGGGCCGGTCTACAAGTTCCGCGGCGTGGCCCGGGTCGACGGGGTGTCCGTGGCCGAGGCCAGCTACGGCGCGATGATCATGGACGAGGCCGCAGCCCGACAAGCCCGGTAACATCTCGTGTCTTGGCCGTCCCGAGGGCGGCCCTTAAGCGTCCTCGGTATGGCGCCGGCCGGCTCCTCCGGGCCCGCGCCGCCAAGGTGGAGTTGTCCTATCCATGTCCGCTGACCTCGCCGGGCTGAAGCAGGCCGGACGCCTGCAACAGCCCGGCCGCGAGCCCGCCGCCATCCATCCCAGTGCCGTGGTCTCGCCGGACGCGGTGCTGGGCGCCGGCGTGCGGATCGGGCCCTGGTGCAGCGTCGGCGCCGAGGCGGTGCTGGGCGAAGGGGTCGAGCTCCTGTCGCACGTGGTGGTCGATGGCCAGACCACGATCGGCGCCGGCGGGAGGCTGTTCCCTTTCTGCACCGTCGGCATGGCGCCACAGGACCTGAAGTATCGCGGCGAGCCGACCCGATGCGTCGTCGGGCCGCGCACCGTGATCCGGGAAGGCGCCACCGTGCATCGCGGCACCGCCGCTGGCGGTGGCCTCACCCGGATCGGCGCCGACTGCCTGATCATGGCCAACGCCCACGTCGCCCACGACTGCCGGATCGGCGACCGAGTCATCATCGTCAACAACGTGGTCATGGGCGGCCATGTCGAGATCGCCGACGATGCCCGGATCATGGGCCAGGCGGCGCTGCACCAGTTCGTCCGGATCGGCCGGGCGGCGATGGTCGGCGGGGTGTGCGGGGTCGAGAGCGACGTGATCCCGTATGGCAGCGTGCTCGGCAACCGCGCCCGGCTGGTCGGGCTGAACTGGGTGTGGCTGCGCCGCAGCGGCATCGCCGGCGCCGAGATGCACCGCCTGCGTCGTGCGTTCCGCGCGCTGTATCCGCGCCATCCGGCCGGGCAGCCGGCGTTCGCACAGCGCCTTGCCACGGTGCGCGCCGAGCACGGCGACGATCCGCGGGTCGCTGAGATCCTCGCCTTCATCGACGCCCCCAGCCGGCGCGGCCTGGTGCGGATCGCCACGGGCGGGCCCGGCGTCGAGGAGAGCGACGGCGCTTGATCCCCACCGGCGGCCCGCTCGGCATCCTGGCCGGCGGCGGACCGCTTCCGGGCAGAGTGGCAGCCAGTGCCGCGCGGGCGGGCCGGAACGTGTTCATCGTCGCCTTCCAGGACTTTGCAGAGCCCGACGTGGTCGGTCCCTGGCCGCACGAGTTCGTCCGCCTGGCCGCTGCCGGCCGCATCCTGTCCGCACTGCGCGCCCATGGCTGCGCCGAGCTGGTGCTGATCGGCCCGGTGCGTCGACCCTCGCTGCGCGACCTGCGGCCGGATGCGGAAGGCACCCGGATCCTGGCCCGGATCGGTCGCGCCCTGTTCGCCGGCGATGACGGGCTGCTCGCCGCCCTGGTGCGCGTGCTGGGCGAGGAGGGCTTCCAGGTCCGCGGCGCACACGAGTTCCTTCCCGGTTCCGTCGGAGGACCAGGCCCCCTCGGCCGCCATGCACCCGACCCGGAGGCGCAGGCAGACATCAGGCGCGGGGTCGGGGTGGTGCAGGCGCTGGGCCGGCTCGACGTCGGCCAGGGTTGCGTGGTGCAGAACGGGCTGGTGCTGGCGGTCGAGGCGCTCGAGGGCACCGACCGGATGCTGGAACGCGCCGGCCCGCTGCGTCAGCCCGGCCCCGGCGGCGTTCTGGTGAAGCTGGTCAAGCCCGGCCAGGATCGTCGTGCGGACCTGCCCACGATCGGCCCGCGCACCGTCGCCGCGGCACGCGCGGCGGGCCTGCGGGGGATTGCATTCGAGGCCGGCGGCACCCTTCTGACGGACCCGGACCGGTTGCGCGACGCAGCCGATCGGGATGGCCTGTTCCTGATCGGGATCGACCCGACGGATGGTTTCAGTGGAGAAGATCGAATGGGCAGCTACCTGCACACCATGGTCCGGGTGAAGAGCCTCGACCAGAGCCTGGCCTTCTACCAGTTGCTCGGCCTGCGCGAGCTGCGCCGCTCCGAGGTGCCGGCCGGCAAGTACACCCTCGTCTTCGTCGGCTACGACGACAATGCCCACGGCCAGGCCGAGATCGAGCTGACCTACAACTGGGGGGAAGACGACGGCTACGAGGTCGGCACCGGCTTCGGCCACTTCGCGGTGGGCGTCCCGAACGTGGCGCAGGCGGTCGAGCAGGTGCGCGCCGGCGGCGGCAAGGTCACGCGCGAGGCGGGGCCGGTGAAGCACGGCACCACCGTGATCGCCTTTGTCGAGGATCCGGACGGCTACAAGATCGAGCTGATCCAGCGCTAGAGCATGATCGTTGGATCATGCTCTGCTTGGTCCTGAGAAGGAGCTGCGGCTACTCGTCGCCGCGGCGGAGCCGTTCCTCCGCCCGGTCGACGGTCGCCACCATGGTCTCGCCGGCGCGGCGCGCCACCGGATCCTGGCTCATGCTGAGCCGGTCCGCGGTCAGCAGCGCCGGCGACAGGATGCCGCGCAGGTCGTGGCGCATCTGTCCTGCCGCCTTCACCAGCTGGGCGTTGGCGGCTTCTGCTGCCAGGGCGCGCGCTTCCATGTCGCGCCGGGCCCCGAGCCCCACCGCTTCGCCGCGCCCGAGCGCCAACCCGGCAGCCAGGGCGACGACGGCCGGCGCCAGCACGCGCACCAGCTGCGGCACCGCGCCAGGCAGCACCGCGAGCGATGCCAGCAGCACCAGCCCTGCCGGCAGGATCGAGCGGAGAATCGGTCGCGAGCGGAGCATGCGCGGAGGAGCATCCGCTGATCCAACTCGCGGCTCAAGCCATTACCGCTGCGGCACGGTGCCCGATCCGGGTCCCGGTTGACGGTCCGGCCCCGGCGCGCCTATAAGCCGCCGCTCCGGAGGCGGCGTCGCGCGATGCGGCGGCGCCTTCGCTTGTCCATACCCTCGACCGGTCCGCCGCCTCCCGCGCCGGGTCGCCCGCCCAGGAGGATGCAGCGTGAAGCGCACCTATCAACCGTCCAAGCTGGTGCGCAAGCGGCGCCATGGCTTCCGCACCCGCATGGCGACGGTGGGCGGCCGCAACGTGCTGTCGAGCCGCCGCGCCAAGGGCCGTAAGCGCCTGTCCGCCTGAAGCCGTCACCCGGCCGCATCCGGCCGGCCGCAGGAAACGGTGCTGCCATGGCGTCTTCCCTGATCCGGCTCAAGCGTCGTGCCGAGTTCCTTCGCGTCGCCGCCAGGGGTGCCAAGGCGCCGATGCCTGGGCTGGTTCTGCAGGCCTTGCCGCGCAACGACGACGCGCTGGCTCGGCTCGGCTTCACCGTGACCAAGAAGGTCGGAAACGCCGTGGTGCGTAACCGCACCAAGCGTCGGCTGCGCGAGGCGGCCCGCCTCCTGCTGCGCGACCAGGCGGTGCAGGGCACTGCCCTGACCGGCGTCGACCTGGTGCTGATCGGCCGCGACGGGACCCGGTCGCGTCCGTTCCCGGCGCTGATCGACGACCTGCGACGCGCGCTGAAGCGGACAGGGGTGCGTCTTGCCGATCGCCGGACGCCGTGATCGCGGCGGCCGCCCGGATCGGGATGCGCCTCCTGATCCGCGCCTACCAGGTCGTGCTGAGTCCGGTGCTGGGCCCGAACTGCCGGTTCTCGCCGTCCTGCAGCGACTACGCGTTGCAGGCGCTCGACCGGCATGGCGTCACACGCGGCACCGGCCTCGCCGCCTTGCGCCTCCTGCGCTGCAACCCCTGGCATCCGGGCGGCCATGACCCGGTCCCGCCCGCACGCTGCGCCTGCGTCGCGACGGCCCGACCAACCGTGCAAATCTGCCACCTCCAAAACTGATCGAGATCGGCCCTTCCGCTGATGGACAACAAGCGCCTCCTCCTCGCGTTCGCGATCTCGGTCGCGATCATCCTCGGCTTCGAGAGGCTGATGCCGACGCAGAACCGGGTACACCAGCAGGAGGCGCGCAGCACGCAGTCGACGCCGGCGGCCGACGCGCCACGCCCGGTGGCCGAGCTGGCGCCGCCTGGCAGCCAGCCGGCCGCAATCCCGGCTCCGTCCCCGGACCAGCGCCTGCCGATCACCGCACCCCGCATGCACGGCAGCATCGACCTGGTCGGCGCCCGCCTCGACGACCTGCAGCTGACCGACTACCGGGAAACGCTGAAGCCAGGCAGCCCGCAGGTTCGCGTGCTGGAGCCGCAGGACCAGAAGCAGCCCAACATCGTCCAGCTCGGCTGGAGCGCTGTCGCAGGCGGCGTCAAGGTTCCGACCGGCAGCACCGTCTGGACCGCGGACGGGCCCGGACTCACGCTCGCGCGTCCGGTGACCCTGTCCTGGGACAACGGCGCCGGGCTCCTGTTCCAGATCGTGCTGTCGGTCGACCGCGACTTCATGTTCACCGCCGAGCAGCGGGTCCGCAACACCACCGCACAGCCGGTCCCTTTGTATCCCTGGTCGCGCGTCAGCCGCTCCTACACCCCGCAGGTGACCGGCGGCTACCTGGTGCACGAGGGGCCGATCGCGGTGATCGACGGCCGGCTGGAGCAGATGTCCTATTCCAGCCTCAAGAGCCACGCCGCGGAGAACGGCGGCACCGGCTGGTCCGGGGTGCAGGCGGCAGGCACGGAGGGCGGCTGGGGCGGCATCACCGACAAGTACTGGCTCACAGCGATCCTGCCCGACCGCGGCCATCCGATGACCGGCAGCTACCGCTACGATGCCAATGTCGGCGCTGGCGTCTACCAGGTCGACTTCATCGCCCAGTCGGCGCTCGCCGTGCCGGCCGGCGGCACGCTCGACACCGTCAGCCACGTCTTTGCCGGCGCCAAGGAGGTGCACCTGCTGGAAGCCTACCAGTCGCGCCTGCACGCCACCGACTTCTGGAAGGCGGTGGATTTCGGCTGGTTCGCGTTCCTGACCAAGCCGATCTTCTACGTGCTGGACTGGCTCAACACCGCACTCGGCAATTTCGGGCTGGCGCTGCTGGCCTTCACCCTGATCGTCAAGACGCTGTTCTTTCCGCTGGCGATCAAGCAGTTCCGATCCATGGCCAAGATGAAGCTGCTGGCGCCGAAGATGCAGGCGGTGCGCGAGCGCCACAAGGGCGACGCGGTGGCGATGAACACCGAGATGATGCAGCTCTACAAGCAGGAAGGCGCCAACCCGGCCGCCGGCTGCCTGCCGATGCTGGTGCAGGTGCCGGTGTTCTGGTGCCTGTACAAGGACTTGGTGGTCACCATCGAGATGCGGCACGCGCCGTTCTTCGGATGGATCCGCGACCTGTCCGAGCCGGACCCGACCAACCTGTTCAACCTGTTCGGGCTCATCCCGTTCGACCCGTCGGTGCTGAGCCCGTTCCTGCATCTCGGCGTGTGGCCGGTCGTGCTGGGTGGCACCATGCTGCTGATGCAGCGGATGAACCCGCCACCGGCCGACCCGGCGCAGGCGCGGCTGTTCCAGATCATGCCGCTGATCTTCACCTTCGTGCTGGCGCGCCAGCCGGCCGGGCTGGTGATCTACTATTGCTGGAACAACCTGCTCACGGTGACGCAGCAATGGCTGATCCAGCGGCGCACCCGCCTCGGTGGCGGCGGTGCCCACAGGATCAGCACGGTGCAGAACTGAGCCGCACGGACGGCGGGTTCACGCCGCAGGCGCCGACTGCGGAGGAGCAGGCCGAGGCGGTCGAGGCCGGACGCCTGCTGTTCGCGGGTCCATGCCGTTTCTTTCATGGCGCGCAACGGATCGACCAGCTGCCGGATCCGGACCTGCCGGAGATCGCCTTCGCCGGCCGCTCCAACGTCGGCAAGTCGAGCCTGATCAACGCCCTGACCGGGCACAAGGCGCTGGCCCGTGCCTCCTCCGAGCCCGGCCGCACCCGGCAGCTCAACTTCTTCGCGTTGTCCGGCCGCATGACCCTGGTCGACATGCCGGGCTACGGCTACGCCAAGGCGAACCGCGAGGTGAAGGAGGACTGGCAGGGGATGATGTTCGACTTCCTGCGCGGCCGTCCGACGCTGCGCCGCGTGCTGCTGCTGCTGGACGCGCGGATCGAGCTCAAGGAGAACGACCGCGAGGCGATGACCCTGCTCAACAGGGCTGCGGTGATCTTCCAGCTGGTGCTGACCAAGTGCGATGTGCCGAAGCCGGCCGCTCTCGCCGCCAAGCGGGCCGAGGTCGAGGCGCTGGCCGGCAGTTTCGCCGCGGCACACCCGGTCGTGTTCGCCACCAGCAGCGGCACCGGTGCCGGGATCCCGGAGCTGCGTGCGGTGCTGGCCGAACTGGCGCTGTCGTCTCCTTCCCCCGCTTCCCGTTGAAGGATCGACGCCGATGACGATGAGCGACGACGCGCTCCGGATTGCCAGCGAACAGGCGGCCGTGCTGGCGAGCGCGCTGCCGTTCCTGCGCCGCTATGCCGGCGACACCATCGTGGTGAAGTACGGCGGCCACGCCATGGGCGA
>CAXUDP010000001.1:0-94934 GCA_964249735.1 uncultured Acetobacteraceae bacterium | reverse complement strand
ACCTGTATGTGACAAGCAGCGCCGCCGGCGTCCATCATCCTGCCGGAACGTCTCGCCTCGGACAGATCCCGCCTTCCGACCAGACGTCATCAGCGCGCGCGACAGCGGGTCATGACGAGCCTCGGTAACAGCTGCGCGGCGAGAACTCGACCCTGGTGGTCAGCAATGCGCTGGCGGTTCACCGCGCAGGTGCCGAGGAGGTGTTCATGTCGCGCGCACCGCACATCATGCGCCGGCCTGCCGCCGAGGTATGGCTAGGCGGCGACGGTGCCGATGCCATGCGGTCCCAATCGTTGAACCGCAGCCGCACGCGTTGAACCCGGACGTTCGAAACGATGCGACATCCCGCCTCCATCCAACCGCCACATTCGGAGCGCCCTCCTGCAACAGGAAGCATCGGCTCGCGGGAGAGAACGTCATGATGAAGCGGCACACGAACAGGATCCTGAGCGCGCTCGCCCTCACGCTGGTGGCAACCACGCTGGCCGGATGCGGATGTGGCCCATTCGGCCTCAGCTGGTGTCACCGGCACGACGGCTACTACGATCGGGGCCCGGGCGGCTGGCGCTGACGCGACAGCAAGCCTCTTCGATACCACCGCCGCCAGGAGAACCGGCCGGGCGCTGAAACGAGGCCCGCCGCGGGAACCACCGGCCGGCCTGTTCCGCTTTCGGCTCGCTGGCTGCATCAATCGAATTCAAGGAGACCCGGCATGGATGTGCAAACGATCGACCAGCAATACCAGCAGCTCCAGGGACAGTCCCAGCAGACGGCCCAGGCGCTGCAATTGCTCGGCGGCAAGTTGCAGGCGGCTGCCCAGGGCGGTGACCAGCAAGCACGGGAATGGCTTCTCGACCTGCGGGAACTGGCGCTCGCCTTCCGCTCCGAGCAGGACCAGGTGTCCAACCTGTTGCAGGCGCTGCATGGCTTCGTCGCCAACGAGGCGCAGATGCAGAACCAGATGGCTCCGCCGCCACAGCAGCAGCAGGGATGGGGACAAGCCGCCTATCAGCAGCCACAGCCCGGCTATGCACCGCCACAGCAGCAAGGCCGCGGCATGCTGGGCGGCTTCCTCAACTCCGGCTTCGGCCGCGCAATCGAGATGGGCGCCGGCTTCGGGATTGGCGACGACCTGATCAACAAGATCTTCTAGAACCGGCGCCGGATGGCGGAGCAGAATCCGCCATCCCCCGATCTAGCCGAACCGCGGTTGCATCAGCGCCCGCACATGCGCCGCCGCCGACAGTGCCAGGGCGTCGAGATCGTAGCCGCCTTCGAGCACCGAAACGAGACGGCCTCGGCAGTGCCGATGGGTGATGTCGAGCAGGGCTGCGGTGACCCAACCGAAATCGTCGGCTTCGAGCTCCAGCTGGGCCAGCGGGTCGGCGCGGTGGGCATCGAACCCGGCCGAAACGAGCAGAAGCTCGGGGCCGAACCGGTCCAGCGCCGGCAGGATCACGTCGCGCCAGCCCTGCCTGAACCCCGCCGATCCGGTGCCAGGCGACAACGGCAGGTTGACCACGTTGCGGTCGACCCCGGTTTCGGACGCAGCGCCCGTTCCCGGATAGCAGGGAGACTGGTGGCTGCTGGCGAAGAACATCTGCGGATCGTCCTGCAGCATCGCCTGCGTGCCGTTGCCGTGGTGCACGTCGAAATCGACGATCGCGATCCGGCGCACATCCCACCGTGCGCGAGCGTGCAGTGCCGCGATGGCGACGCTGCCGAACAGGCAGAAGCCCATTGCCTGTGCGGCCTCTGCATGGTGCCCCGGCGGCCGCACCGCCACGAAGGCGCTCCCGGCCTGCCCGGCCATGACCAGATCGACGGCCGCACAGGCACCGCCCGTCGCACGACGTGCGGCTTCTGCGCTGCCGCCGCTCATGACGGTGTCGGCGTCCAGGCGCACGATGTCGCCCGGAGACGGTTGGATCGCCAGGACCTGCGCGATGTAGTCGGCAGGATGCGCCAGCGCCAGCTGCTCGAGGCTCGCCTGCGGTGCCTCCTCGCGACGCAGGCCAGCGAAGTCCGGGTGATCCAGGGCGGCCAGCACCGCCCGCAGGCGGTCGGGACATTCGGGATGTCCGGCTCCCGGCTCGTGCGCCAGACAGGCAAGATGGGTGAAAAGGACGACCGTCATGCAGACAAGGATGGAGCGATGCCCAGCGGCCGGCAAGGCGACGGCACCGCACCCTGTCTTCAGGCGCCGAAGCGTCGGCCGGCGCCTCCGCCCGGAGGCCATCCCGCGATCAGCCGACGCGTCATCAGCAGGGACGCAGCCAGGTTCAGCAGCAAGGCCAGGAACCAGTGTGCGCCCTGCAGCGAATGTCCCCACCCGCGCGGGGCGCCGACCAGGAACAGGAACACGAGCGTCACCACGACCGCCGTCGTCATCGCCGGCAGGCGGCGGCGCCGCGCCACGACGCACAAGGCGATGAACACCCCATAGGCAGCGATGGCGAAGCCGCGGATCATCTCCCGCAAGGGATCGCCCACCTGCGCCAGCGCAAGCGTGGTGCTGTCCACCAGCCGGTCCAGCGCCAGGCCCAGCTCCGTTCCGAGCGCACCAGGCCCGACCACCGTCAACAGCACCGCCGCCAGCAAGCCGCCTACCCAGATCAGGCCGATCGTGTTCCTGCTCATGGCCGGTTTCCTCCGCCTCAGCCGATCAGGAACCACAGCCGGAACAGCAGGGTCTCAAGCATGGTCCGGCGGATCAGGCTGCGAACCCGGTGCATCGCCCATAACCGTGCCACCGGGCCGCCGGACAGCGCGTCCTCCAGGATGCGCAGGTCACGCGTTGCCTCGGCGGACAATGCCGGGCCACCCGCAAGCAGTCCCGCGACGTGGCGGCGGAACAACTGCATGAACGCGTCCGGACCCCGGCGCAGCGCCATCACCCCGCGGCGAAACGTCGAGTGCGGGGCGCCGACTGCGTTCGCGGCGTGCTGGCGGTACAGCACCACCGGCACCGGGTCGGCAATCAGCCGGCCGCCCGCTGCGCTGACCAGCAGGTAGGACCACCAGTCATGCAGGGTGCCGTCCGGTGGTTCGCTCGCCGCCACCAGCGCGATCGCGGCCTGGTTCAGCATCACGGTGCAGCCGGTGGCGACGTTCTGCGTGAGCGCGGCTGGAAAGCCGGCCGGTTGTCCGGATTGCGGCGACAAGCCGAGCGGCGACAGGTCCTCGTCGACCAGGCGCTGGCGGGCGCAGTAGAGCGCCGGCTGGTCGGCCGGAACCGCCTGCAGCGCCGCAACCCCGCGCGCCAGCTTCTCCGGCAACCAGACGTCGTCCTGATCGGCAAAGGCGACGACATGGCCGGGCGGTACCTGGCGCAGCAAGGCCAGGAACGAGCCGGTGATGCCGAGATGGCCCTCCGGTGTGGTCACCGCGATGCAGCGTTCCTCACCCAGCTCGTCCTTGAACGCGGCGACCAGGTCGCTCGTCTCGTCGCTTGACCCGTCGTCGCGCCAGAACAGGATCCAGCGGCCATAGGTTTGTTCCGCGAGCGACTGCAGCTGTGGCCGCAGGTGCCGGGCTCCGTCGAACGTCGAGAGCAGCACCGCGACCGGCAGCAGTTCGGCGACCTCGACATCCGTCCGACGCACGCCACCACGGCCGGATACCGCCGGAGCATCAGCCACGGCATCGTGGCCAGGGGCGGTGCGCCAGGCAGGCGCATCAAGGTGGACGGTCAGGATGTGGGTGGCGCCAGAAGCTCGTCCACCGCGCGGGTCAGGCTTCCCCGCCAGGGCGGCAGGCGAACGCCGAACACGCGCTCCAGCTTGTCGCAGTCGAGCCGTGAGTCCGCAGGACGACGTGCCGGGGTCGGCCAGTCGATGGTCCGGATCGCGACCACCTCGGGCATGGCACGACCGTGCGCCTGGGCCGCCTCGAGCGCTGCGACCGCAAGTCCATGCCAGCTGGTCTCGCCGGCGCCGGCAGCGTGGAAGATCCCGGCATAGGAGTCGTGCCAACCGCCCCGCTCGATCCGGGCCAGGATCGACAGGATCGCCGCCGCCAGGTCGTCCGACGCCGTCGGCGCGCCGCGCTGGTCGCCTACCACCCGGAGCGTGGAATTCTTCTCGCCGGCATTGATCATGGTGCGGACGAAGTTCTTCCCGGTCGCAGAGTATACCCAGGAGGTGCGCAGCACGATCGTGCGCGGGTTGGCCGCGAGCGTAGCCCGCTCGCCCTCGACCTTGGTGCGACCATAGACGCCGGTGGGCGAGACGGGATCGTCCTCGACGTAGGGCGCACCCTTGTCGCCGTCGAACACGTAGTCGGTGGACACGTGCACGAACGGAATGCCGGCCTGCGCGCACAGGGCGGCAAGCAGCTCAGGCCCGTCGCGGTTGGCGCGCGTGGCGGCCTCGACCGCGGTTTCGGCCGCATCCACCGCGGTCCAGGCGGCGGCGTTCACCACCGCGACCGGAGAGATGGCGGCGAACACCGTCCTGATCGTGTCCGGCTGGTCGAAGTCGAACGCCGGGCGGCCGACGCGGTGGATGCGCGGACCACCCAGGCGCACCAGCGAGGTCGCAAGCTGGCCGCTGCCGCCGGTGACCAGGATCGGCCCGCCGGGAGGAAGCGCCGTCATCGGTACTGGAACCATTCGTGCGCTGCGGAGAAGTGCGGCGCCTGCGCGTCCTTCTCCGACAGCACCGCCTCCTCCTCCTTGATCGGCCACTCGATGCCGATCTCGGGACAGTTCCAGATCACTGCCCGCTCGCTCGCCCTGTCCCACACGTCGGTGCACTTGTAGAGCACCTCCACGTCGTCGGTCAGGGTGCAGAAGCCGTGCAGGAAGCCGGGTGGTATCCACAGCTGCGACCAGTTGTCCCCGGTGAGCTCTGCGCCGACCCACCTGCCGTAGGTCGGCGAACCGGTGCGGGCATCCACCGCGACGTCGAAGATCGCGCCCTTGGCGCAGCGCAGCAGCTTGCCCTGCTGATGGGGATCAAGCTGGCAGTGCAGGCCGCGCACCACGCCCCGTTCCCGGGAGAAGGAATGGTTGTCCTGCAGGAACGGGAGGTCGATCCCGGCCTCCGCGGCGAGGCGCGGGTGGTTGTAGGTTTCGGAGAAGAAGCCGCGGCTATCGCTGAAACGGGACGGGGTGATCAGGATCACGTCGGGGATGGCGAGCCGTTCGACCTTCACGAGTGCTCTCCTTCGATCAAGCGGTTCGGATGATAAACGGCTCAGGCGTGCACGCCGTCTGCGAGCTCGAGCAGCAGCCGGCCGAGCTCGGTCTTGGCCAGCTTGCGGGCCTGGCTGCGCAGCGAATGGGCGTCGATGAAGCCCATGCGGAATGCCACCTCCTCCGGACAGCCGACCAGCATGCCCTGGCGGGACTGGATGGTCTGCACGAAGGTTCCCGCCTGCATCAGGCTGTCGGGCATGCCGGCGTCGAGCCAGGCGCAGCCGCGCCCCAGCCGGTCGACGTGCAGCGTGCCCTCCTCGAGGTAGAGCCGGTTCAGGTCGGTGATCTCCAGCTCGCCGCGCGGGCTGGGCTTGATCCGCCTGGCCATCTCCAGCACGCGGTTGTCGTAGAAGTACAACCCGGTGACGGCCCAGTTCGATTGCGGGTTCGCCGGCTTCTCGACCACTTCCAGAGCCCGTCCATTCTCGTCGAAGGACACGACGCCATAGCGTTCCGGGTCACGCACCTGGTAGGCGAACACGGTGGCACCCTCGGGACGGGCGGACGCCGCGCGCAGGAGCACGCCGAGGTGGTCGGCGAAGATCAGGTTGTCGCCCAGCGCCAGCGCGCAGGGATTCCGGCCGAGCCACTCGTCGGCGATCAGGAACGCCTGGACGATGCCGTCCGGGCTCGGCTGTACCCGATAGGTGAAGCGCACGCCGAGGCGCGAGCCGTCGCCCAGCAGGCGCTCGAACTGCGGCAGATCGGCCGGGGTCGAGATGATCATGATGTCGCGTATGCCGGCCAGCATCAGCGTGCTGAGCGGGTAGTAGATCATCGGCTTGTCGTAGACCGGCAACAGCTGCTTGCTGGCCGCGAGCGTGATCGGATGCAGCCGGGTACCGGAGCCGCCTGCGAGCAGGATGCCCTTCATGCCGGTTTCTGCTCGGGTGGTCATGCCGCAGTCCCTAAACGCTGTCCGGTGTAGCGGCCCGACCGGATCGCCTCCCACCAGTCCTGGTGATCCAGATACCATTGCACGGTGCGCCGGATGCCGGTCTCGAAGTCGTGCTGTGCCGTCCAGCCCAGCGACTGCTCGGCATGGCTGGCGTCGATCTCGTAGCGCCAGTCATGACCTGGCCGGTCGGACACGTAGCGGATCAGCCGCTCGCGTGGTCCGGCCGGATCCGGGCGCAGCTCGTCCAGGGTACGGCAGATCGCCTGCACCACCTGGAGGTTGGAACGCGGCTGGCGGGCGCCGATCGCATAGGTCTCGCCAGGCACGCCGACCTCGACCGCCCGCACCAGGGCGCTCGCGTGATCCTCGACGAACAGCCAGTCGCGCACGTTGGAGCCGTCGCCGTAGACCGGCAGCTCGCGGCCCTCGATGGCGTTGATCGTCACCAGCGGGATCAGCTTCTCGGGAAAGTGCCAGAAGCCGTAGTTGTTGGTGGTGTTGGTGACGAAGGCAGGCAGTCCGTAGGTGTGGTACCAGGCCCGCACCAGATGGTCGGACGCTGCCTTGCTGGCGGAGTATGGGCTGCGCGGATCATACGGCGTCGTCTCGGTGAAGGGCGGATCGTCGACATCCAGCGCGCCGAACACCTCGTCGGTCGAGATGTGGTGAAAGCGGAACGCGGTCTTCGCCGCGCCCTCCAGACTGGACCAGTAGCCGCGCGCCGCTTCCAGCAGCGAGAAGGTGCCGACCACGTTGGTCTGGATGAACACCGCCGGCCCGTCGATCGAGCGGTCGACATGGCTTTCGGCCGCCAAATGCATCACCGCATCCGGCCGGTGCTGGGCGAAGATCGCCTGCATCGCCGGGAGGTCGGCGATGTCCGCCTTCACCAGCGTGTGCCGCGGATCCTGCAGTGCCTCCTCCAGCGCGTCCTCGGATGCAGCATAGGTCATCCTGTCGATATTCACGACTGAATGACTGGTGGAGCGGATCAGGTGCCTGACCACCGCCGAGCCGATGAAGCCGCAACCGCCGGTGAGGAGAATCCGCATTCAAAGGTCCAATGCCGGGCGAAGTGGTGGTTGGTCGGTTCCAGCTTGGCAGTGCGACGGTCGCCAGGCAACCACCACAACCTCAGGACGTGCAGATGAAGGGCTCTCCACAACCGGATGTTTCGGCTGTTTCGCCTTGTCGGACACAGCGGTTATCGTGACAAAAATCCCGACAAGCGGATCAAGGAAGGACAACGGTGTTTGCCGAGAACCTGAACACCCGGCTTCTAACCGCGCTCGAGCGCCCGGACCTGCGTGTGGTCGCTGACCGCCAGCGGATCGTGTTCGACGCCACCCTCGACAGCGCGTTCCGGGCTGATCCGGAGGGACAGGTCGTGCTGGGCGCCGCCTGCCTTGGCGAGGAGCGGGTCTGCGCATTCCACATCCGCCATGCGCTCGAGCTGTCCATGCTTCTGGACGCTTCCATCCAGCTCGCGGCGGCAGGGGAGGACGGAACGGCCGCCTTGGACCTGCCGATCCTGGCCGGCTTGTGCGCGGCCCGCACCGCCGCCCGGTTCTGGCTTCTGGATGCGGCACCGACCGATGCGGAAGCGCCACCCGCCCCCGTCTCCTGGCTCGGGTCGATGGCCGGACCGGCCATCCCGGATGCCGGAACGCTGAGCGTGGTATGGGCCAGGATCCGTCATCTGCAGGGCGCCACCTATCGGCTGCTCCGTGCCGAACGAACGGGCCAGGACGACAGCATCGTGCCAGATGGCGTGGTGCGGGCGCTGTCCGCCTGCTGGGATCAGCTCGGCCCGGCGGAAACGCTGATGGCCACCGGAGGCGATGCCAGGCTCGCGGTCGATCCACGAACCGGGCTCAACCATTACGGATGCAGCCACCGCCCACGTCCCTGGGCGGTCACCTTTGCGTCATCGACCGCTTCGTCCTTGTCCGAACGGGGCTTTGCGGGCGCCGAGGCGGCACGCAAGCGAGTGGCGATCGCGGCACTTGGCGGTCGGCTTCCCGAGGAGCTGGTCCGCGAAACCGAGCGGGTGCGGGACGCGATCAGCCGACATTACGGAACGCCCGACCCGTCCGGCATCGTGCTGGCGGCTTCGGGCACCGACAGCGAGATGGCGGCCCTGGCCGTGTGCTGCCTGCCCGACACGCCGTGGATGCCGATCCGGCGGCCGATCAGCAACGTGCTGCTGGCGCCCGAGGAAACCGGAGCGGGGGTGCCGCTGGCAGCGGCAGGACGACATTTCGCCTCCGATACCGCACGCGGCCGGCCGGTGGCCAAGGGTGGATGGATCAAAGGATTTCCCACCGACACGCGGGTGCTGTCCGTTCCGATCCGCGATGGCGCCGGCCGCCTGCTGCCGCCTGCGGATGTCGATGCCGCCTGCATCGAGCTGGCCGAAGCCGAGAAGGAGACAGGGCGAACGGTGCTGCTTCACCGGCTCGACCTGTCCAAGACAGGCCTGCTCGCACCGAGCCTGGACTGCCTGGAGATCCTGCAGGCGCGTCTCGGTGAGCGGCTGGAGGTGGTGGTCGATGCGTGCCAGACGCGTCTCGATCGCAGCCGCGTGCAGGATTATATCGCCCGCGGCTGGATGGTGATGATCACCGGCTCGAAGTTCTTCACCGGACCGCCGTTCTGCGGCGCGCTGCTGCTGCCCCCGCGCCTGGCAGCCCGTCTGCACGGACCGGGGCGGTTGCCGGAAGGACTGGCCGACTATGGCGGCATCGCCGACTGGCCGCCTGGTGCGACAAGCGCCTTTGCGGACGGCTCGGTCAATCTGGGCATGGTGCTGCGCTGGCAGGCTGCGCTCGCGGAAATGGCCGCCTTCGCCCTGGTGCCGGAACGGCTGGCGCTGCAGCGGACGACCGCCTTCATCGCCGGCGTGGAGGAGGCGATCGCGGCCAGCTCCCATGTCGCAGCGATCGAGGTGCCGGCGCCGGCGCGTCGAACGCCGGGACCTGCCGACCAGGCCTGCTGGGACCAGCTGCAGACCATACGCAGCTTCCTGGTATTGGCACCCGGCCTGGATGGCGTGCAGCGGCCGCTGGACATGGCACGGGCGCGGCTGGTCTACCGATGGCTCAATGCCGACGTGTCGCGAGCGCTGCCTGAGACGGCGGACGATGCCGACCGTATGCTGGCCCGGCTGCTTTGCCATATCGGGCAGCCGGCACCGGTGGCGGACGACCGGCTCGACGGCGCCATGGCAGGCGCGTTGCGCATTTCGGTGGGCGCCAGGCTCCTGTCCGGCGAGCCGTCGCATGAGGGGCTGGCGGCTTCGGCACGGATGGCGCGCGAGATTGCCGATGTCCGACGGATCCTGGACAAGATCGAGCTTCTGCTTCGCCATTGGCCGACGCTGACAGCACTCGATCCTGAGCCACGCTTCGCGTCCGACGTGCCGTTGCCGCGTCGTGCGGATCCAGGCCTCAACATCTGACGCTGGTCCGGTCCTCCCACCCCTGCCAGCTCCGGATCGAGTTCCCATGACCCAGCACGCCGCCTTTCTCGATGCTCCTGCGCTGTTGCCGGGGATCACGCGCTTCTGGCTGATCCGGCATGCCCTTGTGGAACAGAACGCCCGGCTCAAGCTCTACGGTTCGCTCGATGTGCCGCTTTGCCCGGAAAGCCTGGTGTCCCAGGTGCCAATGTACGAGTCGCTGGCAGCCTGGCTGCCGCGCGAAGCGGTCTGGATCGTCACGCCGTTATCGCGCACGCAGCTTACGGCACGCGCGATCCAGCAGGCCGGCTATCCGCGGATCGACTGGGAGATCGAACCGGCGCTGATCGAGCAGTCCATGGGCGACTATCACGGCCTTCGGCACCACGAGCTACCGGACCGGCTTTCCATGACGCCACACCCGTTCTGGCCGATGGCCGCCGCCGAGGTGCCTCCTGGGGGAGAAAGCATGGAGCAGGTCTGCGTGCGGGTCGGCGAGGCGATGGAGCGGCTTGCCGATCAGCATGACGGTCGTGACGTCGTTGCCGTCAGCCACGGTGGGGCGATACGGGCGGCTGCGGCGCATGCGCTTGGCGTCGACGCCGAGACCTCGCTCAGGTTGTCGGTGCAGAACCTGTCGCTGACGATCCTCGAGCGACGTGGTGGCGTCTGGCGCTTGGTGACCCTGAACGAGCTTCCAAGCGCCTGGAAGCCCTGAGCCGGCAGCTACCGCGCCATCAGCACCGGCAGCATTGCCCGTCCGATTACGTGGCGGGTCACGCCGCCCAGGATCAGCTGGCGCAGCCGCGAATGCGAGTAGGCGCCCATCGACAGCAGGTCGGCACCGAACGTAGCGGCAGCGGCGAGTAGCCCGGCGCCGACCTCGTTGCCGATGGGATCGAAGCGGGCGACGGTCGCCGTGATGCCGTGTCCCGCCAGATACGACACCAGTTCCGTCGCAGCCGGACCCCGCCGCTGATAGGCTTCGGAATGCAGCACCTGCACCGCATCGGCACGATGTAGCCATTCCAACGCGGCAAGCACTGCGGACGCGCTCTCGGCAGTGCCGTTCCAGGCGATGCAGATCCGCCGCCCGATGGCCTGGGGTGCCTGCTTCGGCGCGATGATCACCGGCCGGCCGCTATCGAACAGCACCGCATGCAGAGCTTCCGACGAGGAGATGGCTTCCTCGACGTCGGGATGAGGAACGACGATGAGATCGGAAAGGCGGGCGGCATGCGCCACCAGTTCGTGTTCCCGGCCGACCCTGGCCCGGAAGTCGACGCCCGGCAGCCGGCCGGCTCCGGAACCGGATGCCGGCAATGAGTCGCGCAGTGCGACCGGGTCACCGGCGTTGGCGGCGGCGTCCTGCTCGAGGGCGGTCTCGAACAGGCTCCGGATGTCGAGCACGCGACGCCTGGCTTCCCGGTCGGCAGCGCTCATCATCTCCTCGACCATCGCTCCGGACAAACCCTCGCCGGCGAGTGGCGCCACCTCGCGACTGTCGGCACCGATGTGCAGCACCTGGAGATGGGCCCTGAAGCGGCGAGCCAGGTGCAGGCCCAGCGCAAGCGCGGCGGCGTCGGTCGACGCGCCGTTCAACGGCAGCAGGATCGCAGCGGTGTCGCTCATGCGCGCAGTTCCCGGACGTCCTGGATCATGGGTATAGCCGCGTGGTCTGCCATTCCGTTCCGGACATACGACGATACACCATCCGGTCATGCAGCCGGTACGGCATGTCCTGCCAGAACTCGATCAGCTCCGGCAGCACACGATAGCCGGACCAATGTGCCGGGCGTGGCACCTTCTCGCCCGGGTAGCGCGCATCGGCATCGGCGAGCCGTCGTTCCAGTTCCCGACGATCCGACAGGGGACGAGACTGGTCGGACGCGATGGCACCGAGGCGCGAGACTCTGGCACGGCTGCGGAAGTACGCATCCGCGTCGGCGTCGTCGACATCCTCGACCGGACCTTCCACGCGCACCTGGCGACGCAGGCTCTTCCAATGGAACAGGAGCCCGGCGCTGCAGCTGGCCTGGATCTGGCCAGCCTTGCGGCTCTGCTTGTTGGTGTAGAACACGAAGCCCCGCTGATCGACGTCCTTGAGCAGGACCATGCGCACCGACGGCCTGCCGTCGGGATCCGCAGTCGCCAGTGCCATCGCATTCGGATCGTTCGGCTCGTGCCGGGCCGCCTCGTCCAGCCATTGACGGAACAGGATGATCGGGTCGGACACGACGTCCAGCGCCGCTTCCGGCATGACTGTCTCCCCATGACGCCGACCGAGGCGGCGCGGCCTGACATGGGGTGCCATAGATCCCGCGTCATCGCCAAGGACAGGCTTCCGCCGGACCTTGTCGCGCCTTGACTGGTATGCGACCACCAAGCTCATCGCCGCTGCCGGTATGGCGCAAGCTGCACGTCCCATCCTTCCCCGACCATCCGAGATCGAGATCGCCATGACCGAGGGCAGCACGAACTCTCCTCCCCGCGGGACCCTGATGCAGGGCAAGCGCGGGTTGATCATGGGTGTGGCCAACAACCGCTCGATCGCCTGGGGCATCGCGGCGGCCTGCGCGGCGCAGGGAGCGGAGCTTGCCTTCACCTTCCAGGGCGAGGCGCTGGAGAAGCGGGTGCGGCCGCTGGCGGAAGGGATCGGCTCTAAGATCGTCCTGCCCTGCGACGTGTCGGACGATGCCGCGATGGACGAAACCTTCGCCCATATCAAGGCCAGCTGGGGCGGTCTCGACTTCCTGGTTCATGCGATCGGCTGGGCCGACAAGCAGTACCTGCGCGGCCGCTATGTTGATACGCCGCGCAACGCGTTCCTGCAGGCGATCGACATCTCCTGTTACTCCTTCACCGCCGTGGCACGCCGCGCCAGCATGCTGATGGGGTCCGGCGGATCGCTGCTGACGCTGACCTACCTGGGTGCTGAGCGGGTGATGCCGCACTACAATGTAATGGGTGTGGCCAAGGCAGCGCTGGAAGCCTCGGTACGATACATGGCTGCCGACCTGGGCAGCGACGGCATCCGGGTCAACGCGATCTCGGCCGGGCCGATCAAGACCCTGGCAGCCAGCGGGATTGGCGATTTCAGCTACATCCTGAAGTGGAACCAGCTGAACGCGCCGCTTGAGCGCAACGTGAGCATCGAGGAGGTCGGCGGGGCGGGCCTCTACCTGCTGTCCGACCTGTCCAGCGGCGTGACCGGCGAGGTGCACCACGTCGACAGCGGCTACCATCTGGTCGGCATGAAGAACCCGGCCGCTCCCGACATGGCCACTGTCAAGGACTGAGCCGGACCTTGGACCATGCCGCACAACAGCCTCGGCCACCCGGTCCGGGTCGACAGCCGGGGCAGGAACGACCAGCCTGGAGCCGGCCAAGCCACCAAGCTTTCTGCAGCGCTTCCAGTCGAACGCGGGTTTCACGCCACCCCGCGCCTTGACTGCCCAGATCGGCTGCGCATGACCACGTTCTGTAGCGCGTGCGTGGCCGGGCATGAACGTTGTTCAACATCCGTCACGGCCGCCGCTTCACCACGGCTGGCCGATATCCGGAGGCTTCCGGCATCGGTCTGTTTCACGTGAAACATTTGTCGGACTTCTCCTGATGCTGAAGCGCGTGCAGCACAGCCTGCGGGTTCGGCGTTCCATCGGGCGCCTGATCGGGATCTACCTCCGCTTCACCCTCCGCAGCGTGCGCTGGACCGTGGACGCACCCGCGGTGTCATGGCCGCTCATGCTGGGCGTCGATCGACAAACCGCGATCATCGCGTTCTGGCACGAATTCCTGCCGCTCGTTCCGGCACTGTGGTGGCAGGCACACGCGGCCAACCCCGCTTTGACGATGACGGTGCTGATCAGCCGGCATCGCGACGGCCGGATGATCACCGAGATCGTGCAGCGCTGGGGCGTGCGAACGGTCGCCGGATCCTCCGACCGTGCCCGACCCGGCACCAGACGCGACAAGGGCGGAACCGCAGCCTTGCGCGGTCTGCTGTCCCTGCTGCGCACCGGCAGCCTGATCGCCATCACCCCGGATGGTCCGCGTGGACCCCGGCGGGTGCTCCAGCCCGGAGTGGCACGGCTTGCAGCGCTATCAGGAACCCCCGTGATTGCCGCCGCCGCCTCATGCCATCCGTCCCGTCGCCTCGGCTCATGGGACCGAATGATCCTGCCGCTGCCGTTCGGTCGCGGCCGGATCGTATGTTCCGCACCGATCCATGTTGCTCCGTCCGGCTGGCGCGACGCCCTGCCCGCAATCACCCGTGCCCTGGACCAAGTCGCTCGCGAGGCCGGAGCCGACGCGTGAGCCGCTCGCGTCTCGGCTGGCCGTTCGCCGTCTGGGCCGGAGCCGGGCTGCTGGCCGAGCCGGCGTTGCGCCTGCTGCTGCGTCGACGCCTCCTCCTTGGCAAGGAGCTGCCGGGGCGCCTCGCCGAGCGACGCGGCATCGACCCGTCGCGGCGTCCGGAAGGCCGCCTGATCTGGTTGCACGCCGCCAGCGTCGGGGAAACCCTGTCCCTGCTGCCGCTGCTGGACGCGCTATGCCAAGCCGATCCCATGCTGCAGCTGCTGCTCACCACCGGCACCATCAACGCCCAGCGCCTGGCATCGCAGCGGCTGGACGGGAACGGGTCAAACCGGCGGATCCTGTGCCGCTTCGTCCCGCTCGACCTGCCACGGTGGATCAACCGCTTCCTCGACCACTGGCGGCCGGATCTCGCTGTCCTGGTCGAAAGCGAGCTGTGGCCGAACCTGATCGCGGGCTGCGTCCGACGCCGGATCCCGCTCGCGCTGTTGAACGCCCGCATCTCCGCCCGCAGCGCCCGTCGCTGGGCGCGTGCCGGCTTCATCGTCCGGCGCCTGCTGGGGGCGTTCGACTGGATCACCGCCCGCTCGGAACAGGACGCGGCCCGCTTCCGCACGCTGGGCGCGATGTCGGTCGAGCAGGACGGCGACCTCAAATGGGCGGCCGCGGCTCTTCCGGTCGACGCAGATGAGCAGAGACGCCTGCGGACGGTGCTAGGCGACCGGCCGGTCTGGCTCGCAGCCAGCACACATGACGGCGAGGAGGACGTGATCGCCCGACTGCATGACGTCCTGTCTGCACGTCATCCCCGCCTGCTCACCCTGGTCGCACCACGCCATCCCGAACGAGGCGAGGCGGTCGCCGTCCTGCTCGGCGGCGCACCGCGACGCGGCGCAGGACAAGACCCGCAACAGGCGCATGGCTTCTGGGTCTGCGACACCCTGGGCGAGCTCGGCCTGTTCTACCGCCTCGCCGACATCGTCCTGCTCGGCAACAGCCTGGACGGCGTGCGCGGGCCCGGCGGCGGCCACAACCCGCTGGAACCCGCTCGGCTCGGCTGCGCGATCGCTTCGGGTCCCCACGCGCAGAACTTCGAGGCCGACATGGCGCGCCTGCAAGCGGCCGGCGCTCTCGCCATCCTGCCCGACTTCGACGCCTACCAAACCTGGCTCGACGCCATGCTGCGCCATCCGGACCAACGGCAAGCCATGTCGGACGCCGCTCATGCCTTGACCGATGCCACCGTCGGCCTGCCCGAGCGGCTGGCTTCCCGCCTACTCGCCTTGAGCAGACACCGCTGATGCGGCCGCCCGGCTTCTGGTTCACGCCCCGTCCGGGCGCACCTGCAATCCTGCTCGGGCCGTTGCAGGCCATCACCGCGCGCATCACCGCACGCCGCCTCGCGCAGGAAGGCTGGCGGGCGCCGGTTCCGGTCGTCTGCTGCGGCAACGTCGGCGTCGGCGGAGCCGGAAAGACCACCCTCGCCCTGGACCTGGCTTCCGGCCTGCGACGCCGCGGCGTCACCGTGCACTGCCTGACACGCGGCTATGGCGGCAGAAGCCGTCGGGCGCCGCTTCTCGTCGATCCCGGTCGCCACGACGCGGCCCAGGTCGGGGACGAGGCGCTGCTGCTGGCCGAGGTCGCGCCCTGCTGGGTCGGCGCCGACAGGGCCGCGAGCGCGCGGGCGGCAGCCGCGGCCGGTGCCGAGATCCTGCTGATGGATGACGGGCTGCAGAATCCCGGGCTGGTGCAGGACTGGCCGATGCTGGTGATCGACGGCACGATAGGCTTCGGCAACAACCGGCTGCTGCCGGCCGGCCCGCTGCGTGAACCGGTCGAAGCCGCGGCCGCGCGTGTCCGCTACGCGATCATGATCGGCGACGACCGCAACGGCGCCGAAGCCCGTCTGCCACCCGCCGTGGTCCGGCTCCACGCCGATCTGGAGATGGACCCGGCGCTGGCCACCCTGCGCGGCCACCGGCTGCTGGCCTTTGCCGGCATTGCCCGGCCTGCCAAGTTCTTCGACGCCCTGACCGCCTCGGGCCTGACCCTGACAGCCACCCGAGGCTATCCCGACCACCACCGCTACCGCCCGAACGCCCTCGATCGGCTGCGACGCGATGCGGACCACCTGGGCGCGCTCCTGATCACCACGCCAAAGGACGCCATGCGCCTGCCGCCGGACCTGCGCGCGATGGTACAGGTCGCCCGCGTGTCGCTGCGCTGGCGCAATCCGGCAGCGCGGGACGTGCTGCTCGACCGCATCACGCGGATCCGATGAGGCAGCGCCTCCGCCATGCCGCCCATCGCGTCGAGGCTCTCGCCGCCGCGGCCGCGCTGTCCCTGTTCCGCGCGCTCGGTCCGGTGCGGGCCTCCGACCTGGGTGGTGCGCTCGGCCGCACGATCGGCCCCTGGCTGCCCGTCTCTGCGGTGGCGCATGTCAACCTCCGCCTCGCCATGCCAGAGCTCGACGAGCCGTCCCGACGCAGGATCGTGCGCGGCGTGTGGGACAACCTCGGACGCACCGTGGCCGAGCTTCCCCATCTGGCAGCGCTGCGCCGGAACACGCCCTCCGGTCCCGGCTGGGTCGCCGTGGGTGTTGAGGTGCTCGAAGCACAGGTCAGGATGGGCGGCCCGGTGCTGTTCGTATCCGGCCATATCGGCAACTGGGAGATGCTGCCGCCCGCGGTCGCACAGTTCGGGCTGCCCTTCGCCTCCTTCTATCGGGCAGCCTCTAATCCCCTGGTCGACGCGATGATCCGGAACCTGCGCCGGGAGGCCGTCGGCTGCGAGGTCCCGTTGTTCGCCAAAGGTCCACGTGGCGCCCGGGCGGCACTGGCCCACGTCATGCGCGGCGGCGCGCTCGGCATGCTGGTCGACCAGAAGATGAACGACGGGATCGAGGCCCGGCTGTTCGGCCATCCCGCGATGACCGCCTCCGCCCTGGCCGGGATCGCGCTGCGTCAGCGCTGTCCGGTGATCCCTGGCCGGATCGAACGGCTCGGACCAGCCCGGCTGCGCCTGGTGGTGGACGCCCCGCTGCCTCTGCCCGATACTGGGAATCACATCGCCGATCAGGCAGCCCTGACGCAACAGGTCAACGACGTGCTGGAGCGCTGGATCAGGGCCCGACCGGAAACCTGGCTCTGGCTGCACCAGCGCTGGCCGAAGCAGCTGACACGTAACCGTCCAACAAATGACGCAATGTCTTAGCCAAGTATTGCATTTATACCACAAATTTTCCGTTATTTGCGTAACGATTCAGCCATGAAGATGAGTCGGTCAGATTCCGATTGCAGCGTCGATCTGGAGCCAGTTACCGTTCTCACGAATTCGAGAGCATTCCCTGAAGGGTTCACCCATGGCCAAGCCTGCGCCGATGCCGGACCTTCCTGCCAACTCCAACGTCGTCCCGCTCAGGCTCCGCTTCCTGCCCCGGCACCGTGAGTATCTGTTGCGCTGGCTGGACGCCGGCACCGCCATGGGATTGTGCGACGTCGACGTGGCCCCACGCACACCCACGGACTCGGCGGTCCATCTCGAACACGTGCTGGTCTGGGTCCGGGAATGTGCCGATCCTGCCTACATGATCAAGCCGGAAGGCATGCACTGGCTGGTGCTTGATCACCTCCGCAACCACAAGCTCGGCAGCTTCTCGAGCTTCGAGGCCGCTCTCCACTGCATCCGCCCGGTCCTGACCTGCGGCGCGATCGCCGCCGCCTGATCCGACCGCTTCGGACCCGGGCGCCGGACCGGCCTAGCTCCCAGCTCGCTCCAGCACACGCGGCGCCGGCTGCACGATACGTCCTCCACCACCCGGCTCGACCTGGAAGATGGCCAGCGCCCGGTGCACGTGTCCGTCCGGCTGCAGCGCGAACACGCCGTCCACTCCGGAGAAGCCGTCCGGTCGCAGCAACGCGTCGGTCTGGTAGCCCGACGACGCCAGGCTGCGTGCGAGCGCCGCCGCATCAAACGGGATCCCGACAAGCGGCTTCGGCGACTGATGATACATCGCCTGATACTGCGACGCGAAGCCGAACCGCGCCGACGGATCCGGATCGGCATACCAGGCTCCACTCAACGCACCGAGCTTGCTGGCGAACGCGCCCCACAGTCCGGGCCCCATCACCCGTACCTGCGACCTGTTGATCCCGGACGCATGCAGCGCCACGATCGCTTCCTGCAGCTGCAAACCGGTATCTCCCAGCAGAAGCGCGTCGAACGGCGGCGGCGGCAACGGGCCCAGTGGCGGCGCAACCGGTACGACACCGGTGGTCGTGGCGCCCGGCGCGGCAGGCGTCGCCGGTGAGGCGCCTGGCACCGGGGCCGACCCCCCTTGTGCCAACGGATCGACCACCTGCGAGGATCCCGCCTGCTGGTTCGACGCTTGCTGGGCCGCCGACTTCTGGGCCGCCTGACGGCCGCTGAAGTCCGACAGCTGCTTCATCGTCGCGTCGATGCTGTCCGCGGTCCCGGCATGGGTCAGGATCGTCGGCGGCGGCAGCCCTGCATCGGCACAGGCATGGGTCAGCCCGTCCGCCAGGGCATTGCCGACCGCATTCGACGGCAGCAGGGCGGCGATCCGGCTGCGTCCGTCCGCCTTCGCGGCGAACACCAGCCGGCGCATCTGCTGCTCGAACGTGACCCCCATCACCCAGACGCCTGGCTGCGCCTGCGCCACGTCGCTGGTGAAGGTCAGCACCGGGATGCCCGCCGCGCGCGCGACCGGCGCCACCGCCGCGGTGTCGCCGGAGGTGAGCGGGCCCAGGATGATCGCATCGCCCGCCGCCGTGGCAAGCTGCGCCGCCTGGACGGCTCCACCCGGTGCCGCGGTGTCATGCACGTCGAGCGCCGGGCTGCCGGGCGCCGCCAGCGCCAATCTCGCCGCGCGCAGCATGTCGCCGCCCAGTCTCCCGTTCGGGCCGCTCAGCGGCAGCAGGATGCCGATCTTCCGGTTCGGGTTGTCGAGCACCACCGGAGGCCCGGGTGGCGCCGAAGCCTGGCCGAACGGCATCAGCGCGGTGCAGCCACTGCCGAGCAGGCTGGACGCGAGAACCGGCAGCCGAAGCGACCGCATGATCCGTTGACGGTTGGAGGCGACCGGCGCCCATTGCCGCCATGCCCGAAGACCCGTCATCCACTTCCCCCGTTCCGCCCGAGCCCGACCTCCTAGCACAGGACCCGGTGTCCGGCTCCGCCTCGTTCGTGATGCCGGGCCTGACCCTGGTCTCGACTCCGATCGGCAACCTCGGCGACATCAGCGAGCGGGCCATCGGCGTGCTGCGGCAGGCCGAGCTGGTGCTGTGCGAGGACACCCGCGTCACCGCCCGGCTGTTCTCAGCCAAGCACATTCCGGCACGCACCGAGCCGCTGCACGAGCACAACGAGCGGCATCGCATCCCCGCCCTGATCGATCAGCTGAAGGCCGGCCGTCGGATCGCTCTGGTATCCGACGCCGGAACCCCACTGCTGTCCGATCCGGGCTACCGCCTTGTCCGGGCCGCGATCGCCGAGGGACTTCCGGTGGGCGCGGTACCCGGCGCCAACGCGGCGATCACTGCCTTGACCCTGTCCGGCCTGCCACCGCATCCATTCCTGTTCGCAGGCTTCCCGCCACCCCGGTCCGCCGCGAAGCGGAACGCCTTCTCGATCCTGCGTGCCGCCGAACGCGTCGGCCTGTCCGCGACGCTGATCTGGCACGAGGCGCCGCACCGGCTCGCGGAAACCCTGGTCGACCTCCAGGCGGTGTTCGGTGACAGGGACGCGGCGGTGGCGCGCGAGCTGACCAAGCGGTTCGAGGAGATCCGCCGCGGTATCCTTCCCGACCTCGCCGCCCACTACCAACGGGAAGCGGCACGAGGGGAGATCACGGTCCTGGTCGGCCCACCGCCAGATCAGGTCACCGACGACGACGAACTCGACCTCCAGCTGAAGGCCGCTCTCGCAACCCATTCGGTTAAGGACGCTGCGAGTTTGGTTGCCGGTGCCGTGAGGCTTCCCCGCCGCACCGTCTATGCCCGGGCGATGGAGCTGGCCGCAGACCGGGCCATCATCCCGGCCGGCGGAAGCGATGAGAGCACGACATGAGGGCCGATCCGGAGAACCAGGATCAGCCCGCGATCCTCAGGGCTTGAGAACGTCGCGTACGGCATCCTTGCCCTTGCCGACGCCTTCCTGAACCTTGCCGCCCGCCTTCTCGGCGGTGCCCTCGGCTTCGAGCTGCTCGTTGCCGGTGACCTTGCCGGCGGTCTCCTTCATGGCGCCCTTGACCTGGCTGGCAAGGCCGTCGACCCGGTTCTTGTCCATTGCCTTCTCCCGTGCGGCATGATGCCGCATCGGAGAAACGAGTCGCCTCGCGCCCGGTTCCCGCACGTCCCGGCCAGGGAGCAGGCGGGCTCTACTGGTCGGCGACGTGGGTGTCGAACAGCCCTGCAGGCATGGCGCCGCCGCTGGCCAGGTCGAACAGGTCGATGCGGGTTTCGCGTCCCTGCGCGTCCACCACGCTCCAGCCGCGCAGCGCCAGCGGCGCCTCGCTCATGAACACCGTCAGGCTGCCGTCGGACGGGCTCGCGCTGCGCACCAGCGCAACCTGCAGCGTCCCGGTGCCGTGGCTGAACCCGGTCACCGTCACGTCGCCGGACAGGCTCAGCTGCGGCCGCAGCAGCAGGCCGAGCGGGGTCTTGTCCAGCGGGATTTCGGTGGTCTGCTTCAGCGCGCTGTCGGTGAATACCAAACGGCCAGCCCCCGCCACCAGAAGCAGCGGGCTCGGCTTGTCGTATTCGAAGCGCATGCGACCGGGCCGGTCGAGCCACACCACGCCGGTAGAGCGTCTTCCGTCCGGGGCGATCTGCTGGAACCGCCCCTTCAGCGTGGTGATCGCGTTCAGCGTGTCCTGGATCCGGTCGATCCAGCCGCGGTCGGCCGGCGTCAGGACCGCTGCAGGGGATGCGGGCGGAACCTGGGCCCGGGCGGTAGTGGCGGCGATGCCGGCAAGCAGCAGGAGCACCAGGATGCGGACGGAACGCATGACCGGCATCCTAGCTCACGCCGAGCCGATCAGCACCCCGGCCGCGAACACCAGCCCGCCGCCGAACAGGATCTGCACCGCCGCAGACAGCAGCGGCGTGTCCTGGTAGCGCCAGCGTATCCAGGAGATCAGCGCCAGCTCCAGCACCACCACGATGCCGGCCACGATCAGCGCCTCGGAGAAACGGGGGATCAGGAACGGCAGGGTGTGGCCGATGCCGCCAGCCGTGGTCATCAGCCCGCAGATCAGCCCGCGCAGGATCGGCGCCCCGCGCCCGGACAGTTTGCCGTCATCCGACAGCGCCTCGGCGAACCCCATGGAGATGCCGGCCCCGACCGAGGCCGCGATGCCCACCAGGAACGCGTTCCATGGCAGGTGGGTGGCGAACGCCGCCGCGAACACCGGCGCCAGCGTCGATACCGAGCCGTCCATCAGCCCGACCAGCCCGGGCTGCACCACCTGCAGCACGAAGCGGCGGCGCGCCTGGTCGTCCTCGGTTTCCCGCTTGGAGGCAGGCAGGCGACGCAGCGCGATGCTGCCCGCCGCCTGCTCGTGCGCGTCCTCCGCCTCGGCCAGGTCGCCCAGCAGCCGGCGGATCGAGGCGTCGGTCGAACGCGCCGCCGCCTGGCGATAGAACCGCGCCGCGTCGCGCTCCATCTGGCTGGCATGGCGACGCATCGCCTCGATGCCCTGCCGCTGCACCTGCCACGCCGAGCGCCGCGGTACGAAGCCCGCCACGTCCTGCCGACGCACGAGCGGAATGTGCTCGCCGAAGCGCTGCGCATACAGGTCGATCAGGCGCCGGCGATGCTCCTGCTCTTCCTGTGCCATCTCGGTGAAGATGCCGGCGCTGTCAGGAAAGTTCTCCCGCATCGAATGGGCGAAGTCGGCATAGATCCGCCCGTCCTCCTCCTCGCTGGCGACGGCCAGGGCAAGCAGTTCGCGCTCGGTCAGCTCATCGAATTTCCGCATTGGCAATCATTTGCCCTGGACGATGGAAAATTCAAGTCGAGGCGGCACCGATGCAAACGCTTCGCGACATCAGGTGAAGTCGTCGCAGTATCGAACGGGATCAATGCCGGAAATGGCGCATCCCGGTGAATACCATCGCCACCCCCGCCTTGTCGGCCGCGGCGATCACCTCCGCGTCGCGGATCGAGCCGCCGGGCTGGATCACCGCGGTCGCCCCCGCCTCGATCGCCACCTCGAGCCCGTCCGCAAACGGGAAGAACGCGTCGGACGCCACCACGCTGTTCTCGGTCAGCCGATGGTCGATCCCTGCCGCCTTTGCCGCCTCCGCGCCCTTGGCCGCAGCGATCCGGGCGGAGTCCACCCGGCTCATCTGCCCGGCACCGATGCCGACCGTGGCACCGTCCTTCACGTAGACGATCGCGTTCGACTTCACGTGCTTGGCGATCCGGAACGCCAGCCGGAGGTCGGCGAATTCCCCTTCGGTCGGCGCCCGCTTCGTCACCACCCGGAACGTTTCCGCCCGCCCGTTGTCGCGCGTCTGCGCCAGGAAGCCGCCGGACACGCTCCTGAGCACCACCCCGGGTGCAAGCGGATCGGACAACGCCCCGGTCAACAACAGGCGGAGGTTCTTCTTCGCCGCCAGCACCGCCTTCGCCCCTTCAGTCGCATCCGGCGCCGCGATCACCTCGGTGAAGATCATCGCCATCCGCGTCGCCGCCGCCTCGTCGAGCACCCGGTTCACCGCGACGATGCCGCCGAATGCCGACACAGGATCGCAGCGCAGCGCCAGCCGCCAGGCCTCGGCCAGGTCGGCCGCCTCGGCCACCCCGCACGGGTTGGCGTGCTTGACGATCACCACCGCCGGCCGGTCGAGCTCGGCCACCGCCTCCAGCGCGGCGTCGGTGTCGTTGAGGTTGTTGTAGGACAGCGACTTGCCCTGCACCTGCACCGCGGTGGCGATGCCGGGCCGGTTGCTGCCGTCGGCATAGAAGGCCGCCCCCTGGTGCGGGTTCTCCCCGTAGCGCAAGGCCTCGCGCCGGACGCCGGCGACGGCGAGCCGTGCTGGCAGCAGGTCGCCGCGCTCGACGTTGAACCATGCCGCAATCGCGGCGTCGTAGGCGGCGGTGCGGGCATAGGCCGCGCCCGCCCAGGCGCGCCGGTCGGCAAGCGTGGTGCCGCGCAAGGTCCGCAGGCTGTCGATCGCTGCCCCGTACTGGCCCGGATCGGTCAGCACCGCCACGTGGGCGTGGTTCTTGGCCGCCGCCCGGATCAGCGCCGGGCCGCCGATGTCGATGGTCTCGATGCACTCCGCCGCCGCGGCGCCGGAGGCCGCCGTGGCCTCGAACGGGTAGAGATTGACGCACACCAAGTCGATCGGCGCGATCCCGTGCTGCTCCATCTGCGCCAGGTGCTCGGGCAGGTCGCGCCGCCCCAGGATGCCGCCATGGATCTGCGGCACCAGCGTCTTGACCCGCCCGTCCAGGATCTCCGGGAACCCGGTATGCGCCGATACCTCCTGCACGGCGAGACCGGCCTCGCGCAGCGCCCTCGCCGAGCCGCCGGTGGACAGCAGCTCCGCCCCGTGCGCCGCCAGCGCCTGCGCCAGCGCCAGGAGGCCGGTCTTGTCCGAGACCGAGATGAGCGCGCGCCGGATCGTCAGGATGTCGTCGGTCATGGTGGCAAGATCCTCATCCGAAAGCGCCATGCCGGCTCGCCGGGGCAGGACATGGCCTGCAGGCGTGGCCGGAGACGAACCGCCTGCCTGCGGCAAGCCTCACATCACATGATCCCGGCAACACGCGGACGGCGTCTTATCGTGCGGCGAAGTCCTTGAGAAGCTGCGCGATCATGCCCGGATCGCTTTCCTCCAGCACCCGACGCGCCAGCCTGCGGCATTCGTCGAGCGAGGCCTGGCGCACCACCTGCTTCACACGCGGGATCGCCGACGCGTTCATGCTGAACGAGCGCAAGCCCATCCCCATCAGCAGCGGCACCACCAGCGGGCTGCCGGCGATCTCGCCGCACAGCGACACCGGCCGGCGGGAGCGCAGCGCCGCATCGGTGGCCTGGCCAATCAGGCGCAGCACCGCCGGATGCAGCGGGTCGTACAGCGCGGACACGTCGGCGGACGCGCGGTCGGTCGCCAGCGTGTACATGGCGAGGTCGTTGGTGCCGATCGCCAGGAACTCCGCCTCCAGCGCCAGGGTCTCCGCACCCAGCGCCGCCGCAGGGGTCTCGACCATGATGCCGAGCGGCGGCAGCCGGTCGGGCAGGCGCACGCCGCGCCGGCGCAGGCGGCGCCCGACCCGCTCGTAGATCTCGCGCGCCGCGCGCAGCTCCGCCAGCGTCGTCACCATCGGCAGCATGATCCGTATCGCAGCGTCGCCCGACACGCGCAGGATCGCCGCGAGCTGGGTTTCCATCACCGCCGGGTGGCGCAGCAGCAGGCGCAGGCCGCGCAGGCCCAGCGCCGGGTTGAGGTCGCCAGGGGCGAGGAGCCCGGCCATCGCCTCGCTCTGCTTCTCGCCCCCCCAGTCGAGCAGGCGGATGGTGATGCAATCGCCGCCCATCGCCTCGATCACGCCGCGATAGGCATCTGCCTGCGTCGCCTCGTCCGGCAGCTCGTCGGCGTTGATGAACAGGAACTCGGTACGCAGCAGCCCGATCCCGGCAGCACCTGCCTGGGCGATCAGCGGCAGCTCGGCCGGCAGCTCCAGGTTGGCCTGCAGCTCCACCGCCTCGCCGCCGGACAGCCGGGCCGGCAGCCGGCGCAGCCGACCCAGGCGCTGGCGCTCGCTCGCGCGGGCCAACACCGCACGATGCGCCGCCTCCATCGTCGCCGTCGACGGGTCCAGCGTGACCAGCCCGGCCTCGCCGTCCACCACGGCCTGTACCCTGGTCCTGGCGGGTGCTGCCGCATGAACGCTGGCCTGCGCCCGGGCGGTGAAGCCGGCGACGCCGAGCACCGACGGGATGCCGAGTGCGCGCAGCATGATCGCGGTGTGGTCGGCGGTACCGCCCTCGTCGGTCACCACCGCGGCGATCCGCGACGGGTCGATCAGCGCCGCGTCGGCCGGGCGGAGCTGCTCGGTGACCAGGATGCAGCCGACCGGCAGGGCGGCGAACGACCGGAACGGCGCCCGGGCGAGGTTGCGCACCAGCCTGCGGCCGATCTCCCGCACCTCCTCCGCCTGCCTGGACGCGGAGGCGGCGTCCTCGGCATCCGATCCGGCCTCGCCAGGTCCCGGACCCGATCCTCGCACGGCCAGACGCCGCGCCAGCGCGTCCGCCTCGTCCGACACCGCCGCCTCGGCGTTCAGGCGGTCCTCGGCGATCCGCCGCGTGACGTGGCGCAGCAGGCGGGACGGACCCAGCATCTGCCGGTAGGCGTCGAGCAGCGGCGCGATCTCCGCCTGGCTGTCCTCGGACAGGAAGGCGAGCCGCGCCTTCAGCTTCTCCAGCTGGCGCACCGAGCGCTGCACCGCCTCGTCGAGCCGGCGCAGCTCAGGCTCCACCTCGGACTGGTCCAGCCGACGCACCGTGGCCGAGGCCGGCGCCTCGGCGGCGAACGCCATCGCGCCGATGGCGATGCCGGAACAGGCGCCAAGGCCGGTGAACCGCCGCTCCTGGCGCTCCGGGCCGCGCACCGGCGGCTTGGCTGCGGCGCCGGTCGGCCGCGCCGCGGCACGCCGGCGCTTCGGGCGCTCCTGGTCCGGATCGCCGTCAGTCGTGCTCATCGAAACCGGACTCGACCAGGGCCGCCAGGGCGTCGAGCGCTTCCTGCGCGTCCCAGCCATCCGCATCGGCTTCGAGCCGGATGCGCACCCCGCGTCCGGCACCCAGCATCATCAGCCCCATGATTGAGCGCGCCGACACCGCCTCGCCGTCGTGCGATACGTCCACCGGCGTGTTGAAGCGCTCGGCCGTGGTCACGAACCGGGCTGCCGCCCGCGCATGCAGCCCGCGCAGGTTGACGATCGTGACGGTGCGGACGAGCCGATCGGCGGGCCTGTCCATCAGCGTCTGGTCGACCGGAGCCATGCCGGACGGTCGACCCGCGCCTCAGCCGGCCAGGACGGCGGCGTGCTGACGGATGGCCAGGTCCGGCGCATCCTGGCCGCGGCCGATCCCGTCCTCGGACCGGCAGCAGGCGGCACCGCCGAGGCAGGCCTCGGGCAGGCGGGACGCGGCGGCGATGTACTTCCGGCCCACCGTCTCGGCGATGTCGATGCACTCGCAGAGCGTGCTGTGGGAGCGGATCTTGCCCAGCTTGACCAGCATCGGCAGGTTCAGCCCGGCGATCACCTCGGTGCCCGGCCGGGCCAGCATCGCCACCGCGAGGTTGGAAGGCGTGCTGCCGAACATGTCGGTCAGGACGATGACGCCGTCGCCGTGATCGACCGCTTCCGTCGCCGCCTCGAGGTCGCGCCGCCGCGCCTGGATGTCGTCGTCGGCCGCAACCGACAGCGTCTCCATCTGCTGCTGCGGCCCGACCACGTGCTCCATGGCCGCGCGCAGCGCACTGCCTATCTCGCCGTGGGTGATGAGAACGAGGCCGATCATGATGCGATCGACGCCACGGCATCGGCACCAGCTGATATCATCGACTCACGATCTGTCACGACATGCACCCAGCCGCCTCGTCGGCAGCGCTCCATCCTGCTGGCAGAAGCGTCTTCCGTCGCCCTGCGGCGGAGCAATCGCAACAAGGCCAGCCCCCTGTCCAGAGATCATTGACCGCCGGACCCGCTGGGGCCGGCCGAAGGTTCGACCAGCTTCCGCTTCCACATGTGAATATAGGGTTGATGCCAGGCTCCGCCGCGTCATCACGATCTACGTCATGTTTGAGACACATGACAGCCATTCCTCTCAAGCATCATGCAGCGGGGTTGTCCAGGCCGCCAACGGCAAGAAGGCGGCGGCCGAGGATGCAGTCCAGCCCGATCTCAACCCGCAGGGCTGACGACGCCGCAAACGGAGCGATCCGCAGCATCGGCAGGCCGAGCACCGGATGCGGACACGGCTCCGGCAGCCTTTCCTCCGCTGACGTCGCGCCGGCCACGCTCCCGTCCAGGGCCACCACCAGCCCGAGCGGTACCGGAGCGACGTGATCCATGCGCAGCAGGCCGAGCCCGCGCATCTCGACCAGTCCGGCCAGGGCCGGGTGCGGTCTCGCCCGGCCGGCCTCGACCAGAACCCGGTCATCGGCGACCAGGCCGAACCCGCGGTCGATCAGCCTGAGCAGCAGGTCGGACTTGCCGCTTCCGGATCCGCCAAGCAGCAGGACACCGGCGCCATGACGGACGGCACAACTGCCGTGGAAGCGCAGCACAGCCTGCACGTCAGCCTCCTGGGAACGTCGGTCCGGAACAGCATCGTAACAACCCCGGCCGTCGTCTCAATACGAGTTGAAAATCCATTAATAATAACGCATTTGTGAGCAGGGGTAATGCCGGAGGCTCCATGCTGACGACGCTGTCGACGACGCAGGCCCAGGAACCTGACACTGCACGGATCGAGCGCCGCCCGGTCAGCGGCCGGCAGGAGGTGCGCGTGCGCCGCATCACCGGCTTCGACAGCAGCCGGGGCGATTTCCCGCGCCGCCTGTCGGAGCAGTGCCGGCAGGCGCTGGCGAACGGCGCCCGCTCGCTGGAGTCGGCCGGCCTGTCGATGCAGGACGTGGTGCGTGTGACCTACCTGGTGCACGATGCGGACGCGTTTCCGGCCTGCTTCCCGTTCCTGCGCGACGCGTTCGGCGATGCGCGTCCGGCGGCGACCATGCGACTGGTCAGCGGCTTCGACATCCCCCAGGTCAAGATCGAGCTCGAGCTGGTCGCCCGCAGACGTGCGGCCTGATCCTCCGGATCCGCGCCGCTGACGGCATGGCGCTTCACGCGAGGCAAGCCGCGCCCTATTGAGCGGAACCGCGCCGTCGTCCTCGTCGGCGGATACGGCAAACGGGTCCGGGAACCGTCATGACTGCCTGTGACCCGGACGAGAACGAGATCGAGCACGCGGCGCTGCGCGTGGCGCTGCTGCGTGCCGAGGCACGCCTGGCAGCACTTCGGCAGGAGCTGCGGCACGCGCAGCAGGCGCAGGACGCCCTGCTCCGGAGCCCGCCTCAGGAACCGTTGCCGCCCGAGCCGGTCGACATCGGCCCCCTGCTGGCCCCCCTCGAAGCCTGCATCGTGCAGCAGGACGCCGAGATCGCCCTGCTGCAGCGGCACCTGCACGCGTTCCATGCCAGCGCCATCTGGCGTGCCACTTGGCCGCTGCGTCGCGTGCTGGACCGTCATCCGGGCCTGGCGCGCACCGGCCGGCGTGCCCTGCGGGCCGGATGGTGGACCCTCACCCTGCAATGGCCGGCGCGGTTGCGGCAACGGGCGGCGTGGCGCGCGGCGCACCTGACGCTCCCGGATCATCCACCTCCCGTGGCGGCAGAAGCGCCTGTCTCGACGCCGCCACCCGAAGCAGCGCCCGCCCCACCCACGCCGGCGCTTCCGCCTCCGGCGCCGCCGCCCCTTGTGCTGCCAACCTCGCGAGCTCCACTGGTCTCGGTGATCGTGCCCGCCTACGGCCAGGTGCCGGCCACCCTGCGCTGCCTCCGTGCCATCGCCGCATCCGAAACCGAGACGCCGTTCGAGGTGATCCTCGCCGAGGACGCGTCCGGGGATCCGGAGGTGGCACTGCTGGACCAAGTGGTCGGCCTGCGCCTGCTGCGCCGGGACACCAACCTGGGCTTCCTGCACAACTGCAACGAGGCGGCGCTGCACGCGCGCGGCCGCTACCTGCTGTTCCTCAACAACGACACCGAGCCCCTGCCGGGCTTCCTGGACGCGCTCCTGCGTGCGGCGGAGGCGCTGCCCGACGTCGGCCTGGTCGGCTCCAGGCTGCTGTTCCCCAACGGGCGGCTGCAGGAAGCAGGCGGCATCATCTGGCAGGATGGCACCGGCTGGAACTATGGGCGCGGCGACGATCCGGCTCTGCCGCAGTACAACACCCTGCGCGACACCGACTACGTGTCCGGCGCCTCCATCCTACTCCGACGCGACCTGTTCGAGGCGCTGCACGGTTTCGATCCCGCCTTCGCGCCGGCCTATTACGAGGATGTCGACCTCGCCTTCCGCCTGCGCGCCCGCGGCCTGCGCGTGATCTACCAGCCTTCCAGCGTGGTGATCCACCACGAGGGCCTGTCGCACGGCACCGACCTCGCCGCCGGCATCAAGGCGCAGCAGGAGGTGAACCGCCACCGCCTGCTGGCCCGCTGGCCGCACCTGCTGGCAGGCGGGCACATGACCCCCGGCACCGACCCGGTCCGAGCCTGCGAGCACGCGCGCGGACGTCCTGCCATCCTGGTGATCGACCACTACGTACCGGAGCCCGACCGCGATGCCGGCTCGCGCTCGACCACCGCGATCCTGTCGGCGCTGAAGGAGGCCGGCTGGCTGGTCAAGTTCTGGCCGCAGAACCGCGCCCACAACCACTACACCCTCCTGCTGGAAACCATGGGGATCGAGGTGCTCGACCGCCGCCTGCCGATCGGGTTCGGCGACTGGATCGCGCGCAATGGCCACGTGTTCGACCACGTGCTGGTCATGCGGCCGACCGTGGCGGCGGAGTTCGTTTCCGACCTGCTCCGCCACACCCGGGCGCGGCTCGGCTTCTACGGCGTCGACGTGCACCACCTGCGCATGCGCCGTCAGGCGGCCCTGCAGCACGACCCGTCGCTGGCGCGCGAGGCCGACGAGATGGAGCGGCTGGAGCGCCGGCTCTGGGGCGTGTTCGACGTGCTGCTCTACCCGTCCGAGGTCGAGGCTGCCCTGGTGCGACGGTCGCTGCCCGGGGCAGCGGCCTACGGGATCGTGCCCTTCAGCTTCGACCGCTTCCGCACCAGGACCACCCCGCCCCAGGCGCCGGCGATCCTGTTCGTCGCCGGCTTCGCCCATCCGCCCAACGTCGACGCCGCCATCTGGCTGGTGCACGAGATCCTGCCGCTGGTGCGCGCCGTCATCCCGCAGGCGAGCCTGGTGCTGGCCGGCTCGCATCCGACCGACGCGGTGCGGGCGCTCGGCGGCGACGGCGTGCTCGTCACCGGCAGCCTCGACCAGGAGGAGCTCGACGCGCGATACCGCGCCGCCCGGGTCGGGATCGTGCCGCTCCGCGTCGGCGCCGGGGTGAAGGGAAAGGTGGTGGAGGCGATGCAGCAGGGTCTGCCGCTGGTCACCACGACGATCGGCGCCGAAGGGCTGCCCGGCCTGGAGCAGGCGGCGCGGGTCGCCGACACCGCGTCCGCCCTGGCCGACATGGTGGTGTTCCTGTTGCGCGACGATCGCGCCTGGAGCGCCTGCTCGGCCGCCCAGCGCGCCTACGTTTCGCGGCACTTCTCCCGCGCGGCCCTCGCCGCCAGCCTGTTCGCGGCCCTCGACCCTCCGGAGCTCCCGAACCGGCCCGATCCCGGCTGATCGACGGCATCCATCGCCCTGCGCGCGAATAAACGATTTCCAGCGTGCCCGAATCCGGCCTATCCCACGCGGCCTGCGGACGCTCGACGCCCGGCTTCCCTTGAAAGGTCGACCATGAACGGAACGGATATAACGCGGGTGCAGTCCTACCTGCGCAAGCTGCTCGGCAACGAGCAGGTCAACGTGGTGGCGCCGCCACGCAAGGGCGCCACCACCGAGATTGCGGTCGGGCGCGAGGTGATCGGCACCGTGCATCGCGACGAGGACGAGGGCGAGGTGTCCTACTCGATCCACATCACCGTGCTGGAGGAGGACCTGGCGCCGGCCGCCGAGGCAGCTCCCGCGCCATCGGGCAGGGTCGGAACCCGCCGCTGAGGCCATATCGAACGGCGCGATCGACTCGCACCTCGTGCGGATTGACGCCCCAACTTGGGCGCCCATAGAAGAAGGCTGTATGACAGGATAGCCCGGAAGGCGAGGACCGCGCCCGCGAGGCGACGGGCCGATCCGGCCGGCTGCGGCAGCACATGATCGAACCCTCAGTGTCGAACAGTTCCAGGATCCGGGCGAGGCAGACAGGCCTCGTCAACCCGGTCAACCGCCGGCCGGTGTTCAAGATCGAGGATGAAGCCGGGCGCGTCCTGCGCCGGATTGGCACCGCGCGCTGTGCGGCCGAAGCGATGGCACACTACTGGCGCGCGGTCGGTTGCGATGCCAAGTTCGCGCCTGCCATGGCCGAACCGCCTTCCGACGCACGATTGCGCCGCCGGATCGAGGCGGCGCGTTCCCGCAACCGCAGCCCGCCGCACGGGGACATGCAGACCCATGAGCTGCCGCTGCCCGATCCCGGCGACCATCAGGCTCCGACGCCTCGCCCAGCCTCGCGCCCGCGCCGGGCAAGGGTCCCGGACCGTGCGGAACCGGACCTGTTCGGCCCGGCCGGACCGGACCCAGTCGCGGCAGCAGCGGAACCTCAACCCGAGCCCGAACCCGTCCTGGTGCCGGTACCGGACCCTGATCCGCCCCGGGAACCGGAGACTTCTTCCGGCTCCCACCATCTCGACCCGCACGCCATGCTTCTGCAGCAGGTCGACCCGCGCAACCTTCGTCCGACCGATCGCAACGACTCCTACCTGTACCACATCACCAACGGCACCGAGGCGGCGACCGCGCTAGAGAACGGGCTGACGGTCAGCGCGCAGGAGCCGATCATCCTGACCGAGCGGCAGGGCGTCGCCTATTGGCTGTCGGTGGTGGCGGAGGATTTCGACGTGATCATGGACGGCCCTGCGGACACGGTCGTGCTGCGGCTGCGCCGGATCGCGGTGGAGTCGCTGCTCGAGCCGGATCAGGACGCGTCGCGCAGCGCCGGATGCGCCTGCTACCTGCTGACCGGCGGCCCGGACGCGAAACGCTAGGACATCACCGGATCAGGTGTGGTCACCTGACCGGTAAAGGCGCTCGTCAAACAGGAAGCCAGGCCGCAACCGGTGACCGAACGTGAACCGGTTGCGGTCTAGCGGCCGACGAAGCTGGCGGCAAAGACTGCCAGCACCGCCTCGGCGTCGACGTCGACCGCCACCGCCTGCGCCGAATGCGCATCCCAAGCGCCCAGCGGGAACGGCGAGTCCTTCGGCTTCTGGATGGTCTGGCCGGCGGCCAGGCCGCCGCACACCACCCGGACCGGCCCGCGGCGCAGGGTGAACAGGTCGGGACGCAGCGCGTAGACCACGGCCAGGCAGTCATGGGCGAAGATGCCGTCCAGGCGGCGCGTGCGCTGGTGGAAGGCGTGGTAGCCACGCGACAGCTCGTGCAGGAACCGGCCGTCCTCGCCGCCGTCACGGCGCAGGCGATCCAGGTACTCCCCGTCCATCACCACCTGCTGGGTCACGTCGAGGCCGATCACCGTCACCGGCCAGGATGCGGTGAACACCTTGTCGGCCGCTTCGGGATCGTTGGCGATGTTGGCCTCGGCGACCGGGCTGACGTTGCCGGTATGGCCGTGGCTGCCGAACGCGCCGCCCATCACCACCACGCCCTGCGCCAGCCGCGCGATCTCCGGGTCCTTGTCCAGGGCGCGGGCCAGGTTGGTCAGCGGGCCGACGGCGATGATCGTCACCTCGTGCGGGTTCTCGCGGATCAGGTCGATCATCATGCGGTGGCCGCGCCGCCCATCCAGCACGGCATCGGCTGCGTCCGGAACGTCGATGTCGCCCAGCCCGTTCTGTCCGTGCACGTGCCGGGCCGGCTCGCCCTGCCTGTGGGTCAAGGTCACCCCGGAGCCCTGCGCCACCGGAGCGGCAAAGCCGAGCCGGTCCCTCAGGAACAGCGCGTTGCGGGTGACGGTGTCGATGTCGGCGTTGCCGTGCACGGTGGTGACGCCGAGCAGCTCGAGCTGCGGGCTGCGGACCAGCAGGCAAAGCGCCATCGCATCGTCCACCCCGGGGTCGGTGTCGAAGATCACCTTGCGCATCGAGGGCTCCGCCGATCGTCGTCCGACCAAGCAAAGACCTAGGCGGGAGGAAACGCAACCGCTGCTTCAGGCAGGGATCCAGCCATCCGCCTTCAGCACCTCGCCGGCGAGGTAGAGGCTGCCGCAGATCAGCACCCGCCCGGGCGGGACATCGGGACCCGCCAGACGCGGCAGCACGGCGTCGACCGTCGGACCCGGCCGGGCGCGCCCGTGCGACGCGGCGACGATCGCCTCCACCGGCAGCGCGAGGTGCTGGCCCGGTTCGGCGACCGCCCAGACGGTGGTGGCCAGCGGCAGCAGAGGCTGGAGGAAGCCGGCCGGATCCTTGGTCTGCTTCATGCCGACCAGCAGGTGGACCGGACGGTCGACCCAGCCCTCCAGGACGCCGGCCAGAGCCACGCCGGCACCGGGGTTGTGGCCGCCGTCGAGCCACAGCTCCCAGCCTGCCGGCAGGGTATCGGCTAGGCGGCCGCGCAGGCGCTGCAGCCGGGCCGGCCAACGGGTGTGTGCGATCCCGGCATACGCGGCATCCGGCAGGGCGAGGCCGGCGGCGTGCAGGGCGGCGATCGCGAGCCCGGCGTTATCGTGCTGGTGCGGCCCGAGCAGGCCGGGACACGGCAGGTCGAGGGTGCCGGCAGCATCCTGGTAGCGCAGGCCCTCCGGACCGGGATCGAGGCGCCAGTCGCGGTCGCGCAGCAGCAGCGGCGCACCCCGTCGGCCGGCCTCGGCCTCGATCACGGCGAGCGCCTCGTCGGGCTGGCGTCCCGTAACCACCGGACGGCCCGGCTTGATGATGCCGGCCTTCTCGCCCGCGATCGCCGCCAGGGTATCGCCGAGAAAGGCCTCGTGGTCCATCGATAGGGCGGCGATGGCGCAGGAGGCAGGCGCCTGCAGCACGTTGGTGGCGTCGAACCGGCCGCCGAGCCCGACCTCGATGATCGCGAGGTCGGCAGGCGTCTCGGCAAACAACAGGAAGGCGCACGCCGTCAGCACCTCGAACACGGTGATGGGCGCACCGGCGTTGACCGCCTCGATGCGTTCTAGCGCGGCGATCAGCGCCGCCTCGTCCACCAGGCGCCCGGCGATCCGGAACCGCTCGGTCACCGACACGAGATGCGGGCTGGTGGTGGCGTGTACCGTGAGTCCCGCCGCCTCGGCGATCGCCCGGAGATTGGCGCAGGTGCTGCCCTTGCCGTTGGTGCCGGCGACGTGGATCACCGGCGGCAGGCGCCGCTCCGGATGCCCGAGCTTCTCCAGCAGGAGCTCCAGCCGGTGGAGGCTGAGGTCGATCAGCACCGGGTAGAGGCGCTGCAGCCGCTCTAGCACGACCCCGCTACGGCCGCTGAACTCCGGGGACAAGGCCGGGGGCACGGACGACGCCACGACGAGGAGCCGGGCCCGCCCGCTCAGGCAGCGTGGGCGAAGGCGTCCTTGACGCTGAGCAGCAGGAGCAGGCGGCCGAGGGTGTCGCGCAGCTCGGTCCGCTTCACCACCATGTCGAGCATGCCGTGCTCGTGCAGGAACTCCGAGCGCTGGAACCCGTCCGGCAGCGTTTCGCGCACCGTCTGCTCGATCACCCGCGGCCCGGCGAACCCGATCAGGGCGTTCGGCTCGGCGATGTGGATGTCGCCCAGCATGGCGAACGACGCGGTGACGCCACCGGTGGTGGGGTTGGTCATCACCACCACGTACGGCAGGCCGGCATCCTTCACCATCTGCACCGCGACGGTAGTGCGCGGCATCTGCATCAGGCTGATCATGCCCTCCTGCATGCGCGCACCGCCGGAAGCGGTGAACACGATCAGCGGCGCCTGCTGCAGCACCGCCAGGCGGGCGGCGGCGACGAAGCCCTCGCCGAGGGCGGCACCCATGGTGCCGGCCATGAACTCGTACGCCATCACCGCGACGACGGCCTTGACCCCGCCGACCGTGCCATGCGCCACCACCAGCGCCTCGTCGAGCTGCGACTTCGCGCGCTGTTCCTTGATCCGGTCGACGTAGCGCTTCTGGTCACGGAACCCGAGCGGGTCGGAAGCCGCCCGCGGCAGCTCGATCCGGGTGCACTCGCCGTTGTCGAAGGTCCAGGCCAGCCGGTCGGCGACCAGGGCCCGCATGTGGTGGCCACAATGCGGGCACACGTTGAGCGACTTCTCCAGCTCGCGGGAGAAGATCATCTGGTTGCAGGCTTCGCACTGGGTCCAAAGGTTGTCCGGCACGTCGCGCTTGCCGAGCAGGTTGCGTATCTTGGGCCGCACATAGGTGGTCAGCCAGCTCATGCGACGATCTCCATGCGTGCGTCCCGGACCCCGTCCGCCAGCGTCCTGACCTGATCCAGCACAAGCCGCACCGTGTCCGGCCCGGCGCGGCCCTGCCCATCGAGGCTGCGGGCCAGGGTCTCGATCAGCGACGACGCGACCACGGCGGCGTCGGCGATCCGCACCGCCGATGCCGCCTGGGCCGGGGTGCGTATGCCGAAGCCGATCGCCACCGGCAGGTCGGTCACCGCACGCAGGCGCGGCAATGCCGCCGCCAGGTCCGCGTCGGAGGCGGAGCGGGTGCCGGTCACGCCGGTGATGCTGACATAGTAGATGAAGCCGGAGCTGCCGCGCAGCACCAGCGGCAGCCGGGCGCCGGCGGTAGTCGGCGCCACCAGCCGGATGATGTCGAGGCCATGCGCTTGGGCGTGCGCTTCCAGGAGGTCGGCTTCCTCCGAGGGCAGGTCGACCACGATCAGCCCGTCCACGCCGGCAGCCGCCGCATCGGCGCAGAACCGGCCTGGCCCGTAGCTGTCGATCGGATTGAGGTAGCCCATCAGCACCACGGGCGTGTCGGCACCGGTCTCACGGAACCGCGCGACCATCTCCAAGGTACGACCAAGCGTGGCGCCTGCGGCCAGGCCGCGCTTCGACGCCGCCTGGATGATCGGGCCATCCGCCATCGGATCGGTGAAGGGAACGCCTATCTCGATCAGGTCGGCGCCCGCGGCCGGCATGCCGTGCAGGATCGCCTCGGCGGTGGCGAGGTCGGGGTCGCCGGCCTCGAGGAACGGGATCAGCGCGCCGCGGTTCTCGGCCCGCAGGGCGGCGAACCGGGCAGCAATCCGGCTCACAGGGATACTCCGAGATGCTCCGCGACGGTGAAGATGTCCTTGTCGCCGCGTCCGGACAGGTTCATCAGGATGATCTGGTCCGGGCGCATGTCGGGCGCGATCTTGGCGACATGGGCCAGGGCATGGGCGCATTCCAGCGCCGGGATGATGCCCTCGCTGCGTGTGCAGAGCTGGAACGCGGCCAGCGCCTCGTCGTCGGTGATGCCGACGTACTGGGCACGGCCGATGTCGTGCAGCCAGGCGTGCTCGGGACCGATGCCAGGATAGTCCAGCCCGGCGCTGATCGAATGCGCCTCGGTGATCTGGCCGTGGTCGTCCTGCAGCAGATAGGTGCGGTTGCCGTGCAGCACACCCGGACGGCCGCGGCTGATGCTGGCAGCCGCCTTGCCGCTGTCGAGGCCGTGTCCGGCCGCCTCCACGCCGACCAGCTGCACCTCCGGATCGTCGAGAAAGGGATGGAAGATGCCCATGGCGTTGGAGCCGCCGCCCACGGCTGCAACCACCACGTCCGGCAGGCGGCCCTCGGCCTCCTGCATCTGCGCCCGCGCCTCGTCGCCGATCACGCACTGGAAGTCGCGCACCATGGCCGGATAAGGATGCGGGCCAGCCACGGTGCCGACCAGGAAGTAGGTGTCGTCGACATGGGCGACCCAGTCGCGCATGGCGTCGTTCATCGCGTCCTTCAGCGTACCGGCGCCGGTCGTGACCGGGTGAACCTCTGCACCCAGCAGGCGCATCCGGAACACGTTCGATTTCTGCCGCTCGACATCGACGGCCCCCATGTAGATCACGCACTGGAGGCCGAACAGGGCGCATACCGTGGCCGTGGCGACGCCATGGCTGCCAGCGCCCGTCTCCGCGACGATCCGGGTGCGGCCCATCCGCCTGGCCAGCAGGATCTGGCCCATGACGTTGTTCAGCTTGTGCGAGCCGGTATGGTTCAGTTCCTCGCGCTTGAGATAGATCTGCGCGCCGCCGAGTTCCGCACCAAGGCGTCTGGCATGCCAGAGCGGGCTGGGCCGGCCGACATAATCCTTGAGATAGAAGTCGAGCTCCTGCCGGAAGGCGGGATCGGCCTTGGCCGCCTCGTAGGCCTGATCGAGTTCCAGGACCAGCGGCATCAGGGTTTCGGCGACGAAGCGGCCGCCGAAGATGCCGAAACGCCCGCGCCCGTCGGGACCGGCGCGCAAGGTGTTGAGGCGCAGCACGTCGGCGCGATCGACCTCGGCGCGAGCGGCGAGGCGCACTGAAACCGGAACCGACGGGTCGGCATCCGGCGCGGACGCGGGCAGGATGGTCTGGGACTGCGGATTCACGACTGGGAGCCCTCCCGGGAGCTGGGGTTCTAGCGCACGGGACCACGCAGGTCACGTGCCGGCAGCCGACGGTTGTCTCGCAGCACCGCTGCCCGCACGCTGGTGAACGCCGGTTTGCCTTGTCGCGGAAGCAGGGCGACGAGCTCCGGCAGCCTGGCTGGCGTCGTTGCCGGAGCGACCTGCAGGAATCCCGAACCCGCTGCGCCGCAGCCCGACGGGTCACAGGAAGCGACACGGCACTGGCATGTCCGAGCCGCGATCGACGCTGCCAGAACGGTCAGGTCTCCAGCCCGGGCGGCCGCCCAGGCCGCACGGCTCCCGCGGTCGCGGCGAGCACGATGAAGGCCGCCATCCACGCGACGACGCCGCTCGCGATCGGCATGAGGACAACAGGTCCAGGGACAGACAGGGATCAGGACGACGCGTGCCGGATCAGGTTCCGGATCACAGTCCCGGACCTCGTCAAGCGGGCCGGCCTGGACCCGATGCAGCGCCGCTGTCGCCCTGTATCAGGGATTCCCGTCCCGGTCGGTTTTGTTGGGACAAACGCCATTCGATCAAGCTAACCAACCTGAGCCGGCGCCTCGTCGGTTCTCGATCGCCGTGGAGGCCTCGGCCGTTGATTGCCCTCCCGCTTGCCTGATCGTCCTGCCGCGCGGCCGCCCGAACCCGCTGCCGATCGTGCGCGTCTGCCGGCTGACGCGCCTCGTGCTTCCGCCCGGGGGCACCCAAACCTCGTTCAGCCCGGTGGAGCGCTGTCGGCTCGAGCATCGCCGGACAAGGGATCGCCACCATGACAAGCCACTCGAACCGTCCGGTGCTCCAGAGTCCCTCCACCTCCCTTCAGGGCAGCTTCCGGACGCTTCTCGGCCAGCGCAACTTCGCCCTGTTCTTCACTGCGACAACCGCCTCGACCCTCGGCTCGGCAGCCGTGCCGGTGGCGCTGACCTTCGCCCTGCTCACCTTGAAGTACTCCGCCACCACCATCGGGCTGGTCCTGGCAGCGCAGACGGCGCCGACGGTGGTCCTGATGCTGGCAGGCGGCGTGGTCGGCGACCGATGGCCGAGGCGCTGGCTGATGATGGGTTCGGACATCCTGCGCTGCGTCAGCCAGCTCATGCTGGCGACTTTCCTGGCGATCGGCCATCCGCCGCTCGTCGCCCTGCTGGCGCTTGCCGCCTCCGTCGGGGTCGGCAACGCCTTCTATGCCCCTGCGGAAGGCGGGCTGATCCCGCAGGTGGCCGGGGCCGACCACCTCAAGGAGGCGAACAGCGTTCTCAGCATCACCGGCTCCTTGTCGGCCATCCTGGGCCCGTCACTCGGCGGCTTGCTGGTCGCGTCCGGCAAGGCGCCGCTCGCGATCGGTGTCGACGCGCTGTCCTACGCCCTGAGCGCCACCTGCCTGTCGCTGATGCGCATCCCCGTGCACGAGGCCGCGTCGTCAGCCTCGTTCATCACCGACCTGAAGCTCGGATGGCAGGAGTTCCGCCAGCACCGTTGGCTTCAGCTCATTACCGCGCAATATGGGCTGCTGAACCTGGTCGCCTTTGCGCCCTTCTTCGTCCTCGGCCCGGTGCTGTTCGCGTCCCTGCCGAACGGCGCCAGGCTCTGGGGCCTGGTCGCTTCCGCAACCGGCGCCGGGGGCATGGTCGGCGGCCTGCTGATCCTCCGCCTCCGCTTCCTCCGCCCGCTCATTGCCTTCGAGCTCGCCGCTGCCTTGCTGGCGACCCCGCTGGTCCTGCTGGCGTTCCATGCGCCGGTCCTTCCCGTGGCGATCGGCAGCGCCATCTTCGGCGCCTCCCTGGCGGTCTTGAACGTCACCGTGCAGACCACGATCCAGGAGCGCATCCCGAGCGACGTGCTGTCCCGGGTCAATGCCATGTTCAGCGTGGTGTCACAGGGCCTGGGCCCGATCGGCTTCGCCCTGTGCGGCCCGATCGCGCATCTGATCGGGCCGCGAAGCTCCCTGGTGATCGGCTCCGGCGCGATCGTGGTCAGCGCGGCCGTCCTGCTGACCTCGCGCTACATCCGGCTGCTGAAAAGCGAGCCGGTTCCCGGCGCAGCCGCAGGCTAGCCGGTTTCAGCAGGACGGCCGGTCCGGATCGGGAACCCGCAGTCCCGATCGCGTGGCCTTCTGCATCCTTCTCCATGCCACACGCGTTCCTGCTGCGAACGGCGCACAACGCGGCGGAGGGCAGGCAATGGCCAAGCATCGGCGACTTGGCCACCTGGGGTTCGGACGATCCATGTGGGCGCTCGGGGCGATGCTGGCGCTGGCCGGTTGCGCCGAACAGAACGGCCCGATCTTCGGTGAGTGGCAGGGACGGCAACCACTGGGGGGTGGCAATTCGTCCACCTTCATCAGTCTGGTGCTACACGGCAACCCGGGAGACAGCCAAGGCGGATACGACATCCAGGCGATCGACACGCAGCCGATATTCGGCGACATGAGCGAGCGCCAGTTGACCTGGAGCGACCGCTGGAGCCTCAGCCCATCGGCCGGGCCGGGTGCGGTCCCGCTCCTGGTGCTGCACAACCTGCCGAGCAGTCAGATCTCGCGCTATGTCCTTCTGCCCAATGGCGTACTGCTTCCGGCCACGCCGCGGGACCGTCCCGACACCTCGCCGGAGAGCCGGATCGAGGCATTGCGACCGGTCCCGAAGAGCAGCTTCGGCTACGGGCGAGTCTAGGCCTGCTGCGGTAGCGGTCCGAACGGACAATCGGCAATGACCCGATCGTCCGGATCCGGGTTTTACTCCATCACTGGCGCCAGCTTGTTGACCGCCTCGACATCGTCGCCCAGCCACTGCGGGTTCTTGGCGGTGCCATCGAAGGTGGCGCTGGTCTTGAACAGCTCGTACTTGCCGTCCAGGGCATGCGGACGGCTGCGAGCCAGCAGATCCGCGATCCTGGTCCGATCCATGGGCTGGAAGGTGCGCGCCGCCTCGAACGCCTGGTCCAGGTCGCGCTGGGTCTCGACACCGGTGATGACCACGGAGGTCGGCAGGTTGAGGGAGTAGTGAAGATACTCGATCGGCGCGATTGCGACCCCGCTCTTGAGCAGCACACCGTCGGCGAACGTTTTCATGCCCAATGCGGCGATGCCATGCTCGACCAGGTAGGGCAGCACGAGATGGGCGAAACTGCGGAAATGCGCGTCCATCACGTTGAGCGGCATCTGCACCGCATCGAACAGGAAGCCGCGTTCGGCGGCCACCGCCAGCATCTGCAGGTGGATGCGCGGATCCTTGTGGCCGGTGAAGCCGATATGACGCAGCTTGCCGGCCGCCTTCGCCTCGACAAGGGCTTCCATTGCGCCGCCCTCGGCAAAGATGCGGTCCGGATCGTCGAAGCGGATGATCTCGTGGTGCTGCACCAGGTCGATCCGGTCGGTGCGCATCCGCTTGAGCGAGGTGTCGATCTGGCGGGCCGCCTCCTGCTTCGTGCGGCCGTCGATCTTGGTCATCAGGAACACGCGGTCCCGGTAGCCGCCCTGGTCCAGCGCCACGCCGACGCGCAGTTCCGACCGGCCCTCGTTGTAGTCCCAGCAGTTGTCGATGAAGGTGATGCCGCGATCGACCGCCTGGTGCACCAGGCGCACCGCCTCGTCGTCGCTGACCGCGTTCTTGCCGAGATGGAAGCCGCCGAGGCCGATGGCGGAGATCACCTCGTCGCTGCGGCCGAACCGGCGATACAGCATCTCGCCGCGCCGTTCCCCGGGATCGCCCAGTGCCGGAAGCGCTGCCGGATCCGGGACACGCGACACCGGCAGGCGCGGGCTGGCCAGGGCGCGGGACCCGTCATCGGGTGTTGCCGCTTGAGGTCCGATCGCAGGATCCATGTCACGCCTCCAGAACAAGGCTTGAAGCGTCCGTCTGCGGGAACGGTTGCGCGCGGACGGCGTCGCGGATGAGCCCCGCGGCCTCGGGGCGGCAGGGACACGTCGTTGACAGCTCCGGTCACGCCTGTCCATCACGCGTCGTCCGCCGCAGGAGTGTCCATGTTCGTCTCCCGTCCGTCCGGCCGTGCCCCGTCCGCTGTCTCGACGGACACCGAGGTTGCGGGTGTCGCCTGGTTCGACCTGCTGAACCCGACCGAGGAGGAGCGCCTGCTGGCGCAGCGCCTGACGGGCCTGCGCATGCCGACCCGGCCGGAGATCGAGGAGATCGAAAGCTCCTCGCGGGTCTACGCGGAGGAGGACAACTTCTACCTGTCCACGCCGCTGGTGCGCCGGATCGGCGAGGTCTCGTTGCTGGCCTCGGTCGGCTTCGTGCTGAGCCGCGACCGTCTCGTCACCATCCGCTACACCGACTACACTGTGTTCGAGACCGTGGGCGAGCGGGTGGCAGGAAGTGCTGCGCCGCAGGCGGGCAGCGACATCATGCTGCTTCTGCTGGAAGCGATCATCGACCGGATCGCCGACCTGCTGGAGATGTGCGGCCATGACCTCGACAGCATCTCCAGGCGGGTGTTCCAGGCGCAGGACGGCAGCGGCAACAACATCGACCGCAAGCTGCGCGGCCTTCTGGTGGAGGTCGGCAGCAAGGCCGACCTGGTGTCGGGAGTGCGCGACAGCCTGCTCGGGCTGCAACGGGTGATCACCTATCTCGGCGAGCACCACCCGTGCGTGAACAGGGAATGGTTCTCGGCGCAGCTGGCCCTGCTGGTCCGCGACATCGCTTCGTTGAACGACTATGACGGCCAGCTGAACACCAAGGTGCAGTTTCTGCTCGACGCGACGCTCGGCTTCATCAACATCGAGCAGAACAACGGCATCAAGATCCTGACCGTGGTCAGCATCGTCGGCATCCCGCCTACCCTGATCGCCAGCATCTACGGGATGAACTTCAAGGACATCCCGGAGCTGAGCTGGAGCTTCGGCTACTGGTATGCGCTTGGCTTGATGGGTCTGACGATCGTGCTGCCGATGATCTGGTTCTGGCGCAAGGGCTGGCTCGGCAACCGCTGAGGCTGCCACCGGGAAGCGGTCTCCAGATCTGGACGGCATCCGCTGCGCCGCCCGTGCGGCTCGGACCATCTGGCCGGCCTGCCTCTTCTTGACAAGCCGGGGCCATCGCACCTATCTCGTCGTCGTCCCTCGGCACCTCCTGCCTGTACGGGATCCCTCCACTCGGAACGGTTTTCGATCGAACAGGTACGGGGTTCTCCCTCGTCAGCATCGACCGTCGGCGTCCTGCCGATCGTTCCTCCCCCTCCGCACGATCGACCCCATTCGAGGCGTCCCATGCACCTCGCCGAACTCAAGGCAAAGACACCCTCCGACCTGCTGTCCTACGCGGAATCGCTGCAGATCGAGAACGCGTCGTCCCTGCGCAAGCAGGACATGATGTTCGCCATCCTCAAGAATCTGGCCGAGAACGACCAGGCGATCCACGGCGAGGGCACGCTGGAGATCCTGTCCGACGGGTTCGGCTACCTGCGCTCGCCGGAGGCGAACTTCCTGCCCGGCCCGGACGACATCTACGTCAGCCCGAGCCAGGTGCGCCGATACGGCCTGCGCACCGGCGACACCGTCGAGGGCCAGATCCGGGCGCCGCGCGACGGCGAGCGCTACTTCGCCCTGCTCAAGCTCAACACCATCAACTTCGAGCCGCCCGAGGCGGTGAAGCACCGCATCAACTTCGACAACTTGACGCCGCTATACCCCGACCGCCGCCTGAAGATGGAGAACGAGAGCGCGCCGGTCCCGGCCAAGGGGCAGAGCCGCGACTTCACGCCGCGGGTGATCGACCTGGTGTCGCCGATCGGCATGGGACAGCGCGCCCTGATCGTGGCCCCGCCGCGTACCGGCAAGACGGTGATGCTGCAGAGCATCGCCACCGCCATCTCGGCGAACCATCCCGAGGTGTTCCTGATCGTGCTGCTGATCGACGAGCGGCCGGAGGAGGTCACCGACATGGCGCGCACGGTGAAGGGCGAGGTGGTGTCCTCCACCTTCGACGAGCCGGCGACCCGCCACGTGCAGGTGACGGAGATGGTGCTCGAGAAGGCCAAGCGGCTGGTCGAGCACAAGCGCGACGTGGTGATCCTGCTGGACTCCATCACCCGCCTGGCGCGCGCCTACAACACCGTCGTGCCGTCCTCCGGCAAGGTGCTCACCGGCGGCGTCGACGCGAACGCGCTGCAGCGGCCGAAGCGCTTCTTCGGCGCCGCGCGCAACATCGAGGAAGGCGGCTCGCTGACCATCATCGCCACCGCGCTGATCGACACCGGATCGCGCATGGACGAGGTGATCTTCGAGGAGTTCAAGGGCACCGGCAACTCGGAGCTCATCCTCGACCGCAAGCTTTCGGACAAGCGCACCTTCCCGGCCATCGACGTGACCAAGAGCGGCACCCGCAAGGAGGAGCTTCTGGTCGACAAGGGCGCGCTGTCCAAGATGTGGGTGCTGCGCCGGATCCTGAGCCCGATGGGCACCATGGACGCGATGGACTTCCTGCTCGACAAGCTGAAGTACAGCAAGACCAACCAGGACTTCTTCGACGCGATGAACACCTGACGAAGCCCGGCCGGCGGATCCTCGTCCGTCAGTCGGGGATCAGGATCGTGCTGCCGGTGGTGCGTCGCGATTCCAGTGCCCGATGCGCATCGGCCGCCTGCGACAGCGGGAAACTGGATCCGATCTCGATCCGCACCGCACCCTGCGCCACCACGTCGAACAGCTCCGCGGAGGCCTGCTCCAGCTGTTCGCGCCGGCCGATGAAGCTCGTCAGCTTCGGCCGGGTGACGTAAAGGCTGCCGCGTGCGGCGAGCATGCCGAGCGACACGCCGGTGACCTCGCCGGACGCGTTGCCGTAGCTGACCATCAGCCCGCGCGGCGCCAGGCAGTCCAGGCTCGGGACGAAGCTGTCCCGGCCGACGCTGTCATACACCACCGGCACCATGGCGCCGCCGGTCAGCCGCCTGACCGTCTGCGGCAGGTCGTCGAGGCCGATGATCGTGTGGGTGGCGCCATGACGGCCAGCGAGCTCCGCCTTCTGCGGCGTCGACACCACGCCGATCACCGTCGCGCCGAGATGGGCCGCCCACTGGCACAGCAGCAGGCCGACCCCGCCGGCCGCGGCATGCACCAGGATCGTCTCGCCCGCCGCCAGCGCGTGCACCTGGCGCAGCAGCGCCTGCACCGTAAGCCCGCGCAGCATCATCGCCGCTGCGGTCCGGGTGTCGATCGTGTCCGGCAGGCGCACCACAAGGTCGGCTGCAAGCGTGCGGTAGCGGGCATAGGCGCCGAGCTGGGTCGGATAGGCGACGCGGTCGCCCACCGCCAGGGTGGTGACGTCGCTGCCTGCCGCCTCCACGACGCCCGCCGCCTCCATGCCGATCACGGCCGGCAGCGTCGGCAGCTTATACAGGCCGGTGCGGTAGTAGATGTCGATGAAGTTGAGGCCGATCGCCTCCTGGCGGATCAGGATCTCCCCCGCCGCCGGCGACGGCGTGGGCACGTCGTCCCAGCTCAGCGCCTCCGCGCCGCCATAGGCATGAACACGGACAGCCTTGCTCATGCGGCAAGACCGTCTGCCTGCCAGGGCAGGCGTGCGGCTTCGAGCGAGAGCAGGAAGCGCTTGGTGTCGAGGCCGCCCTGGGCCGAGAAGCCGCCAAGGTGCCTTGCCGCCACCACCCGGTGGCAGGGGATCAGGATCGGCAGCGGGTTGCATCCGTTGGCCTGTCCGATCGACCGGGCGGATCCGCCCACCATGCGGGCAAGCTCGGCATAGGTGCGGGTTTCGCCATGCGGGATCGCACGCAGCGCTTCCCAGACCCGGTGCCGGTATGGCGTCGACGGAACCGGCGCCAGCTTGACGGTGAAGCAGGTGAGCTCGCCATCGAGATATGCCTGCAGCTGCTCGTGCGCCGCGCGGAGCAGGACGGTCTGCGACTGCTCGCTGCTCCAGCCCCAATCCAGGGCAACTATGGCATCCTCTTCCTGTGTCAGGGTCAGCGGCCCCAACGGAGAGTGCAGTGACAGTTGTGGCAAGCAGTACCTCTCAGGCCGGTGCCGGCACCGTCCAGCCATCGCAGTCCACGTCCGGCGCCGTGTCAAGCACGGGCTGCCGCACGTGATCGGCCGCGGGCCGGAGCAGGGAGGTGGGCAGGCGACCATCTTCGCCCGGGCGACCGGAGCCGGACGCGCCGCGATTGCGGTGATCCGGATCAGCGGCAGCCGAAGCGGACCGATCCTCGACCGCCTGTGCGGCCATCGGCCGGAACCCCGCCATGCGACCTTGCGCGCCCTGCACGCGGAGCCTGCCGGCGAGCTGCTGGATCGGGCCCTCGTGCTCTGGTTCCCCGGACCCGCCAGCTACACCGGCGAGGACTGCGCCGAGCTGCATCTCCATGCCGGCCCGGCCGTGGTGGAGGCGGTCTCTGCGGCGCTGGTGGCGTCCGGTGCACGACCGGCGGAACCGGGCGAGTTCACCAGACGGGCCTTCCTCAACAACCGGCTCGACCTGCTGGAAGCGGAAGGCATCGCCGACCTGATCGAGGCGGAGACCGAAGCGCAGCGACGACAGGCGCTGCGCCAGGCGGACGGTGCGCTGAGCCGGCTCTATGCCGACTGGGCGGCACGACTGCGTCGGATGCTGGCGCACCAGGAAGCGTTGATCGACTTCCCCGACGAGGACCTGCCACCCGAGATCGAGGTCGCCCTGATCCGGGAGCTGGACGCGCTCCGGCACGAGATGGCGGCGCACCTGGCCGAGGGCGATCGGGGAACGCGGGTCCGGTCGGGACTGTTCATCGCCATCGTCGGGCCGCCGAACGTGGGCAAGTCCAGCCTGCTGAACCGCCTGGCCGGGCGCGAGGCGGCGATCGTCTCGGATCGTCCCGGCACGACGCGGGATGCGATCGAGGTGCGCCTGGTGCTGGGAGACGTTCCGGTGACGCTGGTCGACACCGCCGGCCTGCGCGATGCCGAGGACTCGCTGGAAGCCGAAGGGGTGCGTCGTGCGCGTCGCCAGGCGGAACAGGCCGACCTGGTCATACGCGTTGCAGCCGGCGGGCTCGTGCCGGACGGCCCGCCGGTCGGCCTGCAGGTCTGGAACAAGGTGGACCTGGTCGCGGCACCCCCGGGCTGGCTCGGCGTCAGCGCACGAACCGGCGACGGGATCGCCCTGCTCGAGAACCGGTTGGCCGATGCAGTGCGCGGCCTGACCGCGTCCAACGCCGGACCGCCGCTGACGCGCGCGCGGCATCGCGCCGGGATCACCGAGACGACGGGACATCTGCAGGCCGCACGTCACCTGGAACTCGCCGAGTTGCGTGGCGAGGCGCTGAGGCTTGCCATGCAGGCATTGGGACGCCTGACCGGCGCGGTCGGCGTGGAAGATCTGCTAGACACCGTGTTCAACCAGTTCTGCATCGGCAAGTGACGCGCGCGTCCGGCCGCAGGCGAGGCAGGGGATGCGGATGAGCGACCGGATGGACGTGATCGTGATCGGCGGCGGCCATGCCGGCTGCGAGGCCGCCGCCGCGGCCGCACGCACCGGCGCCAGGACGCTGCTCCTGACGCACCGGCTCGACACGATCGGCGCCATGTCCTGCAACCCGGCAATCGGCGGCATCGGCAAGGGACACCTGGTCCGCGAGATCGACGCGCTCGATGGGCTGATGGGGATCGCAGCCGATCGCGCAGGCATCCACTTCAAGCTGCTGAACCGGTCCAAGGGACCGGCGGTGCACGGCCCGCGTGCGCAGGCGGACCGCTCGCTGTATCGCGCCGCCATCACCGGGCTGCTGTCGGCAACGCCCGGGCTGCAGGTGATGGAGGCCGCGGTGGAGGATCTGCTGCTTGACCAGGATGGCGGCGCCTGCGGCGTCGCCTGCCATGACGGGCGCGAGTTCCGATCCGGTGCGGTCGTGCTGACGGCCGGCACCTTCCTGCGCGGCGTCATCCATGTCGGGCGCGAAACGACACCGGCCGGCCGGCTCGGGGAAGCGCCGGCGACGCTCCTTGGCCGACGCCTGGAAACGCTCGGCCTGCCGCTCGGCCGCCTGAAGACCGGCACGCCGCCCCGGCTCGCCCGCGACAGCATCGACTGGGAGGCACTGCCGGAGGATGCGGGCGACGCCGTCCCCGTCCCCTTCAGCCGCCTGACGACGCGGATCGACAACGTCCAGCTGTCGTGCCGGATCACCTCCACCACGTCGGCGACCCACGCGCTGATCCGCGACAACCTGCTGTCCTCCGCCGTGTATGGCGGCGCCATCTCCGGACGCGGCCCGCGCTACTGCCCGTCGATCGAGGACAAGGTGGTCCGGTTCGCCGAGCGCGAGCGACACCAGGTGTTCCTGGAACCGGAAGCCCTGCCCGGCAACCCCGGCGGCGAGCTGGTGTATCCGAACGGCATCTCCACCAGCCTGCCAGCCGACATCCAGGCGCTGCTGGTGTCCACCATGCCCGGTCTGGAGCGCGCCCGGATCGTCCGACCCGGCTATGCCGTCGAGTACGACTATGTCGACCCGCGCGCGCTCTGGCCGACGCTGGAGCTGAAGCGGATCAACCGCCTGTTCCTCGCCGGCCAGATCAATGGCACCACCGGCTACGAGGAGGCGGCAGCCCAGGGCCTGCTTGCCGGGATCAACGCAGCCCGGCGCGCCGGCGGCAGCGACCCGGTCGTGGTGGACCGCGGGACCGGCTACCTGGGGGTGATGATCGACGACCTGACCACCCAGGGCGTCTCCGAGCCCTATCGGATGTTCACCTCGCGCGCCGAATATCGGCTGACGCTTCGGGCAGACAACGCCGACCTTCGCCTGACCGGAACCGGCATCCGCTGGGGCTGTGTCGGCCCCTCACGGGCAGCCCTGTTCATCGCCGACCAGGCGGCGATCGACGCCGCGATGCAGCGGGCAGAGGACGAAGGCTTCATGCCGGCACAGCTTCTCCGCCATGGTCTGCCTGCTACCTCGGACGGCCGCAGGCGGTCGGTGCTCGACCTGCTGGCGGCCGGCGTCGAGCCTGCCGCCCTGGTTGCGGTCGCTCCCTGGCTGTCGGAGCTGCCGGACCGGGTCAGGATGCATCTGCACACGGAGGCACGGTATCGCGGCTATCTCGGCCGGCAGGCCCGCGAGATCCGCCAGCTCGCAACCGAAACGACGCTGAGCCTGCCGCAGCACCTGGATTACGGCACGATCGGTGGCCTGAGCAGCGAGATGCGGGAGCGACTGACTCTGGCTCGGCCCGCCAACTTCAGCGCCGCCCAGCGCGTTCCCGGCGTCACGCCGGCCGCTCTCATGGCCCTGCTGGCGCATGTCCGGGCAGCATGACGTCCGGTGTCCCGCCTCCACCGGCCGTTCCGGATGTTTCACGTGAAACATCGCAGCGGCTGGCGGTATTCGCCGAGCTCCTGCAACGCTGGAACCAGCGGATCAACCTGATCTCGCCGCACGACCTGCCGCAGCTCTGGAGCCGTCACGTCGCCGACAGCCTGCAGCTCCTGGAGGAGCTTCCACATGGCACCCCCTTTGTCGACCTGGGCTCCGGCGGCGGTTTCCCGGGACTGGTACTTGCGATCGCCAACGACAGTCCGGTGACCCTGGTCGAGGCAGACCAGCGCAAGGCGAGCTTCCTGCGCGAAGCGGCACGGGCAACCGGAACCGCGGCCACCGTGATCGCGAGGCGGATCGAGCAGGCGGATCTGCCGCCGACGCGCTACCTCACCGCCCGCGCCCTGGCCCCGCTGCCGCGTCTGCTGGGATGGTCGGCGCGGCTCCTGACCGACGACGGCATCTGCCTGTTCCTCAAGGGACGCGGCGCCGAGGACGAATTGACCGCAGCCGCCGCGGAATGGCACATGGCGGTCTCCCGACGTCCAAGCCGGACCGACCCGGACGGCGTCATCCTCAGGCTGAGTGAAATCAGGCGTGTCAGACAGCCCGACCGGGCGCACGGCCGGTAGGCCCGGCGACTCCGCCACCCAGACCCCGCACATCCTGGCCATCGCCAACCAGAAGGGCGGCGTCGGCAAGACCACCACCGCCATCAACCTGGCTACCGCGCTCGCGGTGCAGGGGCACAGCGTGCTGCTGATCGACCTCGATCCGCAAGGCAACGCCTCGACCGGCCTCGGCATCGATCACGGCCGGCGCGCTGGCAGCTATGCCCTGATCGCAGAAGCCCAGCCACTGGACGAGCTGTCGGTGCTGACCGAGATTCCGGGCCTGTCGGTCGTTCCGGCCGACAACGAGCTCGCCGGCGCCGAGATCGAGCTGGTCGAGATGGAGCGACGCGAGTACCGCCTGCGCGACGCCCTGTCCGGGAAGGCCGCGCAGGGCCACGATTTCGTCCTGATCGACTGCCCGCCGAGCCTGGGCCTGCTGACCCTCAACGCCCTGGTCGCCGCCCGTTCGGTGCTGGTGCCGCTGCAATGCGAGTTCTTCGCCCTGGAGGGCGTCAGCCAGCTGATCCGCACCGTGGAGCGCATCCGCCGTGCCTTCAACCCGTCGCTGCGTCTGCAGGGGCTGGTGCTGACCATGTTCGACCGCAGGAACAACCTGTCCGAGCTGGTCGCCGCCGACGCGCGTGGCTTCTTCGGCGACCAGGTGTTCGAGACCATGATCCCGCGCAACATCCGCATCTCCGAAGCCCAGAGCCACGGCAAGCCGGCCCACCTCTACGACCCCAGGTCGAGCGGCGCACTCGCCTATGTCAGGCTGGCAGACGAGTTGCTCGGCCGCGCCGACCGGGAGCCCGCCCGATGAGCAACCCGCCGAGGCTCGGCCGCGGGCTGGCCGCCCTGCTCGGCGACCGCGCCCAGGACGGGCCGGACCGCCAGGGCGAAGGCATCCATGCCCTGCCGATCGAACTGCTGGAAGCAGGACCGTTCCAGCCGCGCCAGGCCATGGAGCCGGACTCGCTGGAGGAGCTGACAGAGTCGATCCGCGCCCGCGGCATCCTGCAACCGATCCTGGCCCGCCCGCACCCCGGCCAACCCGGTCGCTACCAGATCATCGGCGGCGAGCGGCGCTGGCGCGCGGCGCAGAAGGCGGGCCTGCACGCGGTGCCGGTGCATGTGCGCCAACTGGCCGATGCCGAGGCGATGGCTGCCGCCCTGGTCGAGAACCTGCAGCGCCAGGACCTCAACGCCATCGAGGAGGCCGAGGGCCTGCATCGCCTGATGCGGGACTACGCGATGACGCAGGAGGAGCTCGCAGGGGCGGTCGGCAAGTCTCGCAGCCATGTCGCCAACACCATCCGCCTGCTCCAGCTCCCCGACAGCGTACGCCGTGAGGTGATCAACGGCGCGTTGTCCGCGGGCCATGCCCGTGCCCTGATCGGCCATCCCGATCCCGCGAAGGCCGCCCTGGCCGTGATCGCCAAGCGCCTGTCCGTGCGTCAGACCGAGGCGCTGGCGCAGAGCCACATCAACGCCGCCCGGGTGGCACCGCCTGCGGCCCGTGCTGCGATCAACCCAGGCGAGGGCAGGGATCCCGAGCTTGCGGCCCTCGAACGTGACTTGCGGCAGACGCTCGGCCTCAGGGTGGAGCTGAAGTTCGACGGCCGGAGCGGCCAGTTGCGGATCCACTACGACACGCTGGACCAGCTCGACGGCGTGCTGATGTTGCTGAACCGGGCCGCCTCCTGATCGGCATCCCGGAATCGCCGGGCTCCCACCCTTTCCATGCCGTGCCGGCGCTGCTATAGCGCCGTCACTCCGCGAGGGGCGCATAGCTCAGTTGGTAGAGCAGCTGACTCTTAATCAGCGGGTCGTAGGTTCGAATCCTACTGCGCCCACCAGGGCCTTTCGACGGCACGGGCTTCCGATTTCCTTGGACGTCTGGCATTCCGGGATGCCCCTTCTCCGCCGGCGACGAGGCAGTGCTTTCCGCAGCCTGGTCGGAGCACGCCACCGGTCCCCTCCCGTTGGATCCTGAAGTCACCGCCCGGTCAAACCCGGCGCTGCGCCCACGTCGTCAGCCGCCGTTCTTCGGCGCCAGCGCCAGCGTCGCCTCACGGTCCGGCCCGAGCCAGTCCGGGTTGTGGGCGGTGCCGTCGAAATGCGCCGTGGTCTTGAACAGCTCGTAACGGCCATCGCGTCCCTGATCGGCCGTCGCGTCGGTGATCCGCGCCTCCTCCGCCGGCGACATCGGCTTGAAGCTGCCGGCTGCCTGGAACGCCTGGTCGAGCACCGCCTCGTTGTCGATCCCGGTGACGACCACGGAGGTCGGCCGGTTCAGCGCGTAGTGCAGGCAGTCGATCGGGGCCACCCGGGCGCCGCTCTTGAGAATCACCCCGTTCGAGCCGCCGAACGCCTTCATGGTGATCACGCCGATCCGCTCGCGCAGCGCCACCGGCATGGCCAGGCGCGCGAACGAGCGGAAATGCGCGTCCATCACGTTGGACGGCATCAGCACCACGTCGAACTGGAACCCGTGCGCCCGCGCCACCTCCATCATGTAGACGTGGATGCGCGGATCCTTGTGCCCGGTGAAGCCGATATGCCGGACCTTGCCCGCCTGCCTGGCCGCGATCGCCGTCTCGATCGCCCCGCCGGGCGCGAAGATGCGGTCCGGATCGTCGTAGCGCAGCACCTCGTGGAACATCCACAGGTCGAGGTGATCAGTACGCAGGCGCCGCAGCGACTGGTCGAGCTGCGTCTGCGCGATGTCCTTGTTGCGGCCGTCCACCTTGGTCATGAGGAAGGCCTTGTTGCGGTAGCCTCCCTGCGACAGCGCCACCCCCATGCGCCGCTCGCTTGCGCCGTCATTGTAGTCCCACGCGTTGTCCATGAAGTTCATGCCGCGATCGAGCGCCGCATGGCACAGCCGGATGGAGGTCGCCTCCTCGATCCCGGGCTTGGCGAAGTGCGAGCCGCCGAAGCCGATCGCCGACACGGTCTCGCCGGTCTGCCCGAGGCTGCGATAAAGCATGTCGCCACGCCGCTCGCCCGGGTCGGTGAGCTGCGGCAGCGGCGGCAGCAACCCCTGCGGCCCGGTGACCGGCAGGACATCCGGCCGGGACGGCTCGGCACCGAGCGCCGCCTTGCCGGCGATACCGAGAAGCCCGCCCGCGGCGGCTGATCGAAACAGGCTGCGGCGATCCATGGCAGGCACTCCGATGGTCCGGTGGCACGACGCACCATACCCGTCGCGGTGAACGCGCCGCCGACCCGGACCCCGAACCACAACCACGTGAGGCCACCGCCGCCGCGACCAGGACCGTTCAGCCGAACGACGGCTGCACCACCGCCATGATCACGATCATCACCATCAGCACCGTCGGCAGCTCGTTCGCCATCCGGTAGAAGCGCTGCGGACGCCGGTTGCGGTCGGCCAGGAAGTCCCGGCGCCACGACGCACAGGCACCATGGAACCCCAGCATCAGCACCACTCCTGCGAGCTTGGCGTGCCACCAGCCGGCCGACCAGTCGATCGCACCCGGCGTCATGATCAGCAGGCTGCCGAACAGCAGCGCCACGAGCATCGCCGGCGTGGTGATCTGCTTCAGCAGCCGCCGCTCCATCACCTTGAAGCCCTCGCTCTGCGCCGATCCCGGCTCCGCCTGGCAGTGGTAGACGTAGAGCCGCGGCAGGTAGAACAGCCCGGCCATCCAGGCGATCACCGCCATCAGGTGGAACGCCTTCTCCCATTGCAGCCAGGGCCCGAGGGCATAGATCACCACGGCCGCCGCACCGCCTCGACCAGCGCCCCGACATGCTCCGGCGGCGTCTGCGGCAGAACCCCATGCCCCAGGTTGAACACGTGCGGCCGCCCGCGCAGCGTGCTGCGTATGGTCTCGACCGCCTCGGGCAGCGCGTCGCCGCCGGCAAGCAGGCAGAGCGGATCCAGGTTGCCCTGCAGCGCGACCTCCGGCGGCACCAGCCCTGCTGCCAGCGCCAGGTCCGCCCCGGTGTCGAGCGCCAGCGCGTCGATCCCGGTCCGCACCGCATACCGCCCGACCAGCAGCCCGCCCAGGCGCGGAAACCCCACGATCGGCACCCCGGGGTGGCGACGCCTGACCTCCGACACGATCCGGCGCCCGGGCGCGATCACCTGTCGCTCGAACTGCGCCGGCGGCAGCAGCCCGGCCCAGCTGTCGAACAGCATCACCGCTTCCGCACCGGCCTCGATCTGCGCGCACAGCATGGTCGCCGTGGCCTCGGTCAGCAGGTCGATCAGCCGGTCGAACAGCGCCGGCTCCGCATAGGCCATGCGTCGCGTTTCCGCGAACTCCTTCGAGCCTCCACCCTCGACCATGTAGCAGGCCACCGTGAACGGTGCCCCGGCGAAGCCGATCAGCGCCGTCGCACCGGGTCGTCCGGCCCCCAGCGCCACCTCGCCGCCCAGCGCCCGCCGCAGCCGGCGCAGCGTCTCCATCACCGGCGCCGTCGCCTCCGCCACCCGCTCCGGCCGCAGCCGGTCCAGGTCGGCCTTGCACCGCACCGGCTCCAATACCGGCCCGACCCCGTCCACGAAGGCGAGCGACTGTCCCATCGCCCAGGGCAGGATCAGGATGTCGCTGAACAGGATCGCCCCGTCCATGCCGTAGCGCCGGATCGGCTGCAGGGTGATCTCGGTGGCGATGTCCGGCGTCATGCAGCGGGTGATGAAGTCCGCCTGTGCCCGCAGCGCCCGGAACTCCGGCAGGTGGCGGCCAGCCTGGCGCATCAGCCAGACCGGCGGCGGCCAGACCGCTTCCCCCCGCAGCACGCGCAGCAGCCGCTTGTCGTTCATCGTCGGGTCGTCCGGGTTCGGCGCTCCGGCAGACCCGGTCTCGCTCGTCATGGCTTTGATCTAAACATGAAAGAAGAAGAAAAGATCGGATGGAGTCCTAGGGGAGCCTGTGGATGTCGGGGTACCCGGCTTGCGGAAAACGTACCCCGCTTTGCCCACAGCGTGTACAACTTCCAAGCCCTTGATGCGGCGCCGGTTTTCCGGCTTGTCCAGGAGATGTCCGATCGAGCCTGTGTACAACTCCACCCCCGCCGAGACTGTACCCGTCATCCACATGACTCGGTACCTGGTGCGCCCGCGCCCCGGTTCATCCCCGTGTACCCCGCGACTCTCCCAGCCATGAACAGCCTGCCGGACACGCCCCTGTTGTCGCTTGCCGCGACTCCGCGGCTGATCCTCGCCAGCGGATCGCAGGCGCGCCTGGCGGTGCTCCGGGCCGCAGGCCTGCCCGTCCTGGTGCAACCGGCCAGCCTCGACGAGGACACGGTCAAGCGTGCCGCCCGGGACGCGGGATGGAGTCCCGACGCCGCCGCCCTCAGGCTCGCCGAGCTCAAGGCCGCGACCATCCCCGACCCCGACGCGCTGGTGATCGGCGCCGACCAGATCCTGACCTGCGAAGGACACTGGTTCGACAAGCCCGCCGACCTCGACCTGGCCGCGACCCACCTGCGCCGCCTGCGCGGCCGCGAGCACCGCCTGCACACCGCCATCGTCGTGCTGCGGCAGGGCAGGGTGGCATGGCAGCACGTGGCCACCCCGCGCCTGCGCATGCGGGCGCTGTCCGACAGCTTCATCGACGCCTATGTCGCAGCCGAAGGCGCCGCGCTCCTGTCCTGCATCGGCGCCTACCGGCTGGAAGGGCTCGGCATCCAGCTGTTCGACGCGGTGGAGGGCGAGCAGGCCACAATCCTGGGGCTGCCGATCCTGCCGCTGCTCGCCTTCCTGCGTCGGCAGGGCCTGCTGCAGAGCTGAGTTTCCTGCCCGTCCGCCCGGCCGCGCGGCTCGGCCGCGGCAGGGTTGTCAGCCCCCGAAACCACCGCTATAGGCGGGCCACCCAAGGGTCTCCTGCTCCATGCAGGCGCTCGACCGGCCTGGACCGGGGCTGTAGCTCAGTTGGGAGAGCGCTTGAATGGCATTCAAGAGGTCAGGGGTTCGATTCCCCTCAGCTCCACCACCGCCGTCGCGGCGCGACGCAGACACATCGTTCCGCCAACCAGCGCGTTGGCCCCGCTTCGAGGCGGACTAGAATGGCTAAGAAGCGCAAAGCTGCACCCGGCGAGATCCTGACCGTCGCCGGCCCCTGGCGCGACGTCCTGCTGATCTGCCGCAAGTGCAGCCGGAAGCTCGACGGCGGCTTCGGCTCCGACGGCACCGACTCCCTGTCGCGCGCCGTCAGGCACGCCCTGCGCGGCTCCGGTCGCAGGCGGGACGTGCGGGTCCTGGAGGTCGGCTGCCTCGGCGTATGCCCGAAGAACGCGGTCACGGTGCTGCACGGCGCCGATCCGGGCCGCATGCTCGTGATCCCCGAAGGGCTGGACCCGGCCCTTCTCCTGTCCCGCCTCGACGGCGCGTCGCCCGCCGCGCCCGGTTCCGTCACGCCCTTGACAGGACCAGCCGCAGCCGGTTCCTGACAGCTTCATCGCGGGGCGCGCAACAGCAGTGTTCCATCACCTCGACCACCTCCTCGCCCATTACGGCTACGGCGTGGTCGGCCTGGTCGTGATGCTCGAAAGCATGGGCGCGCCGCTGCCCGGCGAAAGCCTGCTGATCGGCACCGCCCTGTACTGCGCCGCCACGCACCGGCTCGAGATCGGATGGGTGATCGCCGTCGCCATCGCCGGCGCGATCATGGGCGACAACCTCGGCTACCTGATCGGCCGGTCCCTCGGCTTCCCGTTGCTGGCGCGCTGGGGGAGCCGCATCGGCCTGACCGACGACCGGCTGACGCTCGGCCGCTACCTGTTCCGCCTGCACGGCGGCAAGGTGGTGTTCTTCGGCCGCTTCATTGCCATCCTCCGCACCTTCGCCGCCCTTCTGGCCGGCGCCAACCGCATGCCCTGGCCCTCCTTCCTGCTCTACAACGCGCTGGGCGGCATCGGCTGGGCCGGCGGCTACTCGCTCACCGCCTACCTGCTCGGCCGCCAGATGGAACGGATCTCCGGTCCGCTCGGGCTGGCACTCGGGATCATCGCCGTGATCGCGGTGGGCAGCGCCTTCATGTTCCTCAAGCACAACGAGAAGCGTCTGACCGACGACGCGATGAGGGCCGCGCGCAGCCAACCCGTTCCCGGTTGACCCTCAAACGTTCGCCTGCGCTTCCGGCGGCGGGGCGTCGTCCGGCCGGTAGCACAGCGCCGCGCAGTCCTCGGCCAGCACCCCGCCCACCGCGCTCATGTCGTTGCGGAACGCGTCGTCGATGATGTCCAGCACGTCGAGATGCCGGTCCTCGAAATACATCCGGTGCACGTCCTGCCGGCGCGCGCCGTAGACGATCCGGCCGATGCTGGTCCAGATGCACGCCATGCTGCACATCCCGCACGGCTGCAGCGTCGAGTACAGCGTGGCCCCGCGCAGGTCGTCGCGCCCGAGCCCCTCGCAGGCGCGCCGGATCGCCACGATCTCGGCATGCGCGCTCGGGTCGTGGCGCAGCCCGACCTCGTTGTGGCCTTCGCCCACCACCACCCCGTCCAGCACGACCACACAGCCGATCGGCGACGCCCCGTCGGTCCGCGCCCCGGCCTCCGCCAGCGCCAGGGCGCGTCGCATGAAGGCCTCGTCGCCAGGTGCCATATCCGTCATGGCCGGGTAACGGCACGTGTGAGCCCCGCGTTCCGCGCCGGTGCGATCCAGACACCGGCGCATGGTCGGTTCTGCATCCCTCGTCCAAAGGCTGCGGCCCGCATCGGCTCTCGACGCCGGCCGATACGCCGGGATCTCGCCGTCTCCAGGGCTGGACGCCCGGCCTGTTCCGCGAAACAGTCCGGCTGTCATAACGCGTCGGGTCCCGCATGCCTCCTGCCCAGCCAGTGTCCACCCATCCGATGCAGCGGTCCGCCCTGCTCCTCGGCGCCATCCTTCTCGCCGCCTCGGCCGTTCCCATCGGCACCACCCGGGCCGAGGACACGCACGCCACTACCGCCGCCCCTCCCGCGCACGACGCTCCCGCCGACAAGCCGGCCAAGTCCGACAACCCGCTGATCGACCTGCTGCCCGCCGACAGCGTCACCCACCACACCTTTACCGGCGCCGGCGTCTCGCTCGGCTACACCGCCACCGCCGGCACCCTGACGCTACGCGACGACAAGGGCGCCCCATCCGCCCGGGTGTTCTTCGTGTCCTACATCGCCGACGGGCAGCCGCCACAGCACCGCCCGGTCAGCTTCTTCTTCAACGGCGGTCCCGGCGCCGGCAGCGCGTTCCTGCACCTCGGCGCCGCCGGCCCGGTGGTGCTGAACTTCCCCGCCTCCAACCCCACCGACGGCGCCAACGCCCAGCTCGGCCCCAACCCGGACAGCTGGCTGCGCTTCACCGACATGGTGTTCATCGACGCGATCGGCACCGGCTACAGCCTGCCGGAGCATCCCGACAAGGCAGACAAGGAGTTCTACGGCGTCAAGCAGGATGGCTCCGCCTTCGCCGAGGCGATCCGCATCTGGCTCGAGCGCAACCACCGCGAGCGCTCGCCCAAGTACCTGGTCGGCGAAAGCTACGGCGGCATCCGCTCGATCAAGACCGCCTACGCGCTGCAGACCGAGCAGAACATCGAGCTCGCCGGCATCGTCATGGTGTCGCCGGCAATCGAGATGAGCCTGATCACCGACCAGACCAACCCGATCTCCAACGCCATGCTGCTGCCAAGCCTGGCCGCCGCCACCCTGGAGCGGACCGGGAAGCTCACCCCTCAGGCGGTCGACGACGCCTACCGCTACGCCTTCGGTCCCTACCTTTCCACCCTGGCCGGGCCCCCGCTCGACCCGGACGCGGCCCGCGCCTTCTACGCCAAGGTCGCAGACATGAGCGGCGTTCCCGAAGCCGTCGTGGCCAAGGAGCGCGCCCAGCTCGATCCCTTCGCGCACGACGTGCGCAGCCGCGACGGCCGCCTGTATAGCCTCTACGACGACACCGTCTCGATCGCCGACCCCTACCCGGAAGGCATCGACAACGCCGACAGCCCGGAGCCGGTGCTGTCCGGCTACGGCCTGGCGTTCGGCAACGCCTTCACCGGCTACGTCGGCAACACGCTCGGCTTCCACACCGAGCTCAAGTACGACCTGCTGAACCTCAAGGTGAACGGCGCCTGGGACTACAAGCAGGACGGCGACCTGATCTCGCGCGGCATGCCCGACCTGCGCAAGCTGCTGGCGCTCAACCCGTCGCTCCGCGTGTTCATCGCCAACGGCTACTTCGACATGACCTGTCCGTTCGGCTCGTCGCGCTGGCTGATCGAGCACATGCCGGTCGGCCGCGACCGCGTCCGGCTCAAGGTCTACCCCGGCGGCCACATGCTCTACACCAGGCCGGACAGCCGCGCCGCCCTGTCGCACGACATCGCCGCCCTCTACGCCGGCACGCCCTGAGCGGGATCGGCCGCCTGCGGGCAGCACTTCCACTGCTGGCCGCCGCCGTGTTGGCCCTCCTGTCCGGCTGTGCCACCCCGCCTGCCGCCTGCCTCGACCGGCCGTTCCCGGCCGGCGACGCGGTCTGGGTGGTCGACCACGGCTGGCACACCGACCTCGCGATCCCGACGGGCAGCCTGCGCGGCCGCATGACCGGGTTCCGCACCGTGTTCCCCGGAATGACGGTGCTGCTGGTCGGCTTCGGCCGGCGCACCTTTATGACCGCACCGGTGACCGGCCTCGGCGACCTGCTGATTGGCCCGTTCCCCGGCGATGGCGTGCTTCTGCTCGCCGGCCTGACCGCACCGCCCGACCGCGCCTATGCCGACGGCACCGAGCTCCTGCTGAAGCTGTCTCCCGACGCGGCCGACCGTCTGTCCGACTTCATCTGGCGCAGCTTCGCGCTCGACCGAAGCGGCCAGCCGAGCCGGATCGGCCCCGGCTTCTTTCCCGGCAGCGCGTTCTACGCCGCCCGCCCGGGCTACTCGGGCCTCTACACCTGCAACACCTGGACCGAAGACGCCCTGCACCAGGCAGCCGCGGCGCCGGACCCGGGCGGCGTCGTGTTCGCCGGGCAGGTCATGGCCCGGGTGGCACGGAGCGCCGGCCCGGCCTGCGCCATCGCCGGCCGCTCGTGATCCGGGCTCAGTTCCCCGGCGGCTGGCTGTAGGTCTGCACCGGCGCGGTCTGCCCGTTCGGCAGCACCACATAGGTCCGGCTCGGGCTAGAGCCGCCGCCACCGCTGCCGAAGCTTGAGCTGCATCCTCCCAGAACGGCTGGAGCCAGGAAGAGCAGGGTGCAGGCGACAAGGCGAACCATCATGGCCTCGACCTCACCATGAGCGGCCGTCCGCTTCAAGAGTCCACCGCCTTCTCGATCCGCCGGTCCGGCACCAGCCAGATCAGCGCCACCAGCATGTAGATCGCCTCGGCGATCCGGGCATCCGCGAAGGCGGAACCGATGCCCACCAGGTAAAGCGCCGGCGACGCCTTGCCCTTGAGGTCCCGCCCGAGAGCCGCCGCCAGCCTCCGCTCCGTGCCCTGCGCCCGCACCGCCGCCGCCTGCATCACCCACCATGCCAGCGCCGACAACAGCAGCACCGCACCGTAGCCCGCGACCGGCACCGGCGCCCGCCCGTGCGCCGCCATCCAGGCGGTCGCGAACGGGATCAGCGACAACCAGAACAGCAGGTGCAGGTTCGCCCATAGCACCGCCCCGTTGACCCGCTCCACCAGCTGGAACACGTGATGATGGTTGTTCCAGTAGATCCCGACATAGACGAAGCTCAGCGCGTAGCACAGGAACGGCGGCGCCAGCTGTGCTAGCCCCGCCAGCGTGCCGGCCGCCGGCGCCTTCAGCTCCAGCACCATGATGGTGATGATCACCGCGATCACCCCGTCGCTGAAGGCGGTCAACCGTTCGCGTCCCATCCGCTCCCCGTTCCTTCGACCCGCGGTGCCGGCCAGGACATCGTCTCATTCATGGGATGCCCCGCGGACGCAGATGCCGTTGCAACACCCGCGCGATCTTCGCCTAATGACCCGACCAACCGGGGCACGCCCCCGGCATCCGGATGATGTCCCTTGTAACGGAGAAGCGCATGTCGTCCTTGCTGCGAGCGGCCGTGGTCCTCGGCTTGGTCGCGCTGACCACCCCCGCGACGCGATCCGTCGCCCAAACTGCGGACGGGCTGGTCACCGCCACGATCGACGGCCGGCAGACCGTGCCCCTTCCCGGCAATCTCCGTCCGGAGGCCACCGCCGCCAACGACCGCGGCGCGGTCGCCGACGATCAGCCCCTCGACCACATGCAGCTGCTGCTGAACCGTCCCGCCACGACCGCCGCCGCTCTCGACGGCTTCATCGCCGGCCTGAACGATCCCCGTTCGCCCGACTACCATGCCTGGCTGACCGCCGCGCAGTTCGGCACCCGCTTTGGCCCGTCCGCGTCCGACGTGCAGCAGGTGGTCGCCTGGCTGCAGGACCAGGGCTTCGTGGTCAACGAGGTGCAGCCCAACCGGATGGTGATCGACTTCTCCGGCACCGCCGCCGAGCTGCGCGCCGCCTTCGGCACCGCCATCCACCGGTTCGCCGTGAACGGCGTCACCCACATCGCCAACGCGAACGACCCGACCGTGCCCGCGGCGCTCGCCGGCATCGTCCGCGGCATCGTATCGCTCAACGACTTCCGCCCGCATCCGCAATACAAGCCTCGCCCGGCCTACACCTTCACCAGCGGCGGCTCGACCTACCACGCCGTGGTCCCCGCCGACCTGGCCACGATCTACAACCTCAACCCCTTGTTCGGCGCCGGCACCTCCGGCCAGGGCCAGACGATCGTCGTGATCGAGGACACCGACGTCTACAAGACCGCCGACTGGACCACCTTCCGCTCGACCCTCGGCCTGTCCGGCTACACCGCCGGCACCTTCACGCAGGTGCATCCCGCCAGCAGCGCCAGGAGCTGCTCCGACCCCGGCGTGGTGGCCGGCAACGAGAGCGAGGCCACGCTCGACGCCGAATGGGCCAGCGCCGCAGCACCCAGCGCCGCGATCGAGCTTGCCTCCTGCAAGGACACCAGCACCACCTTCGGCGGCCTGATCGCGCTGCAGAACCTGCTCAACGGCAGCCCGCCCGCGATCGTCAGCATCAGCTACGGCGAGTGCGAGGCGCTGAACGGCGCCACCGCCAACGCCGCCTACAGCGCCGCCTACCAGCAGGCGGCGGCGATGGGCGTGTCGGTGTTCGTGTCCGCCGGCGACGAGGGTGCCGCCAGCTGCGACGCCGACGAAACGTCCGCCACGCACGGCATCGCCGTCAGCGGCTTCGCCTCCACCCCCTACAACGTCGCGGTCGGCGGCACCGACTTCGGCGACACCTACGCCGGCACCACCGCCACCTACTGGAACGCTGCCAACACCGCGACGGACGGTTCCGCCCGGAGCTACGTTCCCGAGATCCCCTGGAACGACTCCTGCGCCAGCGCCCTGCTGACCACCGCCGCCGGCTACAGCACCCCGTACGGCTCCGCCGGCTTCTGCAACAGCACGATGGGCAAGGAGTACTACCTGACCACCGCCAGCGGCTCCGGCGGCCCGAGCGGCTGCGCCACCGGCACCCCGTCCCGCTCCGGCGTGGTCGGCGGCACCTGCAAGGGCACGCCCAAGCCATCCTGGCAGGCCCTGGTCGGCAACCCGAAGGACGGCGTGCGCGACCTTCCCGACGTGTCGCTGTTCGCCGCCAACGGCGTCTGGGGCCACTACTATGTGTTCTGCGACTCCGACACCGCGGACGGGGGTGCTGCCTGCACTGGTGCTCCGAGCGGCTGGTCCGGCGCCGGCGGCACCTCGTTCGCCTCGCCGATCCTGGCCGGCATCCAGGCCCTGGTGAACCAGCGGCAGGGTGCCCGCCAGGGCAACCCGAACCCGGTCTACTACGCCCTCGCCGCCACCGAGTACGGCAGCGCCGGCAGCCCAACCTGCAACTCCACCACCGGCAACGCTTCCGGCGCCTCCGGCTGCACCTTCCACGACGTCACGCAGGGCGACATGGACGTAAACTGCACCGGCACCACCGACTGCTACCTGCCGGGCGGCCGCAACGGCGTCCTGTCCACCACCAGCGGCAGCTACGCCAAGGCCTACGGCACCACCACCGGCTGGGACTTCGCCACCGGCATCGGCTCGGTCAACGCCGCCAACCTGGTCAACGGCTGGGCCGCCGCCGCCAGATCGGTCGCCGCGACCACCCCCCGCTAGCGATCCGCGGCCGGGTGGGCCCAAGGATCGAGGCGGAAGCGTTCGGCAGCGACGCCTGGCGCGCGATGGTGGCCCTTCGCCACCGCGTGTTGCGCGCCCCGCTCGGCCTCCACTTCACCGATGCCGACCTGGCCGCCGAAGCCGACCAGCTCCATCTGGCGCTCTGGCTCGGCGACACCCTCGCCGGCACGGTGCTCCTACTGCCGCCCGACCGGAACGGCGCCAAGCTTCGCCAGATGGCCATCGACCCCGCCCTGGCCGGCCGCGGCCTCGGCACCCTTCTGCTGCGCCACGCGGAGACCGTGCTCCACCGCCTCGGCGCCGCCGAAGCCCGGCTGTCCGCCCGCGTCACCGCGATCGGCTTCTACGCCCGCTGCGGCTACGTCCCCGAAGGCGATCCCTTCATCGAGGTCACCCTGCCGCACCGCCTGATGCGCCACCGCCTCGATTCCGCGCGCCCGGACCGCGCATGAGGCTCCACTCACCGCGCTTGATCCGCTTTCCACGCCTTCAGCGCGTCCATGTACTCCTGCGACGCCTTCAGCCGCTTCATGTAGCTGATGGGCCGCCGGCTGGAGAAGGGAAGCGTGTCGTCGCTCAGGGAGCCGCGTTCCCCGCAATAGCTCTTGCAGCTCCCGCCGCCGTCGTCGATCAGGAGACCGCTCCCGCGCCGCGACACCGACAGCACGCAGGGCTCGCCTGGCGACATGCTGCCATGGTCATTATAGACGATCCGCTCGCCTTCCACCCGGCCGATGCCGCTGAGCAGGCACATGTGGCCGTTGAAGAAGTCCAGCTCCAGGCGGACATACGCCGTGTCCGGACCGACCGGCACGATCTCCACAACGTCGTCGCTCCAGTACTTCTCTCCCTCCACGTCGCCGTTCCTGAAGTGGCTGCCATAGCGGCCTGCCAGGGCATCCACCGTCCGGTCGGCCCGCGCGGCGGATGACCCGGAGATCCCCGCCAGCAACGAGAAGACGAGCAGCACGACCGTCCTGCTCATGCCATGATCGCGTTGAACCCGTCCGCGGCCTGGCCCGGCCGCGATCCGTCCGGCCCTCCGCGCGCCCAGCCTCAGCCGCACCACAACTCCGTCCGCACGAGGTGCGGCCTGGGGCAGGGACCTGCGGGAAGCGGCAACGGCGCCCCCGGACGCCAAGTCCCGAGACGCTGCTGGATGTTCGGCATCTCGGAATCGATCACCGGCAGCGCATTGCCGTCGCCGTAACGCGTCGCGCTGCGATACCGCAACAGCTCCTCGTAGGCGGAACCCGACGCGAGGACGCTCACCGCCACCCAGAAGCCGAACGGCGCGTCCGACGTCGGCTCGACCGAGATGATGTCCCCGTCCAGCGGCCCGGCTTCCACGTAGCGCACCTCCTGGTCGTTGTTCCTCCCGACGACATGGTCATAGACCCGCACGAACCGGTCCGCATCGCGCCGGTACGCAAGCGCCTGGGTCAGCACGAGCTGGTCGCCGTCGCCGCTGTGCAGGCTGGCCGTCCTCACCAGCAGCAGGGGCCGGCCGGACGTCCCGCGATCATGAACGACCCGTGCCTCGTCCAGGTAGTGCGGCTCGGAAAACAGGTCGCCGGCCGACGTGGCGCGCAGCGCGTCCCGCAGCTGCGGATCGCACGGTCCCGAAGCCCCCTTGCGCAGGCAGAGCGTGACGACGCCGGGCGCCTCGTTGCCGCCGGGGTCCTCGACCGCCGGCCCCTGGATGGCCACCAGCTGCCATGCCGACCGCGTGCGGAGGGCGTCGGCAAGTCCGATCGACGCGACCACCCCCTGCTCCGGAGCCGGCGCTGCACCGGCGACCGCCGACCCGGCGACCACCGACACCATGCCCAGCCGGATCGATCGCGTCAGTCCCGGCATCGGCCTTTCCCTCCGGACCCCGGCAACAGCCCCGATCCCCCATCGTTGAAGCGCCGCCACGCCCGACCATCCGCGTTCAGGAAGCTCCCGATGACCGACCAGACCATCCCCGACGACGCGATGCACTCCTACGAGCCCCCATCCGGCCACGGCCTGCGCCACGACCCCTTCAACTCGATCGTCTGCCCCCGCCCGATCGGCTGGATCGCCAGCCGCAACCCTGCCGGCATCCTGAACCTGGCGCCCTACAGCTTCTTCAACGCCTTCAACTACACCCCGCCGATCATCGGCTTCTCCTCCACCGGCTGGAAGGACAGCGTCGCCAACATCGCCGAAACCCGCGAGTTCGTCTGGAACCTTTGCACCCGCCCGCTGGCCGAGCAGATGAACGCCAGCAGCGCCACCACCGGCCCGGAGGTGGACGAGTTCGCCCTGGCCGGCCTCACCCCCATCCCGAGCCGCCTCCTCGGCGTGCCCCGCGTCGGCGAAAGCCCGGTGGCGTTCGAGTGCCGGCTGCTGCAGCAGGTCCAGCTGCACGACCTCGACGGCAAGGCGCTGCAGACCTGGCTCACCCTGGGCCAGGTGGTGGCGGTCCACATCGACCGCCGACTGATCCGCGACGGCGTCTACGACACCGCGGCCGCCCGTCCGATCCTGCGCGGCGGAGGGCCTACCGCCTATGTCGAGGTGGAGCCCGGCGCCTTCTTCCACGTGGCGCGCCCGGACAGCGGATCGCTGCCGCCGCGATGAAGGCCGCTCCCCTCCGACACCCGGCCTTTCAAGGCTCCGCCTCCACCGTATCGAGCGGCGAGACCGGTCGTTCGGCGGAGCCCTGGCCCGTCCTGGTGATCGCCCCGCCGGCGAGCGCGTCCCGCACCAGCGCCAGCAGCGCCGGGTCGCGATAATCCTCCACCGTCATGTCCGCCCCCGCCGCCCGCAGCGCCGCCTCGTCCATGGTGGTGCGGATCGCTACCGTATAGATCCCCGCTCCCGACGCCGCGGTCACCCCGGACACCGAGTCCTCGAACGCGATCGCCCGGTCCGCCGGGCAGCCGAGCCGTTCCAGCCCGGTCAGGTATGGCAGCGGATCGGGCTTGCTGCGCGCGATCTCCTCGCCCACCACCACGCCCGGCAGCAGGCGCCGCAGCCCCAGCACCTCCAGCATGTGCTCGGCGTTCGCACGCGGCGCGTTGGTCACCACGCCGACCCGTGCCCCCTGGCCCTCCGCCTCCTCGAGCAGCTCGTGCAACCCTTTCAGCGGCTCGAGATGGCCGGACTGCTCCCGGAACAGCGCCTCCTTGCGGTCCGCGAGCTCCTCATGGCGGCGGCGGTCGAGACTGGGAAACAGCCACTGCATGATCAGCGCGTTGGCGCCCCCGAGCACCGAGTGCTTGTACTGCTCGTGCGTCAGCGACCGCCCCGATTCGCCCAGCAACGCGTTGAACGCGGCGAAGTGCACCGGATCGGTATCGGCCAGCGTGCCGTCCAGGTCGAACAGGAGTCCCAGTGTCATCACCATCGTCCCTGCCTGCGCACCGCCATCATAACGGCCCGCCCGCCGATCGTCATCCGGCCGCCGCAGGCGCCGTTCCCGTCGCCAGCCCGTGCAGGATCGGCGCCAGGCAGGCCGTCGCCGCGCGATACCGTCCCAGCGCCTCGACGTGCAGCCGGTGCGCGGCCGGGTCCGGCTCCACCAGCCGCCCCTCCCGCGCCACCGCGGCGGCCGCGCTGCGCAGGTCCGGGAACAGCCCGACCCCGACCGCCGCCGCCGCCGCCGCGCCGACCACCGACAGGTTCTCCTCCGCCGACAACCGCACCGGCAGCCCGATCGCATCCACCGTCGCCTGCAGCCACAAGGCGTTGCGGGCGAACCCGCCGGCGCTGACGATCCGCTCTCCCAGCCCCTGCGCCTGCGCCACGACGTTGGCCGACGCCAGCGCCACCCCCTCCACCGCCGAACGGTACAGCGCCGCCCGGTCGTGCCCGAGCGACAACCCCAGCACCGCCCCGCGCAGGTGCGGATCGCGATACGGCGTGCGGTTGCCCATGAAGTAGTCCAGCGTCAGCAGCCCGTTCCCGCCCGCCGGCCTCCGTCCCGCCTCGGCGATCAGCGCCTGCGTTCCCGCGTCGTCGAGCCCGAAGATCTGCCGGCTCAGCCAGAACAGCACCGACCCGGCCGACACCTGTCCGCCTTCCACCATCCACAGCCCGTCGACCAGCGCGTGCGGATACGGCCCCCAGAACCCCGGCATCGGCCGCTCCGCCCCGAGGTGGAACAGGTGCACCACCGAGGTGCCGCCGATCATCAGCAGCTGTCCCGGCGCCACCGTGTCTGCGCCCAGCATGCCGACATGCGCGTCGATCCCCCCTTGCGCCACCACCGGCCGCTGCGCGCCGAGCCCCAGATGCGCCGCCGCCTGCGCCGACAGAAGCTCGATCGCGCCCCCCACCGGCAGGATCGCCGCCGGCAGCTTGTCCGTCAGCCCCGGTACCCCGAACGCCTCGTACAGCTCGGGATGGAACCGCCCGGCCTCGCTGTCATAGTTCCACTTGCAGGTCGCGTTCATGCGCGAGCCCACCCAGCGCCCGGTCAGCCGGAAGTTCACCCAGTCGAGGCACTCGCACAGCACGTCTGCCGCCGCATAGACCGCCGGCTCGTGCGCCGCGAGCCACATCGCCTTGGGCACCAGCCACTCGGCCGCGTCGCTGCCGCCGCTCCGCGCCATCACCGGATGCGTGCTCGCACCCGTGCGCGACGCTTCCGCGCCGGCCCGGCAATCCATCCAGAGCAGCGCCGGCCGCAGCGGCGTGCCGTCCGCCATGCACGCCACCACGGTGGACGCCGTGGTCGCCATCGCGATCCCCGCCACCGTCGGGTGCCCGGCCATCTCCATCGTCCGCCGGCACGCCGCCCCCAGCGCCTCCCACCACCTTTCCGGCGACTGCTCCGCCCAGCCCGGATGCGGATGCGCGGTCGGATACGTGTCCTCCGACGTGGCGACGATCGCGCGCCGCCCGAGGTCGAACAGCCCGACCCTGACCCCGCCGGTACCGAAATCCAGTCCCAGCAGCAGGCTCATGGCACGGCGCCCACGGCCTGCCCTACGGCCGGACCATGACCTTGGAGATGAACTCGTTGCGCTCCCTGAACTTCGTCATCACCTCCGGCAGCGCGTCCAGCCCCGGCTCGTGCGTGATCATGAACTCCCAGCGCAGCGCCCCGCTGCCCAGCTTCTCCAGCGTCGTGGTCCACTGCGCGCCCGGGAACGGCGCCCCGAACGAGTTCCATGACCCGTGCAGCGACACCTCCTGCCGCAGCATGTGGTTGAAGGTCGCGACCTCCAGCCCGACCTCCCCCGTCGGGATGCCGATGAACACGACATGCCCGCCCGGCCCCGCCAGACGCACCGCCAGGTTGGCCGTCGCCGGATGCCCGGCCGCCTCCACCACGAGGTCGCAAGGCGGCACTTCCGGCCTCGGCCCGTGGCTCAGGAACGCGTGCGTCGCCCCCGCTTCCCGCGCTTGCTCCAGCTTCCGCTCCGACACGTCCACCGCGACCACCTCGGACGCCCCCATCAGCCGCATCCACTGGATCGCGAACAGCCCGATCGGCCCGCACCCGACCACGCCGCCGGTCTGCCCGATCGCCAGCGGCGCCTTCCAGATCGCGTGCAGCGCGATCGACGCCGGGTCCGCCATCGCCGCCGCGCGCGGATCGATTCCCGCCGGCGTCCTCAGCAGGTTGCCCCGCGGCACCGCGACGTACTCGGCATACGCCCCGTCCCGCCTGCTGCCGAAATAATCGTAGTCGCGGCAGCGCGAGAAGCTCCCGGTCAGGCACTGGTCGCACCGCCGGCACGGGATCAGCGGCGCCACCGTCACCAGCTCGCCTTCCGCGAACCCCTCGATGTTCTCGCCCAGCTCGACCACGTGCCCGGAGAACTCGTGCCCGCAGATGATCGGCATCCGGTGCGCGCCCTTGCTCAGCATGCGCGGGATGTCCGAACCGCACACCCCGCACGCCGCCACGCGCAGCAGCACCTCGTCCGCCCCCGCCACCGGCCTGGCGACCTCCTCGACCCGTATGTCCCCGGGAGCATGCATCACCGCTGCGCGCATCGTTCCGATCCCCTGCCTTTGTCGGAGGCCGCCGCCTCCGCCGTCACCGTTCGTTCCCGTCGAGCTCCGTGATCACCGCGTCGAACGCCGCCAGAGGCGCGAAATGCGCCGGCTTCACCTGGCCCAGCTTGCTGCTGTCCGCGACCAGGAATGACTGCACCGCCCGTTCCAGCACCGTCCGCTTCACCGGCACCTCGTGGAAGTGCGAGCAGCTCGCCCCCTGCGCCGCGTGCACCCCGCCGGCCGACACGAACGCCTTGTTGATGCCGAGCTGGTGCAGGCTGCGCAGCGCGTCCTCGGAGAAGAACGTCGCCGATTCCGCATGGAACAGCCCGCCCAGCACGAACAGCCGCGCCTGCGCCATCCGGCTCGCCGCCGCGGCGACGTTCAGCGCGTAGCACACGATCGTCACCGCCAGCTCCGCCGGCAGGGCCGCCATCAGATGCGGCATGGTGGTGCCGCAATCCACGAAGATGGTGTCGCCCGGCCGCACCAGCGCCGCCGCACGCCGTCCCGCCTCCGCCTTCGCCTGCACGTGGCTGCCCTGCTCGACGTCCAGCGCGTAGCCCGAGCTTCCACGCGGCACGATGTAGCCGCCCAGCAGGTCGAACCCGGTCTCGCCCTCCGCCAGGTCGCGACGCAGCGTCATGGTCGACACCGCCAGCGCCCGCGCCGCGTCGCCCAGACGCAGCGCCCCGTCCTGCGCCGCCAGCGCGCGCAGCCGGTCCAGCCGAGTCGCCCTCCGGTCGCGTGACCCGGTCGCTGCAGCCGGTCGCTGCTCCATCCTTCGCCCCGCCTCCCGGTTGACGCCACGACCCTCGATGTGACTAGACTACCAGATGTTACGATCTTAACAACCGATTGTGCCCATACCGGTGCCAAGGAGCATCCTCCCCGTGCCCGACCCCATCGCCGGCCACGCCCTGGCCCAGCTGATCGACCACACGATCCTGAAGGCCGACGCCACGGAAGCGCAGGTCGCGCAGTTCTGCGACGAGGCCCGCACGCACGGCTTCCGCTCCGTCTGCATCAACTCGGTGCAGGTGCCGTTCGTGGCCGGGCGCCTGCGCGGCAGCGAGGTGCGCGTCTGCGCCGTGGTCGGCTTCCCGCTCGGCGCCATGCTCCCCGCCGCCAAGGCCGCCGAGACCGCCGCCGCCGTCGCCGCCGGTGCAACCGAGATCGACATGGTGATCGGGATCGGCGCCCTGAAGGACGGCCGCCACGACGCCGTGCGCGACGACATCGCCGCCGTGCGCGCCGCCTGTTACGGCGCCGTGCTCAAGGTGATCATCGAGTGCTGCCTGCTCGACGACGACGAGAAGCGCATCGCCTGCCGCCTGTCCGTCGAAGCCGGCGCCGACTTCGTCAAGACCTCGACCGGCTTCTCCACCGGCGGCGCCACGGTCGCCGACGTCGCCCTGATGCGCGACGCGGTCGGCCCCACGATCGGCGTCAAGGCGTCCGGCGGCGTGCGCACGCCCGAGGCGGTGCAGGCCATGGTCGCCGCCGGCGCCACCCGCATCGGCACCAGCTCCGGCATCGCCTTGATGACCTGGACCGCGCCCGCCGCCGGAACCTACTGAGACCACGCAACGGGTTAAGCACGGCACACCCCAAGCCGGCAGCCCACAGGGAGACCGACCATGACCCGGATCACACGCCGCCACTTCTCGCTGCTCGCCTCCGCCGGCGCCGCCGCGCTGACGACCGGCATCACGCCCGCCTTCGCCGCCGCGGTGGACACCGCCGGCGTGCCCAAGACCATCGCCGCCAAGGCGACCAAGAAGTACTCGATCGCCACCGTGGTGAAGGTGGACGGCATCGCCTGGTTCGACCGCATGCGCGTCGGCGTGAAGCAGTTCGGCGCCGACCAGGGCCACGACACCTGGATGGTCGGCCCGAGCCAGGCCGACGCCGCCGCCCAGGTGCAGATCGTGGAAAGCCTGATCGCGCAGGGCGTCGACGCCATCTGCATCGTTCCGTTCTCGGTCGAGGCGGTGGAGCCGGTGCTGCAGAAGGCGCGCGACCGCGGCATCGTGGTGGTGTCGCACGAGGCCTCCAACCTCCAGGCCACCGACTACGACATCGAGGCGTTCGACAACCACGCCTACGGCGCCAAGCTGATGCAGAACCTGGGCACCCAGATGAACGGGGAGGGCGGCTACGTCGCCACCGTCGGCAGCCTGACCTCCACCTCGCAGAACGAGTGGATCGACGGCGCCGTCGCCTATCAGCAGGCGAACTTCCCCAAGATGACGCAGGTCACCAAGCGCATCGAGACCTATGACGACGCCACCACCGACTACAACAAGCTCAAGGAGATCCTGACCACCTACCCGACGCTGCGCGGCATCCTGGGCGCGCCGATGCCGACCTCCGCCGGCGCCGGCCGCCTGATCGCCGAGCGCGGCCTGAAGGGGAAGCTGTTCTTCTCCGGCACCGGCCTGGTCTCCGTCGCCGGCCAGTACCTCAAGGACGGCGACATCGACTACATCCAGTTCTGGGACCCCGCCACCGCCGGCTACGCCATGAACATCCTGGCGGTCATGGCACTGTCCAAGAAGCCGATCACCCCCGGCCTCGACCTCGGCCTGCCCGGCTACGACAAGCTCGCCGCCAACGACCCGAAACGGTCCAACATCCTGTTCGGCCATGGCTGGGTCGGCGTCACCAAGGCCAACATGGGCGAATACAACTTCTGACCCGGCGGCTCCCCGCGTGACCACCGCACCCCTGCTCGAGCTGCGCGACGTCGCCCGGCACTTCGCCGGGGTGCGCGCGCTCGACGGGGTGTCGCTGTCCATCGGCCGCGGCGAGATCCACTGCCTCGCCGGCGAGAACGGTTCCGGCAAGTCCACCCTGATCAAGGTGGTCTCCGGCATCAACGCCGTCGACCGCGGCACGGTCCTGGTCGACGGCACACCGGTCCCGGACATGACCCCGCGACAGGCGATCGCGCTGGGCGTGCAGGTGATCTACCAGGACTTCTCCTTGTTCGGGAACCTGACCGTCGCCGAGAACCTCGCGATCGGCGCCGAGCTGCGCGCCCGCCGCCGCGTGGTCAGCTGGCGCCGCATGCGCGCCCACGCCGAGGCCGCCGTCGCCCGCCTCGGCGTGCATCTCGACCTCGACGCCACCGTGGACAGCCTGCCCACCTCCGGCCGGCAGCTGGTCGCCATCGCCCGCGCGCTGATGGCCGACCCCCGCCTGCTGATCATGGACGAGCCCACCACCGCGCTCACCGGCCGCGAGGTCGCCACCCTGTTCGGCGTGGTGCGCGACATCCAGTCCCGCGGCATCGCCGTGCTGTTCGTCAGCCACAAGATGCGCGAGATGCTCGACATCAGCGAGCGCCTCACCGTGCTGCGTTCCGGCCGCGTCGTCGCCGCCGGCCCGATCGCCGAGTTCGACGAGGCCACGATCACCCGCGCCATGACCGGCAGCGACATCGCCGAGGCCTCCTACGACTGGCACCCCGGCCCCGCCACGACGCCGCTGCTGGAACTCGACCGCGTCTGCGTCCCCGGCGAGCTCGACGACATTTCCCTTCGCCTCCTGCCCAGCGAGATCGTCGGCATCTCCGGCCTGCTCGGCTCCGGCCGCACCGAGCTCGCCCTGGCCCTGTTCGGCATGCGCCCGCACTACCGCGGCACCATCCGCCTCGACGGCCGCCCCGTCCGCCTCGACAGCGTGCAGCGCGCCATCGCCCACCGCATCGCCTATGTCCCCGAGGACCGTCTGACCGAGGGCCTGTTCCTGCCCGAAACCATCGACCGCAACATCGTCGCCACCGCGCTCGGCCGCCTCAGCCGCTTCGGCCTGCTCCGCCGCCGCGCCGCCGCCTCCGCCGCTGCCGACACCATACGCGCCATGGCCATCGCCACCCCCACCGGAGACCGCCCGGTGACGCAGCTTTCCGGCGGCAACCAGCAGCGCGTCGTGATCGGCCGCTGGCTCCTCCAGCAGCCCCGCCTGCTGATCCTCAACGGCCCCACCGTCGGCGTCGACGTCGGCTCCAAGGCCGGCATCCACGCCACGATACGCGGCCTGGCGGAAGGCGGCGGCCTCGGCGTGCTGATGATCTCCGACGACCTTCCCGAGCTCGCCGCCAACTGCAACCGCATCCTCCTGATGCATCGCGGCCGCCTGGTCGCCGAGCTCCCCGGCGACGGCTCGGTGCCGCAGCGCGAGCACGTCCTGTCCGACCGCCTGAGAGCGCTCGCATGAGCGCCGCCACCGTCGTCGCCCCAACCCGCCTCGCGTCCCTCCGCCCGCTGCTCCGCCGCCCCGAGCTCGCCGTCGCTGCCGTCGCGCTGCTGGCGATGCTGGTGATCGGCACGGTCAACCCGGCGTTCTGGAACTGGGCCAACCTGTTCAGCCTGCTGCGCGCCAACGTTATCACCGGCATCCTGGCGCTGGGCGTGATGGTGGTGATGCTGTCCGGCGGCATCGACGTGTCGTTCCCCGCCTTCGCCATCGCCGCGATGTACCTCACCATCAAGGCGATGGTCGCACTCCCCTATGACGGCGTGCTGCTCCCCTTTCTCGCCTCCACCCTGATCGGCCTCGGCCTCGGCCTGCTCAACGCCCTCTTCGTGCACGGCCTGCGCATGATCCCGCTGATCGTGACGCTGGGCACCGGCACCGCCGTGCGCGGCTTCCTGCTCGGCGCCGTCAGCGCCAGCCAGATCAACATCGACCAGATGCCCCCCGCCCTGATCAGCTTCGCCCGCACCGACCTCCTGCGCCTGCCCCAGGCCGGCGGCCAGCATGCCGAACTGTCTGCGATGGTGCTCGTCTACCTCCTGCTCGCCGTCGGCGTTCACCTGCTCCTCCGCCACACCCTGATCGGCCGCTCCATCTACGCGCTCGGCGGCGGCGAGGAGGCCGCGCGTCGCGCCGGCTTCAGCGTGCGCGGCACCACCTTCTTCATCTACGGCCTGGCCGGCGCGCTCGCCGGCTTCGCCGGCCTGCTGCACGCCTCCATGATCTGGATCGCCAACCCGCACGACCTGGCCGGCACCGAGATCGACGTGATCGCCGCCGTGGTGCTGGGCGGCGTCAGCATCTTCGGCGGCCGCGGCAGCGTGCCCGGCACCATGCTCGGCGTGTTCACCCTGGTGATGCTGACCAACAGCCTGATCGTCATGCACATCGACACCACCTGGCAGCGCATCGTGGTCGGCCTGGTGGTGATCCTCGCCGCCGGCTTCACCGCCTGGCGCGACCGCGGCCGGCGCGCCGCATGAGCACCACCCTGCCGCCCCCCGCCACCCTGCCGCCCGCTACCGCCCCGCGTCGCGCCTGGCGCCCCGACCCGGCGCTGCTCCAGCTTCTCCTGCTGATCGCCCTGATCTTCGCCGTCATGTCGGCGCTCGACCCGCACAAGTTCCTGCGCCCCTACGTGTTCGAGTCCATCACCTTTGTCGCCCCCGAGCTCGGCCTGCTCTCGATCGCGATGATGCTGGCCATGCTCACCGGCGGCATCGACCTGTCGGTGATCGGCATCGCCAACCTGTCCGGCATCCTGGCCGGCCTGTTCTTCCACGCCCATGGCGGCGCCCGCGGCCCCGCCCTGATGCACATGGCCCCCGCCCCGGTGCTGCTCGGCATCCTGATCGCACTTGCTACCGGCCTCGTCGGCGGCGCCGTGAACGGCCTGCTGATCGCCCGCGCCCGCATCACCCCCATCCTCGCCACCATCGGCACCGGCCAGGTCTACACCGGCGTCGCCGTGGTGCTGACCGGCGGCCCCGCCATCGTCGGCTTTCCGCTGCTCTGGGGCGCGATCGGCAACGGCCAGGTCCTGGGCGTCGCCGTGCCTCTCCTGGTGTTCCTCCTCGCCGCCGTCCTGGTGGCCTTGATGCTCACCCGCACGCCGTTTGGCATCTCGCTCAAGCTGATCGGCACCAGCGCCCGCGCCGCCCGCTTCGCCGGCCTGCGCACCGCGCGCACCGTGTTCCTGTCCTACGTGCTGAGCGGGGTGCTCGCGAGCTTCGCCGGCATCATCCTGTCCGGCCGCGTCAACGCCGCCAAGTCCGACTACGGCGTGTCCTACCTGCTGCAGGCCGTGCTGATCGCGGTCCTCGGCGGCACCAACCCGGCCGGCGGCCGCGGCTCCGTCCCCGGCATCGCGCTGGCCCTGCTGGCGCTGATGCTGCTCTCATCCGGCCTCCAGCTGATGCGGTTCAGCAACTTCCTGGTCGACTTCATCTGGGGCGCGTTTCTTCTCCTCTCGATCGCGCTCAACGCGCTCCGCACCCGGACCCGCTGACGATGCGCCGGCTCGCCACCATCCCGCTGCACCAGGGCGGACTGACCCTGTCCGACCGCCCGGTGCTGGAGGCGGACGGCCTGTCCGCCGCCCTGTTCCGCTACCCCAGCGGCATCGACGCGCTGCGCCTGCGCAACCGCCGCGGCGAGCTGGTGATCCTGCCCTGGTTCGGCCAGATGATCTGGAGCGCCCGCTTCGACGGCACGGACCTCGCCATGCGCAGCGGCTTCGACATGCCGCTCCCCTCCGACACCATCGCCGGCACCTATGGCTGCTTCGCCTTCCACAGCGGCCTGCTCCGCAACGGCGTTCCGTCCGCCGACGACGACCACCCCGCCCACGGCGAGTTCCCCTGCGCCGCCATGCGCAGCGCCTCCCTGGACCTGCTGGAGCACGACGGCCGCCTGTCGCTCCGCGTCACGAGCGAGCGCGACCACGTCGTCGCCTTCGGCCCGCACTACCGCGCCCATCCCGCCGTCACCCTGCACCGGGACAGCGCCCTGTTCGACCTGTCGCTCTCGGTCGAGAACCGCTCCGGCCGGCCGATGGAGCTGATGTACATGGCGCACGTCAACTTCGCCTTCGTCCCCGGCGGCCGCATCGTGCAGCCCGCCCCCTTCCGCCCCGACGCCGTGTCCGTGCGACGCGCGGTCCCCGCCCATGTCCACCCCGACCCCGACTACCTCGCCCTGATCGACGAGCTGGCCGCCTCGCCCGCCCGCATGGAGGTGCTGGACCAGCCCGACCGCTACGACCCCGAGCAGGTGTTCTACCTGTCCGGCCTCGGCACCGACCCTGCCGGCCGCACCGCGCTGATGCTGCGTCGCCCCGAAGGCGACGCCTTCGCCCTCGACTACGCCCCCGCCGAGTTCCCCCGCTGCGTGCGCTGGATCATGAGCGACCCCGACGCCGCCGTCGCTGCCTTCGCCCTCCCGTCCACCTGCGAGCCCGAGGGCTACGCCGCGGAACGGCGCAAGGGCCACGTCCGCCTGCTGCCGCCGCACGGCAGCGCCCGGTTCGCCCTCACCCTCGGCCACCTCGACGCGTCGGAGGCCGACCGCATGGCCCTGCGCATCGCCTCCCTGACCCCCACGAACGGAGACGCCCCATGAGTGCGCGAATCGGCGTCATCGGCAGCAACATGGTCGACCTGGTCACCACCGTCGACCGCATGCCCCGCCTGGGCGAGACCCTGGCCGCACCCGCCTTCGCCATCGGCCCCGGCGGCAAGGGCGCCAACCAGGCCGCCGCCGCCGCCAGGCTCGGCGCCGACGTCATGATGGTCAGCCGCGTCGGCGACGACCTGCTCGGCAGCTACGTCCAGCGCAACTTCGCCACGCTGGGCATCGATGCCCGCCACGTCCGCGCCGTGCCCGGCACCTCCAACGGCGTGGCGCCGATCTTCGTCGACAACAACGGCGACAACATCATCCTGATCGTCAAGGGCGCCAACGACCACCTGCTGCCGGCCGACGTCGACGAGGCCGCCCCCGACCTGCTCGGCTGCGACCTCCTCCTGCTGCAGCTGGAGATCCCGCTCGACACCGTCTACCACGCCATCGCCTGGGCCCACGCCCACAACAAGCCGGTGCTGCTCAACCCCGCACCCGCCACCGCCGCCTTGTCGCTCGACCGCATCGCCACCGTCGACTTCTTCATGCCCAACCAGAGCGAGCTCGCGATCCTGACCGGGCTGCCGACTGACACCCTTGCCGAGGCCGGGGCCGCCGCACGCGGCCTGCTCGCCCGCGGCATGGGCCGCATCGTGGTCACGCTGGGCGCGGAAGGCGCGCTGCTGGTCACCCCCGCCGAGACCTGGCACGTGCCCTCGGTCCGGGTGGCGGCACGCGACACCAGCGGCGCCGGCGACGCCTTCATCGGCGCGTTTGCCGCCCACTACGTCCAGCACGCCGACGTGCACGCCGCCCTCGGCCAGGCGACGCTTTATGCCGCCCATTCGGTGACCCGCCCCGGCACCCAGACCGCGTTCGCCAGCCGCGACGAGTTCACCGCCTTCTGTCTGGAACAGGCCCCCCCGAAGAGCGCAGACTGAACACCGTCGAACAAGCGGACCGCGCTTCGAGATCCGCACAAGGGAGATCACCATCATGGTCGAGAAGGCACTCGCCGACGTCGCCAAGGAAATCGCGATCCGGCCGCACTACGACAACTTCATCGGCGGCGACTGGATCGCCGCCACCCGCGGCCAGACCTTCGAGAACATCTCGCCGATCGACGGCCGCATGATCTGCACCGTCGCCCGCTCCACCGCCGAGGACGTCGAGCTGGCGCTGGATGCCGCCCATAAGGCCGCCGACAGCTGGGGCCGCACCTCCGCCGCCGAGCGCTCGCTGATCCTGCTGCGCATCGCCGACCGCATGGAGGAGCGCCTCGGCCTGCTCGCCCTGGTCGAGACCATCGACAACGGCAAGCCGATCCGTGAGACCACCGCCGCCGACCTCCCCCTCGCGGTCGACCATTTCCGCTACTTCGCCGGCTGCCTGCGCGCCCAGGAAGGCACGCTGTCCGAGATCGACCACGACACCGTCGCCTACCACTTCCACGAGCCGCTCGGCGTGGTCGCCCAGATCATCCCCTGGAACTTCCCGCTGCTGATGGCGGTGTGGAAGCTCGCTCCCGCGCTCGCCGCCGGCAACTGCGTCGTGCTGAAGCCTGCCGAGCAGACGCCCATGTCCATCATGGTGTTCGCCGAGATCATCGCCGACCTGCTGCCGCCCGGCGTGCTCAACATCGTCAACGGCTTCGGCGTCGAGTGCGGCAAGCCGCTGGCGCAAAGCCCGCGCGTCGCCAAGGTCGCCTTCACCGGCGAGACCACCACCGGCCGCCTGATCATGCAGTACGCGTCGGAGAACATCATCCCCGTCACGCTGGAGCTGGGCGGCAAGTCGCCCAACATCTTCTTCGCCGACGTGATGGCCGCGGACGACGACTTCCTCGACAAGGCGCTCGAAGGCTTCGCCATGTTCGCGCTGAACCAGGGCGAGGTCTGCACCTGCCCGTCGCGCGCCCTGGTGCACGAGTCCATCTACGACCGCTTCATGGAGCGCGCGATCGACCGCGTGTCCAAGATCCGCATGGGCAACCCGCTCGACGGCGCCACCATGATCGGCGCCCAGGCCTCCAACGACCAGCTGCAGAAGATCCTGTCCTACTTCGACATCGGCCGGCAGGAGGGTGCCAAGACCCTGATCGGCGGCGAGCGCGCCGACCTCGGCGAGGAGCTCAAGGACGGCTTCTACGTCAAGCCGACCGTGCTCGAGGGCCACAACCGCATGCGCATCTTCCAGGAGGAGATCTTCGGCCCCGTCCTGTCCGTCACCCGCTTCACCGACGACGACGACGCGCTGGCGCTGGCCAACGACACCCTGTACGGCCTCGGCGCCGGCGTCTGGTCCCGCGACGGCACCCGCGCCTACCGCTTCGGCCGCGCGATCAAGGCCGGCCGCGTCTGGACCAACTGCTACCACCTGTATCCCGCGCACGCCGCCTTCGGCGGCTACAAGCAGTCCGGCATCGGCCGCGAGAACCACCGCATGATGCTCGACCACTACCAGCAGACCAAGAACATGCTGGTGAGCTACAGCCCAAAGCCCCTCGGCTTCTTCTGAACCGGGTGGGAATGCTACTGTGCTGGCGATTCGACGCGACGACCTGTGCTTCCGGTGCTCACGGCCGGACGGCCGCTCCGCTCCGGTTCTCGGTCGCCACGCCGGGCGCGTTCCGTCGCTGCCGCGATGGAACGCTCTCGCTCAGCACAGCGCATTCCCGCACCTCGTCTAGGTCGTTCCCATGACCGAACACCCGGCCCCCCGCGTCACCGCCACCGACGCGGCCCGCGCCATGATCCGTCGCCTCCGCGACCAGCACGGCCCCCTGATGTTCCACCAGTCCGGCGGCTGCTGCGACGGCTCCTCGCCGATGTGCTACCCCGCCGGCGAGTTCCGCACCGGCGCGCGGGACGTCCATCTCGGCAGCATCGAGGGCTCGGACGTGTTCATCGGCGCCGCCCAGCACGCCCTGTGGTCGCACACCCAGCTCATCATCGACCTGGTCCCCGGCCGCGGCTCCGGCTTCTCCCTCGAAGCCCCCGAAGGCGTCCGCTTCCTCACCCGCAGCCGCGTCTTCACCGATGCCGAGACCGCCTCCCTCGCCGGCCAGGACGTGTTGCAGACCTGATCCGCGGTTCGCGGGCGAAGCGGGGAGCGGGCTCTGGCCGGGCTCCTCTGCTATGGCCCGTTGCATGTCGCCATCCGTCCGCACGTCATCGTCCGCCGCGATCACGCCCTCGGGCCTCGACCTGATCGGCAACACCCCCCTGGTCGCCCTGGACCGCATCCATCCCGGTCCTGGCCGGATCCTGGCGAAGGCCGAGTTCATGCAGCCGGGAGGCAGCGTGAAGGACCGGGCGGCCCGCGCCGTTCTGCTCGCTGCACGAGCGGACGGGCGGCTGGCGCCCGGAGCTCCGGTCGTCGAGATGACCAGCGGCAACATGGGGGCGGGCCTCGCCGTCGCGTGCGCGGCGCTGGGGCACCCGCTGGTGGTCACCATGTCCGCCGGCAACAGCCCGCAGCGCGTGCGGATGCTCGAGGCGCTCGGCGCCGAGGTCGTGCTGGTACCCCAGGTCGACGGCGTACCGGGACGGGTGACCGGCGCCGACGTGAACGCGGCAGCGAACGTCGCCCACCGCATCGCGGCCGAGCAGGGCGGCTTCTACGTCGATCAATTCCACGCCCCGGAGTGCCAGCAGGCGCATCGGCAAACGACTGGCCCTGAAATCTGGGCCCAGTCAGGCGGCCGGATCGACGCCTGGGCCGCCGCGGTCGGCACCGGTGCCACCTTCGGCGGCGTCGCCGCCGCCTTGCGGCAGCGCGACCCTTCCGTCCTGTGCGTGGCGGTGGAGCCGGAGGGCTGCCAGCCACTGGCAGGGCTTCCCGTCACCAGGCCCCGCCATCTTGTCCAGGGCACGAGCTACGGCAGCGTGCCACCGCACTGGGACCCCAGCCTGATGGACTTCACGATCGCCGTCACGGATGAGGACGTCGAGCACTGGCGGCGGCGGCTCGCGACCCGCGAAGGGCTGTATGTGGGCTACTCGTCCGCCGCCAACGTATGCGCCTGCGCATCCCTGCTGGCGTCCGGACGGCTCCCGGCCGAAGCGATCGTCGCGACCGTGCTCTGCGACACCGGCCTGAAATACTGATTCCGGCGGACGCCTGCTCCCGACCCTCTCAACGTCCCTCGGCATCCCGGATCATCCTGCGGGCGGCACGTGACAGCACCATGCGGTCGTGCACCAGCCCCAGGACTTCCACGACACCATCGGTGGCCAGCCGGTAGATGACGAGATGACGCGGCGCCCCGACACGACGTGACGGCTCGACGTGCAGGCGACTCGGCCGGGTCGGATAAGCGCGGACACCCGACAGCCAGGGCACCTCGATGGAGCCGGACAGGTCCGGCGTCCTTTCCAGTGCGGCCGATGCCACCAGGATCAGCTGGCCATACCGGCCAGCCGCTCAGAGACCATGGGTCCGCGCACTGCAAAGCAGAACAGCGTCGATCTCTTCTTCCGCCGTCCTGGCGAGGCGACAGGCCGACTATCCGTCGGCGACCAGGCGGCCCCGCAACCTGGCCATCAGGCGCTCCCGCAGGAGCTGCCCATCCTCCTCCGTAGCCACTGTCGCGTAGCGGCCCGCTGCGATGTCGGCGACGCCCGCCTCGGCTGCTTGCCGGACATCCTCCTCCTCGGCACGGGTCTCGTCCACCAGGCGCCTGACAGCTCCTTCCACGAATGCGGCCGGGCTGTCGGCTCGCCCCTCGGCGACCTGCCGCTCGATCACGCGCTCAAGCTCATCCGGCAACCGAACCGCATCCGTCCCATCGTCCAAGCTTCACTACAGCATTTGGTCACTGTCGCTGTCGCTTCTGACGGACCGGCATCGCCTGCTGTGGTCGCAGGCCGCGGCTCCGGTTTCCTCTTCAAAAGCTCTATCGAAGTTATCCGCTTCCTTACCCCCGCCGCGACCACCCGGACTGGAGCGGGCCGACGGCGCCCTCCCTCAGCCACCGGCGATCCCCTGCCGGCGCGTTCGGCGCACCCGTCGCGCCAGCGCCTGCCGAAGGCTGCCGAACGCCCCCCGGACCGACCGGAGATGCTCGACCGTCAGCCGCGCCGCCTCGAGTTCCCGCTCGAGCGCCCGGACCCGCCCGCCCTCAGCCCCCGATGCCTCGAGCTCGGCCTTCAACCGTCTCATCGCCGCCCGCAACGCTTCCGGTTCGTCCTGCTCCAGTTCCAGTCCGCCCGCTCGCGACTGTGTCAGGACGCACCTCGCACGATCCCAGCTGTCCCGTATCCCTCCGGCATCGCTCGACCGCCGCAGGTGGACGAAGAAGTCGATCTCCCCTGGCACCGTGTCGATGATCCGCGCGCACATGAAGCCGCACTCGCCGATCGCCGCTAGGTTGCCCATCAAGTGGACGAAGCTGCCCGGCGTGAACACCCAGCAATGCGCGTCGCAATAGGCGCCCGCCAGCACCGACCTGGCGTGCAGCATGGCCGTCCCGATCTCCGTGATCGCGGCCCCGTCCCCCAACGGCTCCACGCCCCTCCAGGCGACGTCCCGCTCCACGATTCGGTAGTTGCCATAGAAGTCGATGACGTCCCGCGGCGTCGGTCGCGTCCGCTTTTCCAGGTGGGCGGCGAGCACGTCCGCCAGCACCGTTTCCCGACGCGCAATGTCCATCGTGAACCGCCGGTCCGGCACGATGAGCCGCAACGCCCCATCCGGCCCCAGCACCGTCGCGATCTCCGAAAGCCACGTCACGAGATCCGGCACGTGCTCCACCACGTGCGACGCCACGACATGATCGAACCGGACGCCCGGCCCCACCGCCGCGCGGAGCGACGATCCCGCCCACACCACGTCGACCGGAACGATGCTGTCGGCGCGCACGGTCGGATCCGACGCATACTTCATGCGAAGCTCTCCGGTCGGAACATGATCCAGGTACATCACCCGGTGCTGCGGCCGTCGCAGGATCGGCGTCGCCAGCGCCCCGATCTCGAGCCCGAGGCCCGACGCGAGATCCAGGCCGTCCAGAAGCCGCGAAATGCGATCCTGCATGCCCCGCCCGCCACGCCACCGATGCGCGATACCGCTACCGCCTCCCGGTCGGCGGAACAAGAAACCCGCCAGGCTGCCCCTCCGACGTCCCGCCCCCTTCCAGGAACGACACCAGGCTCCGCACGCTTCGGCTGTGCACGTCCGCGATCCGCCATCCACCGCGGGTCGTCACCAGATCCAGCGCCACCACCTCCGGCACCACGCCGATGACGAAGCGCACCGTCGCCACCACCCTGTTTCCCGATTGCCGGGCGACCACGACCGAGGACAACCGGAAGCCGTCGTCATCCTGGCAATCGCACAGCGGATCCTCGTCCAGCCTCCCGACCTCCCCGGCAGCAGCCTTTTCATCGGCCCGGATCAGCCCGAGCAACCGCGGCGCGAAGATGTCCGGAGCAGGTTCTCCCAGAACGCCCGACCAGTCGGGCTTGCCGTAATCCCTGTACACGCCATGCACGAACGCGTTCGCCGTCGCCGTGCCTCCATACGCACGGGCCGACCAACCGCAAGCCAGCAGGACAGCGACCACGACCCCGAAATGCTTCATGGCCGCAGCACCGGAAGCGCTCCCGCCCCCGGTGCCGAGCCTTCGGAGCTCGACATGCGTTTCCACCTGGCCGAGCCTGTCCGGCTTCGGCCGCATCCCGCCGCCTGCTTGCACATCCCGATAGCACGAACTGCCACCCACCTTGCCCCTGCTCACCCGCCTGTTCCCGCTCTGGGCCGTGCTGATCTCGGCCCTCGCCGTCCTGTCCCCGGCCACCTTCCGCCCGCTCGGCTCCTGGATCACGCCGCTGCTCGCCCTGGTCATGTTCGCCATGGGCCTCACCCTGCGCCTGGCCGACTTCCGCCGCATCGCCCTGCGCCCCGCCCCGGTCCTAGCCGGCCTCGGCCTGCACTATCTCATCATGCCGCTTGCCGCCTGGGTCATCGCCCACGCCCTCGGCCTGCCGCCCGAGCTCGCCGCCGGCACCATCCTGGTCGGCAGCGTCGCCAGCGGCACCGCCTCCACCCTGATGGTGTTCCTGTCCGGCGGCGACGTGGCCCTGTCGGTCAGCATCAGCGCCCTGTCCACGATCGCGGGCGTCGTCGCCACCCCGCTCCTGACCCGCTTCTACGTGTCAGCCACCGTCGCCGTGCACGGCTGGAGCATGATGCTCAGCATCGCCAAGGTGGTCGCCCTCCCGGTGCTGCTCGGCCTCCTGTGCAACCACCTGGCGCACCGCGTGGTCCGCCGCGTCGAGCCCGCGCTGCCCCTGGTCTCGATCACGGCGATCCTGCTGATCATCGCCACCGTGGTCGCCGGCACCCGCGCCAGCCTCCTGTCCGTCGGCCCGCTGGTGCTGATCGCCGTCGTGCTCCACAACGGCATCGGCCTGCTCGGCGGCTACTGGGGCGGCCGCCTGCTCGGCTTCGACGAAACGGTATGCCGCACCCTGGCCTTCGAGGTCGGCATGCAGAACTCCGGCCTCGCCGCCGCCCTGGCCCGCTCCACCATCTCCCCGCTCGCCGCCCTGCCTGCCGCCCTGTTCTCCGTCTGGCACAACCTGTCCGGCTCGCTTCTCGCCGGCTACTGGGCCGGTCGCCCGGACGCGCCCAAGTCACACGCCTCAAGTCAAGCCGACGGTTGTCAAACTCCAATATTGCAGACGCAAGACGAGCGATGGTCAAACCGTTGAGGCGAGGTGCGCACGATTGTTCCTGCTCGTTCGGCTGAACTCTACAGGTCCGGGAAAGGCGGTTCCGCATTACCGGTGTTCGATTGTTGCAGAACGCTGACCTCGTCATCTATCCGCAAATGATCTTTTACTCTCTCTGGTAATTCGCGGAATTGTTGCAGAAGCCAAGAGCCTTTCTGGTGGTACCATGTTGTGAGCCTTTGCCAATCCTCACCCTGCGTAGCACCAGGACCTTTCTTGATTGACAGAGTAGCCAACCGGTATTGCAACACTATCGTCTCAAGCTGGTTGAGATACTCGAAATTGTCTGGGTCAAAAAGAAATCTTGCCTCTCGGACACTTCTGTTAAGGATAAAGGTCTGTCGATCCATTACTCCTTCATGATCGTGATTAAGTGCCGTGATGATAGCATCGAGAACGATGCTGTATATCCGAAATCTTTTTGGATAAAGATCAAGCCTCAACTTCTGCTTGGCAAGATTATGCTGTTGCTTGGCAAGGCGATATTGCTGCCACGCGATCAACCCGGTTCCTACAGCTGCTGCAAGAGCAACTGCAGGACCTCCGAATGCCTGAACCTCCAGGATCCATGTCGGAACAGCCATCGTTGACGACTTATGCTGGGTCAGCAGACATAACTGTCCTGTCTCCTACAAGGATGAACCGGAACCGTTCTTCCCCTCCTGCGCGTGCCGCATGTAGGCACGCAGGATCGCGTTGATGCGGGTTTGATACCCAGGCCCCGTCTTCCGGAACCAGTCGATCAGGTCAGGATCCAGCCGCATCGTCACCGTCTTCTTGTTCGCCGCCGTGACAACCTCGACCGACTTCGTCCAGTCGCCATCCACCCCATCTTCTTCGAGCTGCTGCATGCTCGCCCGCTCGATCTCCTCGGCGGTCAAGGCATCGACCCGAACTAGGTCGGTTCTGCTTTCCCCCTGATCGCGCCGCTTCCGTAACTCAGCGGCCAAATGCCTGCTGATGTTTTTCTCGTTCGTCATGTCGTGCACTCCGTAGCGAGATGACGCGGATCGCCAAATTCCTGCGCGTGAAGACAACAGTTGCGTAGCGGCCGTCGATCCGTCCTGTCGCAATCTCTCTCAACTCGCCGTTTACGGTCGTTCCCTGTCCCAAGACATGATTACCCTCGATGATGACTGGCGCATCAATGAAGTCCAGGCCATGTTTTCCGATGTTGGACTGACGTTTGGCCTCGTTCCACTCGTAATATTCCTCCACTGTGAAGCCCTGGGCTGGGTACGACGTTCCGTCATCACATGATGGCTGCCTTGCCGAACCGATGATGAGCCCGTCAGCCCAGCCATCCTGTCATCAGCAATGGAGAGGTAAATACCGTACGTAAATACAAAGATCAACGCTCCGGTTGGGTGGTGGGCTGCTGTCCTGCCGTAGCATCCAAAGTCATGCTCATCGACAGGCTCAAGGCACTCCTGGCCGACGCTACGCCGCCGCCCGCACCCCGCCCATCTGCACCGCCAGCGCTTCCGCCACCCGGATGCCGTCGATCCCCGCCGTCATGATCCCGCCGGCATACCCGCAGCCCTCCCCCGCCGGATACAGCCCCCGCGTGTTCAGGCTCTGCAGGTCCGCCCCGCGCGTGATCCGCACCGGCGACGAGGTCCGCGTTTCCACCCCCGTCATCACCGCGTCCGGCATGTCGAACCCCCGGATTTGCCGCCCGAACCGGGGCAGCGCGTCCCGGATCGCCGCCACCGCATAGTCCGGCAGGCAGGCCGACAGGCAGGTCGGCGTCACCCCCGGCGTGTATGACGGCACCACCGAACCCAGCTCCGTCGACGCCCGCCCCGCCAGCATGTCCCCCACACGCTGCGCCGGTGCTCGATACCCGCCGCCGCCCGCCTGGAACGCCAGGCTTTCCCAGTGCCGCTGGAACGCCATCCCCGCCAGCGGCCCCTCGCCGAACGGCGCGAAATCCTCCGGCGTCAGTCCGACCACGATCCCGGCATTGGCGTTGCGTTCCGCCCGCGAGTACTGGCTCATCCCGTTGGTGACCACGCGCCCCTCCTCGGACGTCGCCGCCACCACCGTTCCCCCTGGGCACATGCAGAAGCTGTACACCCCCCGCCCGTTGCCGGCATGGTGCACCAGCTTGTAGTCCGCCGCCCCCAGCAGCGGATGCCCGGCGTTCTCGCCGAACCGCGCCCGGTCGATCAGCGACTGCGGATGCTCGATCCTCACCCCCACCGACAACGGCTTGGCCTGCATCGACACCCCCGCCCGGTCGAGCGCCTCGAACGTGTCGCGCGCGCTGTGCCCGATCGCCAGCACCACCTGCTCGGCCTCGATCACGCCGCCGTCGGCCAGCACCACCCCCTCGATCCGCCGCCCGCCCGACCGGTCCCGGCCCACCTCGAACCCGGTCACGTGGCAGCCGAACCGGTACTCCCCGCCCAGCGCCTCGATCTGCGCCCGCATGCTTTCCACCACCGTCACCAGCCGGAAGGTGCCGACATGCGGCTTCGACACGCTCAGGATCTCCTCCGGCGCCCCGGCGCGGACGAACTCCTCAAGCAGCTTGCGCCCGTAATGCTGCCGGTCGCTGACCTGGCTGTACAGCTTGCCGTCCGAGAACGTCCCCGCGCCCCCCTCGCCGAACTGCACGTTGCTTTCCGGCGTCAGCACCGCCCGCCGCCACAGCGCAAACGTGTCCACGGTGCGCTGCCTGACCGCCCGCCCCCGCTCCAGCAGCAGCGGCCTCAGCCCCATCTGCGCCAGCACCAGCCCCGCCAGCAGCCCGCACGGCCCGGTGCCGATCACCACCGGCCGCCGGTAGCCCGGCAGCACTGCCCTTGCCGCGCCGTCATCCACCACGAAGCGGTAGCGCATGTCCGGCGCCGGCCGCACCGCCTCGTCCCCGCCAAGCCGCGCCAGCACCGCCGCCTCGTCGCGCACCGCCACGTCGAAGCTGTAGACCAGGTGCACGGCCGTCCGCTTGCGCGCGTCGTAGCCGCGCCGGAACAGCGCATGCGACAGCACATCTCCCTCCGGCACCCCCAGCCTGGCGGCGATGGCCGGCACCACGGCCTCCGGACGGTGATCGAGCGGCAGCTTGAGTTCGGTCAGTCGCAACATGCGGGAACGGACATCCAGGGATCGACCGATGACGTGGCGCTCGATATCGCCCTACCATCAGGAGCTTGCAAGCGCGGGCCGGGAGCCGATGACGATGCACGACCATGCGCACCACCACGAGGCGGACCACGGCCACGGCCACCACGGCCACGTCCACGCCCCGGCCAGCTTCGGCGCCGCGTTCGCGATCGGCATCGCGCTCAACCTCCTCTACCTCGCCGGCGAGGCGATCTACGGCGTCCTCGCCGGCTCGCTCGCCCTGCTGGCCGACGCCGGACACAACCTCGGCGACGTGCTCGGCCTCGGCGCCGCCTGGCTCGCCGCCGGCCTCGGCCGCCGCCTCCCTGGCGGCCGCTTCACCTACGGCCTGCGCCGCTCCTCCATCCTGTCGGCGCTGTTCAACGCCATCCTGCTCCTGGTGGTGACCGGCGGCATCGCCGCCGAGGCGATCCGGCGGCTGATCGACCCGGCGCCGGTGTCCGGCCCCGTCGTGATGATCGTGGCCGCGATCGGCATCGCCGTGAACGGCATCACCGCGTGGCTGTTCATGTCCGGCGCCAAGGACGACCTCAACCTGCGCGGCGCCTTCCTGCACATGGCCTCCGACGCTCTCACCGCCGCCGCCGTCGTGGTGGCCGGGCTGCTGATCGTGCTGACCGGATGGCAGCGCATCGATCCGGCGATCAGCCTGCTGGTCGCCCTCGTCATCGTCGTCGGCACCTGGTCGCTGCTGCGCCGGTCGGTCGCGCTGGCGCTGGACGCGGTGCCGCCGGGCATCGACCCGGCCGCGGTGGAGCGCACGCTGCGCGCCCTGCCGGGCGTGTCGGACCTGCACGACCTGCACATCTGGGGCATGAGCACCACCGAAACCGCGCTCACCGCGCACCTGGTCCGGCCCGGCCTGCCGCCGGACGACGCCCTGCTGCGCTCCGCCGCCGCCCTCCTGGAGCGCCTCTACGGCATCGGCCACGCCACCTTCCAGGTCGAGACCGGCGAGGACGGGGAGCAGTGCCGGCTGGCCCCGGCCCAGGTGGTCTGACAACCTCTTCTTCCTGAACGGTGTTCACATGAACACTGTTCAGAACAAGGCGAGCTGCCCCGCCGGTCCGTGCCCGATCCCGGAATCTTGCGGCGGCGGCGCGAACTGCCGGGTGTCCAGCGCCACGTGCTCCGTCAGCCGATGCCGCCGGATCGCTACCGCGTATCGCTGCGCCAGCAGCTCGGCATACGGCCCCTGCCCGCTGAAGCGGGTGCCGAAGCGGCTGTCGTTCAGCTTTCCTTCACGAGTCTCCCGTATCAGCTTCAGCACGCGCGCTGCCGCCAGGGGATAATGCTGATGCAGCCAAGTCTCGACCATCGGCCTGAGCTCCCCGGGCAGGCGCAGCAGCGTGTAGCCGGCGCTGCGCGCGCCCGCGGCGACAGCGGCGTCCAGGATCCGTTCCAGCTCGCAATCGTTCAGCCCGGGGATCATCGGCGCCGCCAGCACCCCGGTCGGGATGCCGGCCTCCGCCAGCCGCCTGATCGTTGCCAGCCGACGCTCCGGCGTCACCGCGCGCGGCTCCATCCGGCGGGCCAGTTGCGCATCCAGCGTTGTGACCGACACCCAGGCGCGCACCAGCCCGCGTCCCGCCATGCGGCCCAGGATGTCCAGGTCGCGGAGGATGCCGCTGCCCTTGGTGACGATGCTGACCGGATGGCCGTAGCACTCCAGCACCTCCAGCACCTGCCTGGTCAGGGCCAGGTCGCGGTCCGCCGGCTGGTAGGGATCGGTGTTGGACCCGAGCGCGATCGGGCGCACCGCATAGCCGGGGCGGCGCAGCTCCTGCTCCAGCAGCCGCGCGATGTCCGGCTTGAAGGTGAGCCTGGTCTCGAAGTCCAGGCCCGGCGAGTAGCCGAGATAGGCGTGGCTCGGCCGCGCGTAGCAGTAGACGCAGCCATGCTCGCAGCCGCGATACGGGTTGACCGCACGGTCGAAGCCGAGGTCCGGGCTGGTGTTGCGCGAGATCGCGCTCCGGCTGCGATCCGGCGTCAGGGTGGTCGGCACTGGCGGCGGCGCGCCCTGTTCTGCGGCGATGCTGTCCCAGCCGTCATCGAACGGCTGCACCAGGACCGGATCGAAGCGGTTGCCGCAGTTGCCGGAAACCCCTCTTCCCCTGCGAACCGCAGGCTCGCCGGCCGCCTTATGCTGATCGGACATCCCGGTCTTTCCCGACTGCGCCGGCTCCCGCCGACGCCCCATCCTGTCGGCTTCCGACCGGCCGTGCAAGAACGTATGGTGAACGCTGTCAAGATAGCCCGGGGCGGCCGACGTGAAAGCGATGGGCCATGGACCTAGGACGGGATACGGTGGATGCGGCACGGACCGGCCTGCATGCCGTTGCGTCCCGCTGCCCAGCTCGAGACACACCCTCAACATGCCCCTGATCGCCATCCTCGACGACCGCCTGACGAACAGGAACATCTACGCGCGCCTGGCCGCCTCCCTCGAGGATGGAACCGAGGTGGTCACCTTCGACGACCCGCGTTCCGCACTGGATTGGCTCGGCCGGAACGATACCGACCTGGTCATCACCGACTTCAAGATGCCCCATCTCGACGGCGCCGCCTTCACCCGACGGTTTCGGGCCATATCCGGCTGCCTCGACGTGCCGGTGGTGGTGATCACCGCCTACGATGACCGCTCCTACCGGCTGCAGGCGCTGGAAGCGGGCGCCACCGACTTCCTGCAGAGCCCGGTCGACCACGCCGAGTTCGTCACGCGCGGCCGCAACCTGCTGCGCATGCACCGCCAGCACCGGATCATCGAGACCAGGGCCCGCGTCCTAGAGCGCGAGCTGCAGGACAGCGAGCGGTCGCGCGAGAAGCTGCTCCGCGACAGCCGCGAGGCGCTGGCACAGGTGATCGACACCGTGCCGGCCTTCATCAGCGCCACCAGCCGGGATGGCCAGGTGGTGTTCGTCAATGCGTCCCAGCTCGCCCTGACCAGCGGCTCCGGCATCAGCCAGCCGCCCGACCGCACCACCGGCGTTGCCCCGCCCGACGACTCCGCACCGGAGTCGTCCTGGCAGTCCGCCGCCACGCCGCAGCCCATCCTGGTGTTCGGGCCCGAGTACGAGCAGCGCAGCCGTTCCCTGGACCAGCTGGTGTTCCGCTCCGGCAAGCCGCTCTCGGCCTTCGAGCAGGAGGTGACGGACCAACAGGGCCTGCGGCGCATCCTGCTGACCACCAAATCGCCGCTGCACGACGGCACCGGCCAGATCGGCAGCGTGCTGACCACCTCGCTCGACATCACCGACCGCAAGCGCGCCGAGCAGCACCTCCAGCACGTCGCTAGCCATGACGGGCTCACCGACCTGCCGAACCGGCTGCTGTTGCGCGAGCGCCTGCAGCATCGCCTGGTGCGCAGCGGTCGCGCCAGCAGCCTGCTGGCGCTGCACTTCCTCGACCTCGACCGCTTCAAGGAGGTGAACGACCAGATGGGCCACCACCTGGGCGACCTGCTGCTCAAGACGGTGGCGGTGAACCTGTTGTCCTGCGTCGGTCCGCACGACACCGTGGCCCGGATCGGCGGCGACGAGTTCGCGATCCTGCAGACACAGGTCTCGCACCGCGACGAGGCATCGGCCCTGGCGCGGCGGATCATCGCGCAGATCAGCCGCCCGGCGCTGCATGGCGGCCAGGAGGTCTCCATCAGCGGCAGCATAGGCATCACCCTGGCCCCCACCGACGGCACCGATGCCGAGGCCCTGCTGCGCAACGCCGACTTGGCGATGTACCAGGCCAAGACTGAAGGACGGAACAGCTACCGTTTCTTCATCGCCGACATGAACGAGCGGGTCGGCCGCGTCCTGCGCATGAAGCAGGAGCTGCGCCAGGCGCTGCGCCGTGACGAGTTCGTGCTGCACTACCAGCCGCAGATGAACCTGCGCACCGGTCGGATCGCAGGCGTGGAGGCGCTGCTGCGCTGGAACCATCCGGTCCACGGCCTGCTGCTGCCGGGCGAGTTCCTGCCGGCGGTCGAGGAGGGCGGCCTGTCCGACGACATCGACACCTGGGTGCTCCGCCAGGCCTGCACCGACGCCGCACGCTGGCAGCAGGACATCGACCTGCGGATCGGGGTCGGCGTGAACCTGTCGCCGGTGCGGATCGGCACCGCCAGGACGCGGGAGATGATCACCGCCATCCTGGGCCAGACCGGGCTGGACCCGTCCCTGCTGGAGCTGGAGCTCACCGAGCGCGAGCTGGTCGAGGACCTCGATGCTGCCGCCGGCGTTCTACGGGAGCTGCGCCAGCTCGGCGTCCGGGTCGCGATAGACGATTTCGGGATCGGCTACTCCTTCCTCAGCCACGTCAAGAACTTCCCCGTGGACCGGATCAAGATCGACCAGTCCTTCGTGCGCAACCTGCGCACCGACGCCAACGACGCCGCCATCGTGCGTGCCGTCATCAGCCTGGCGCACGGGCTGCAGATGACGGTGGTGGCCGAGGGCGTGGAAACCGTGGAGCAGCTGACCCACCTGTCCGGCGAAGGCTGCGACGAGATCCAGGGCTTCTACTTCAGCCACCCCCTGCCGATCGAGGCGATGCTGGCGCTGCTTCGCGATGAGGACTCCTCCGTTGATTGACGCCCTCAGGACCGACCAGTCGCCCCCGCCGGCTGCCAGCCCGGTGGCGAAGCGATCGGAACTCGAGATGAGCCTGAACCGGTTCGGATTCAGCCTCGTCGTCAGCGCCTACATGATCGGCGTCCGCACGCCGGCGTTGACACTCGAGCTGACTTACATCGCCCTCTACCTCCTGTTCTCGGCCTGCCTCCTGCTGCACATCCGGCGGACCCCGTGCCTTGTCCTAGGCCGCGTCATCGTCGCCCTGTTCGCCGATTTCGGCATGATCTCGCTGGAGATGCACGCGGGGGGCGCCACCACCTCCGTGCTCTACCCGATCTATCTCTGGGTCATACTCGGCAACGGCTTTCGCTTCGGGCTGCGCTTCCTGTTCGCCGCCATGGTCGTGGCCATGGCCGGCTTCGGCATCGTCTGCCGCACCACGCCGTTCTGGTTGCACGAACACTACCTCTGGCTCGGGCTGTTGGTTGGCCTGATCATCGTGCCCGGCTATGGCGCCACGCTGATTGCCAAGCTTTCGGCCGCACGGCGGGAAGCGGAGGCCGCCGACCGGGCCAAGAGCATGTTCCTGGCCAGCGTCAGCCACAGCGTGCGCACGCCGCTGAACGCGATCCTGGGCAGCCTCGGCCTGCTGGAGGACAGCCCGCTGGACAAGGAGCAGCGCGAGCTCGCGCAACAGCTGCGGATCGGCTCGGACATCCTGATGTCGCTGGTATCGAGCATCCTGGACTTCAGCCAGCTCGAGGCGAACCAGATGCCGGTCCGGATATCGGCGGTCGATGTCGGCGGCATCGTGCTGAGATTGCGCCAGCTGCTGGCGCCACAGGCCCGGGCCAAGGGCATCGGGCTGTTCGTGCACATAGGGTGCGACGTGCCCCGGCTGGTGCAGAGCGACCCCCGTCACCTGCACGAGATCCTGGTGAACCTCCTCAGCAACGCGCTCAAGTTCACCGAAGCCGGCGACGTCAGGATCGCCATGACCGCGCAGCCCGGCGCAGGCGACCGGGTCCGTCTCAAGATGGAGATTTCCGACACCGGGATCGGCATAAGCGGGAACGCGCTAGGTCGGATCTTCGAAAGCTTCACCCAGGCCGATCGCACCATCATCGACCGCTTCGGCGGCACCGGTCTGGGTCTGGCGACGGTGCGGCGCCTGGTCCTGTTGCTGGGCGGCACGATCGACGTCACGAGCGTGCCGGGCGAGGGCAGCACGTTCTCGGTGGAGCTCGATTGTCCCGTCGCCTCCGACAAGGAGGGCAGGACCGAGACGATCGTGCCATGCATCGTGTTCTTCCGGGAGCAAGTCGAGGACTCGCCGATGGATGCGCATCTCCGTTCGCTGTGCACGTCGCTGATCGTGGTGACTGACGCCGCAGCCCTGGCCGCCCGGTTGGACCATGTTCTTCCTGACGCGTCCGGCACGCTGCTTGTCCTCGATAGTCCCACGCGCGGCTCGCGGGACATCCTGTCACACCGGCTGGCCGAGCTCGACCGCAGCGGCGACCTTCCGCGCCTGCTGGTCGCCGCAAACATCGATCCCGACGAGGCGGGCCAACTGCGCAGCTGGGTGACGAGCATCGTCGGCAGCAGCTGTAGTCCGGACGAGCTGCGTGCTGCCGTGCAGCGTTGCGTCGTGCCAGTCGCGGCACCCGCCCCTGCGTCGAGCATCCCGGTCGCGCCGAGATCATCCAGGCTGCACATCCTCGTCGCCGACGACAACCTGACCAACCAGAAGCTGGTCGAGAAGATCCTGCAACGCGCCGGCCACAGCGTGCACCTGGTCCGGAACGGCGAGGACGCGGTGATCGCGCTGACCGAACGGAGATTCGATCTGGCGCTTCTCGACCTCAACATGCCGGTCATGGGCGGACTGGACGCGGCGAAGGAGTACGCCTTCCTGTCGCTCGGACAGACGGCCGTCCCGCTGGTGGCCCTGACCGCGGATGCGACGCCCGAAACGGCGGACCGCTGTTTGGAGGCCGGCATGGTCGCCTGCATCATCAAGCCGGTCGTTCCGGCCGATCTGATCGCGCGGATCCACGGCCTCGTCACGAACCCGGACGTCGCCGCACCGCCTGCCTCGGCCGTCTACGACATCCGCTCGCATCCGCAGTTCTCCGCCAACCGGGCGCCACTCGACCTCCAGGTAATGGCCGAACTCGAACTGCTCGGCGGGCGCGACTTCGCCACAGATCTGCTCGAAGGCTTCATCGTGGAGGCTCGTATTCTTGGCGTGCAGATCGGGCAGGCCGCCGCAGCCGGCGACATGCTGTCGTTCCGCAACGGGGCGCATGCGCTCCGGAGCGCCGCGGCCAACGTGGGCGCGAGTGCCGTGCATGACCTGTGCGGTCAATGCCGGAACCTGCCGCTCGCGTCGCTCGTCCAGAACGGCGTGCCGCTCGCCGAACGGATCAGCAGCGCGATCGAGCGCATCGAGAACGAGATCCCGGTGCGTGGTCGCGCTGTGCAGTGACCGGTCTGACCTTCAACCGAGGCCGGCCACGTGGGGGCACGCTCATGGTGTCCATGTTGCCGACCTCCTGCCCTGTCATTGTCGCAGCCGTTCTTATTCCGCAGCGACTCGGCTTGCGGATCCCGTCACCGCCAGCACCCGCTTCGCCTGTGCCGTCGCGAGACGCTCCATCTTCCGGAGATCCGGTGCTTCTAGGTTCAACGCCGCATCCACCCAGATGTCGACGACGTCCCGCAACTCCTGCTCCGTGACGGGATTCACTCGCCGACGAGCCGCATAGACCGCAGAATAGGCGTTGTGCTTCCGTGCGTTGCGTTCGATGTAGGCCTGCGTCGCGTAATGACCGTCACCGTCCTCCGCCAGCACGTCGACCACGCCCATCTCGAACAACTCCTCGGCGGTGTAGATGCGGCCGCTCAGGATCATCTTCTCCGCCCGGGCCGGATCAAGCCGGCGCGACAGGAAGCTGTAGGCGCCCATGCCCGGGAACAGGTTGAACAGGATCTCGGGAAGACCGAGCTTGGCGCTCCGTTCCGCGATGATCACGTCGTAGGACAGGGCGCACTCGAAGCCGCCGCCCAGCGCGTCGCCCTGCACCAGGCCGATCGTGACCAGGGGCAGGCTGAAGGCGATCGAGTTGGCATAGACCAGGTCGATGCAGGCGTGTGCATACGCATCGAGCACCGATCGCTCGCCGTTCCGGATCTTGTCCGCAAACAAGGCAAGGTCGCCGCCCATGTTGTAGATGCCGGGAATATGCGATGCGGCTACAACATACTGCAGCGTCTTGCCGCCGTTCTGCCGGGTTGTCGCATGCAGGTCGCGGACCGCTGCGTGCATCGCCCGTATGTCACCCAGCAGCTCCATGGTGAAGCAGGCCAGCCCATTCGCGGGACGCATGTAGTTCCAGAGCGTGCGGCGCTCGACGTCGAGCGTGATGTCGAGATTCTCGAATCCCGCCTCGAGAACCCGACGCGGATCGGCAGAAACGGCCCGGTTTCCCATGAGCGAGGCGGTCGGCGAGAGTGCGAAATTTCTTTTCGACTGGATCAAAGTCATGTCGGCGTCCTTGCTGGAAAAGGCGCGCCTGCCCGACTGGCTTATCGATCCACCATCCGAGACGAGGCGTCGCTCCTGTAGTGTGTCGCAAAACGCAAGAAATGTTCCACTCGACATGCAATCTTAAATCGATCGTATTTCCCAAGCCCTGACCCGAGGCACGGAGCACTCTCACAAAAGAGATACCGTGCCGTCGACATCGTCAACTTTCCCATGGTTCAGCGTGCCGCCAGATCCATCACCGCCAGCAGCCCGCGCTCGGTGCCGAA